>CAZXYP010000584.1:0-1502 GCA_964644955.1 uncultured Anaerolineales bacterium | reverse complement strand
AAAACAACTGATTCAAAAGTGGTGTTCCTGACCACGATTAGATGTGGTGCTACCACGCTGGCGGAAGGCGCAGGTAACAATGTCTTTTAGTACGCGCCGCGCGCGGTGAGCAGCGCGGGAATCGTTTTGAGCATAATCCACACGTCGAGCCACGGCGACCAGTTTTCAATGTAATACAAATCGAGCATCACCATTTCGTCGAAGGATAATTCACTGCGCCCGCTCACTTGCCACAAACCCGTCACGCCGGGGGAAACATCCAAGCGGCGCTTGTGCCATTCTTTGTACTGCGCAACTTCAGTGGGGAGCGGCGGACGTGGTCCCACGAGCGACATGTCGCCATGCAGCACGTTCCAAAATTGAGGCAATTCATCCAAACTCGTACGCCGCAAAAATCTGCCGACAGCTGTAATGCGCGGGTCATTTCGAATTTTGAATAACGGTCCGGTGGCTTCGTTCAAATGCAGCAAATCATCCTTTTCTTGGTCGGCGCCGACGCGCATCGTCCGAAATTTATATGCGGTAAATAATTTTCCGCCGCGTCCCACGCGATACTGCGAATAAATAATCGGACCCGGCGAGGTCAATTTGATTGTCAAGGCAATCAGCGCCATGGGCAGCAAAAAGATGAGGAACAAGACGCAGGACAAGAGCACGTCCATTACGCGTTTGATGGCAAGCGCGCCGGAACTAAAGCTGGCTTCCTTGACGCCGATGAGCGGAATGCCGCCGACGGCATCCACCGCAATTTGCGAGAGTGAAAGTTGAAACAAGTCCGGCACAATTTTTACGCGCGCGCCCGCTTCTTCTGCGCGTTCAATGATTTGCACAATTTTGTCGCGCGCGTGCCACGGGAGCGTAATAATCACCTCATCAATCGCGCGTTCGCGCAAGAGACTTGGCAGTTGGGCGGTGCCGCCGAGCAATTGAAAATTCCCGATTGCGCCCTTGCCCGGGTCATCGTCCACAAACCCTTCGATGTGATACCCAAGCCCCGGCTGTGCCAACACATTCCGCATGATGGCGCGTCCGATTTCACCCCCCCCCACCACAATCGCGCGATCCACGCCCCAGCCGCGTCGTCGCAGCGCGCTCAGCGCCCACCGCATGACCACGCGTCCAATAGTCAACAGGAAGACAATCAAAATGCCCGCATACAAATAAATCAGACGCGAATAGTATTGCGGACGAAAAAAGAAAAAGACAAACACGAGAATGACAATGCCGGTAAAAGTGGCAGTGAGCAAGCCGTAAAATTCTTCGAGCCACGTGCGTCCGCGCACATAATTGTAAATGCCCTCGATGCGGTAGATTAACAACAAGCCCGCGCTCGAGACCAATGTGATGGGAATGTACTCGGTATAGGCGACGTAATTGGCTTCGGCGACCGTGATGGGAAAACGCAGTTCGTAGCGGATAAAATAGGCAAGCGCAAACGCGGCATTGATGAGTAGAAAATCAATGCCGGCTTGGAGAAACATCAATCTGCGCGCGTGTTTCTG
>CAZXYP010000583.1:0-1537 GCA_964644955.1 uncultured Anaerolineales bacterium | reverse complement strand
TTGTGCTGACGACGCCCGCGTGTCCATTGCGCGGGCAGATTGATGCCGAAGCGACCGCCGCGGTAAAGACGATTCCCGGCGTCAAAAATGTCCATATCAAATGGGACGCGAATGTACCGACCGACGCGCGCATCAGCGGACGATTACAAATGGATGTGCGTTCCACCATCGCCGTCGCATCGGGCAAAGGCGGCGTGGGCAAAACGACGGTCGCCGTGAATCTCGCCGTCGCGTTGGCGCAATCGGGCGCGCGCGTTGGATTGCTCGACGCCGACATTTACGGACCCAACATTCCCATCATGCTTGGTTTGGAGAATCAAAAGCCGATGGCGGAAAACGACAAAATCATTCCGCTCGAAGCGTTCGGCTTGAAATTGATGAGCATGGGGTTTCTCGTTTCGCCCGAACAGGCAATGATTTGGCGCGGACCGATGCTGCATTCCGCAATTCGTCAATTTCTCACCGATGTGGAATGGGGGGCGCTCGATTATATGGTGATTGATTTGCCGCCGGGCACGGGCGACGCGCAATTGACGCTCGCGCAAACGCTGCCGCTCACGGGCGCGGTGATTGTGGCGACGCCGCAAGACGTCGCATTGTCCGATGTGGTGCGCGGTGTCACCATGTTCAAACGCCTCGAAGTGCCGGTGTTGGGCGTCATCGAAAACATGAGTTACTTTGTGTGTCCGCATTGCGGCGAACGCACCGATATTTTTGACCACGGCGGCGCGCATCGCATGGCGGACAAAATGGGCGTGGCGTTTCTCGGCGAAATTCCGCTCGACCCGAAAATTCGATTGGGCGGCGATACCGGGCTGCCGGTTTCGATAACAGAACCCGATTCCGCGTTGGGGCAAGCGTTCAAACATGTTTCGCAGCAAGTCGCCGCCAAAGTCAGCGTCTTGAACGCGCAAGCCGCGCAAGGCGAGTTGATTGCGGCGGGTTCGATTCCGATTATCAAGCGCAATTGACGCGTTGGCATCCTTGCGCACTCGTGGTAAAATTTTTGCGCGTATCTTTTTGGAGCAGCACACATGTCCTCGAAACCAAAAACACCTGCGGCGCCGGCAGGCATCTTGACGCCGGAACAAGCGATTGACAAATACAGCGACGCAATCAAGAACCAAGCCAGCGCAGCGAATTATTTGGAACTTGGCGTGGCGTACTATGTGGCGCATCGTTGGCAAGACGCCATCCAAGCGTTCGAGCAAACCATTGCGCTTGACCCCAAGCAAGCCTTCGCGCATTATTATTTGGGCATCTTGTATGCTTCGCAGGGACAACGCGATAAGGCGGATGCGGCGCTTGCCCAAGTGTTTGAGGTCAGCAACAATCAGATGCTCAAGGAACAAGCCAGGGCGCGCATTCCCAACATCAAGAGTCCGGCGGACCTTGGCGTCAAATAGGTTTGTCCCAAAAAGGCGGACGTGTGTGCCGCCTTTTTCTTGTACCATATTTTCATGCACGAACGGCGCGATAAACACAACGCGGCATTGCGGCACGGTGCGTTTATCAAACCGCATACCACCATGTCACA
>CAZXYP010000582.1:0-1551 GCA_964644955.1 uncultured Anaerolineales bacterium | reverse complement strand
GCGCAAAAATGCGGTGACTTTTTTTATTTGGCTGCGGTTTCGGCTGCGTGTTGATTTTCCATGGCGGCTGCATCCAACGCCGCGCGCACAATACTCGCGTAACCTGTGCAGCGACACAAATTGCCGCGCAAATAATCGCGCACCTGCGCTTCTGTCGGCTGCGGATTTTCATTCAATAACGCGCGCGTCATCATGATCATGTCGGGTGTGCAAAAGCCGCATTGAAACGCGCTCTGCCCCAGAAAGGCTTCCTGCACCGCGTCCAGTTTGCCGTCACGCGCGAGTCCTTCAATGGTCACAATGTTCGCGCCGTCGCACGCAACCGCGAGGGTGAGACACGAAAGCATGGGCGCGTCGTTGAGATGAACCGTGCACGCGCCGCATTCGCCAATGCCGCAGCCGTATTTCGTCCCCGTCAAAAATTCATGTTCGCGCAAGACATTGAGCAAGAGTTCGTTCGGAAACACGCTCCACTCGCGCGGCTCTCCGTTCAACGTTAAATGGATGGTTTTTTTGTCCATATTGAAAGACCGCGAATCAGCACGCCCCTTTGCGAATGATTAGCTGCATCCACGTTGGTTCGCGTTTCATTGCGATCGCTCCCACGCGCGCAGCAAGGCGTCGCGCACAATGACTGCGGCGATATGCTGCCGATATTCGCGCGTGGCGCGCACGTCGCTGATGGGTTGAATTTCTTGCGCCGCTTGCTTGCCGATTTGTTCTGCCAATTCCACCGAAAACGTTTGTCCGATGAGGTCGCGTTCGGCAACGGTGGCGCGGACAGGTGTCGGCGCGACGGAACCGAGTGCGATGCGCGCGTCTTGAATCGTATGCCTGTCGCGCGTGATACGCACCGCCGCGCACACTTGAGAAATATCGGCGGTGACGCGCGCGATTTTGATGAACGCGCTGCCTGTGTTGGACGACGGCGCGGGAATGGAAATCTGCGTCAATAGTTCATCGGGCTGCATTGCCGTTTTGCCGGGCGCGACAAAAAAATGTTCGAGCGGTATGATGCGTTCGGACGTTTTGGATTTGAGCGTCACGCGCGCGTCGAACGCGAGCAGCGGCGGCGCGGAATCGGCGGCGGGCGACGCGTTGCATAAATTTCCGCCGAGTGTTGCCATGTGCATGATTTGGACGGTGCTGAACCAATTGCACGCTTCGGCTAAAGCGGAGAATCGGAGACCGGAGATTCGAGACTGATGGACTTGGCGAATACTCGTGGTTGCGCCAATCTCTAGTTCTCCCGTCTCGAGTTTCTTGATTCCCTTGAGCGCTGGAATTCTGGTGAGTGAGATGACATGCGACGGCTGGCGGCGTTCCATTTTCATTTGCACGAGCAAATCGGTGCCGCCCGCCATGACGCGCGCTTCGTCGCCGTACTGCGCGAGCAATTCGGTCACTTCGTAAATCGTCGTCGGCGCGTGATAATCGAATTCGGGATAGAGCAGGTGTGTGTTGGTGGGAAGCATTAGGTAACGAGACCTGACACCGTACATCACAGATTTGGGTTTGGGACACAGATTTCACAGATTTTCACAGAAAAAA
>CAZXYP010000581.1:0-1562 GCA_964644955.1 uncultured Anaerolineales bacterium | reverse complement strand
CGGAGGTCAGCGACCATTCGGGACGAAAATGCGCGTCCCAACGCCGCGCACGGATTTCACCGTAGATGCGTTCGTGCAGCCACGCGAGTTGATTGCGCGCCTGATACCGCGCCAAGTCAAACGCGGGGTCCGCCGCGTGCGCGTCGCTCAACGCGCGGACATCGGTCGGTGAAAAGAGATTCATGCAGGCACCTTTGCCATCTCTTCCCAATTCGCACCGACCTTGACTTCGACCTCAAGCGGCGCGTCGAGGCGGTATGCCTCTGCCATGAGCCGCCGCACCACCGGCGCAAATTCAGTCACCTGTTCCGCCGCGCACTCAAATACCAATTCATCATGCACCTGCAAAATCATCCGCGCGGCAAAGTTTTCCTTGTGTAACTCATCGTGCAGCCGCACCATTGCAATTTTGATAATGTCCGCCGCCGTCGCCTGAATCGGCATGTTGATGGCTTCGCGTTCGGCTTGATTTTTTTGACCGGGCGGCAAACGCCGTCCCGATGCGAGTTCGGGAAAATAGCGGCGGCGTCCCAACAAAGATTCGACATATCCTTTTTCACGCGCCATCGCTTTGGTTTTTTCCAAATATTCTTTGACGCGCGGATAGCGCGCGTAATAATCATCAATCAATTTGCGCGACTCTTCGAGCGAAAGCTCTGTGCGTCCTGCCACGCCCCAATCGCTGATGCCGTACACGACGCCGAAATTAATCGTCTTGCCCAAACGGCGCATTTGCGGCGTTACCTGTTCGAGCGGCACATTGAACAATAACGCGGCGGTGCTGGCGTGAATGTCTTCCCCGTTGGCAAATGCCTGCAAAAAATTCGGGTCTTGGGAAACGTGCGCGAGAATGCGCAGCTCGACCTGCGAATAATCCGCCGAAACCAAAACACTGCCCGGCGGCGCGATGAACGCGCGGCGCACGCGGCGTCCCAATTCGGTGCGCGCCGGAATGTTTTGCAGATTCGGATTCGACGACGACATGCGTCCCGTCACCGCGCCCGCCTGATTGAAACTCGTATGCACGCGTCCGTCGTTCGGATTGACCAACTGCGGCAGCGCGTCCGCATACGTGCCTTTGAGTTTCGACAATTCGCGGTGTTCCAAAATCAACGGGATAACCGGATGTTTATCGCGCAAACTTTCCAATGCGCCCGCCGCCGTCGAAATTTTTCCGGTGCCGGTGCGTTCCATGCCCTGCGACGACAAACCCAATTTTTCAAACAATGCTTCGCTGAGCTGCATCGGCGAATTCAGATTGAACGGCGCGCCGACCAGCGCATACACTTGCGTTTCAATTTCGCCCGAACGCGCCGTAATCTCGCGCGACAAGTCATGCAGCACATCCAAATCCAACAAGACCCCTGCCGCTTCCATTTCTACCACAACCGCAATCAATGGCAACTCAATTTCGTAAAACAGTTTTTCGAGACCGCGTTCTTTTAACAGCGGCTTGTAGAGTTCAAACAAACGATACGTGTAATCCGCATCCGCGCTCGCATATTGTGTGATTTTGTCAACGCTCACCTGCTCCATCGTGATTTGATTTTTGCCTTTGCCGA
>CAZXYP010000580.1:0-1597 GCA_964644955.1 uncultured Anaerolineales bacterium | reverse complement strand
CCCGACCCGGCGGGTTCGTTCTACCGGTTCAATCTCGCAGGGTCGGTGCTGCGCGCGAGCAAAAAAGCGTGGAGGGAAAACTGAGATGCAACGAATTACCATTGACCCCATCACGCGTCTTGAAGGGCACGGCAAGATTGAAATTTTTCTCGACGACGCGGGGAATGTCGCCAACACGTACTTTCAAATCCCCGAGCTGCGCGGGTTTGAACGCTTTTGCGTCGGGCGTCCCGTCGAAGAAATGCCGGTGCTGACGAATCGCATCTGCGGCGTGTGCCCCGAAGCGCATCACATGGCAGCCGCAAAGGCGGCGGACGCGGTATATCACGTCAATATTCCGTCCACCGCGAAAAAATTGCGTGAGCTGTTGTACAGCGCATTCTATGTCACCGACCACGCGACGCATTTTTACGCGTTGGGCGGACCCGATTTTGTGATGGGTCCCGATGCGCCGGTGGCGGAACGCAACATCCTCGGCGTCATTCACAAAGTCGGTCTCGAAATCGGTGGCAAGGTCATTGAATGCCGCAAGTACGGACACACCGTCGTCGAGATGATTGGCGGGCGCAAGGTGCATCCGTGTACATCAATTCCGGGTGGTCTTACGAAAGGAATAACCAAAGACCAGAGACTGGAGATTGAACGGATGGGACGCTGGGCGATTGATTTCGCACAGTTCAGTTTGAAATTGTTCAACGATATTGTGTTGGGCAATCAAGCATACGTGGATTTGATTCTCGGCGACATTTACACACACCGCACGTATTACATCGGCATGGTGGATGAAAACAATCGCGTGAATTTTTACGACGGCAAGGTCAGTGTGGTCGCGCCCGACGGCGAACGCATCGGCAAGTACGCGCCGCACGAATATACCGATTGGATTGCGGAGCGCGTCGAGCCGTGGACGTACTTGAAATTTCCGTACCTGAAAAAAGTTGGATGGAAAGGTTTCACCGACGGCAAAGATTCGGGCGTGTACATGGCGACGCCGCTCTCGCGTCTCAACGCGGCGGACGGCATGGCGACGCCGCGCGCACAAGCAGAGTACGAACGCTTTTATGCGACGCTCGGCGGCAAGCCCGTGCATCAACGTTTGGCAACGCACTGGGCGCGCTTGATTGAATTGTTGTACGCCGCAGAACGTTGGGTCGAACTCGCGACGGATGAGGAAATCACGTCCGACGATTTTCGCGTCATCCCAACCGAAACGCCCACCGAAGGCGTCGGCATTGTCGAAGCGCCGCGCGGCACGCTCACGCATCACTACTGGACGGACGAGCGCGGCATTTTGACCAAGGTAAATCTCATCGTCGGCACGACCAACAATTACGCGCCTATCAGCATGAGCATCAAAAAAGCCGCGCAGAATTTCATTCACAACGGCAGCGTGATTTCCGAAGGCATGTTGAACCGCGTCGAAATGGCATTCCGCGCCTACGACCCTTGCTTTGGCTGCGCCACACATTCGCTTCCGGGACAAATGCCGCTGGAAGTCACGATACGCGATGCGCGGGGCGAAGTGGTCGAGGTGCTGAAACAGAGATGTTAATAAAGGATGAAGGATGAAGGCGGAAGGATGAAAAAAATCCTCCGC
>CAZXYP010000579.1:0-1626 GCA_964644955.1 uncultured Anaerolineales bacterium | reverse complement strand
GCTGTACACCCGCCATCGGCAAGCGCACGCCTTTGGCGAACGCGCGATGCGTCAACACCAGTTCCAATTCGCGCGCGCATATTTTCGCGTCGACTTCGAACGTTTCGTAAAAATCGCCGAGTCGAAAAAACAATAGCGCATCCGGAAAGCGCGCTTTGAGATTGCGATACTGCGCGAGCATGGGCGTCAGTTTTTTGTCATCGTTCATGGTTGGTCCGACAACGAGTATAGCAGAGGTTGACGCAAATGATACACCAAATAAAAAAACCGCGTGCGGATACACGCGGTTCGCTTCAAACCGCGCCCCTGCAGCGGCGCGGTCCGCTCGCGACCTTCGGTACGTCGGGACGCATTCAAGCCGGCAGCATTGTCACGCGCGCGGCGGCGAGTTCCACGCGCGTAAAATTCAAGCGTTCGATGGCGCTGGCGGCGAGCTGCCGCATCAGCAAATAACCGAGTTTGCAGTCCACTTCACACAAGGCGCGCAGCGCGCTGCCGTCAAAGCAGAGCGCCCGGCAATCTTCGCCTGCGCGCGCCGATGAGGTCAGGCGGTACGGTTCAATGAGCGCGGAAATGGCAAACACTTCGCCGGGATTGATTTGTCCGACCAACAATGGTTCGCCCCTATTGGCGTCCGTTTGATAATAGAGATCCACGCTGCCATTCATCAACAACCACAGCTGACGCGCCGGTTCACCTTCTTGAAAAAGCATTGCGCCTTGCTCGAACTCACTTTCTTGACCAATCATCGCGAGCGCTTTGAGCTGCGCGTCGTCCAAACAGCAAAAAAAAGGATAGCGGCGTAACAATTCGGGAGAGACCATAACTCCTCCTTGATCAAGACAGCGGGTGACGTGACGTATTCACTCGCTCTCTTGGCGACACTGCGCGCACCATTGCTGCGCCCGCGCCACCGCAAACGGAACCGCTGCGGCGACCGGCGGTGAAAGCGCTTCGGAAAAATCATAGACGCGCTCGGCTTGAATCGCGATGACATCCACTTGCGCGGGCAATCTGGCATTCAACGCGCGTCCCACTGCCAACGCGTTCAACAAGGTCGTATCGTGCGCGGATGCGGAATGCCCCGCCGACGGGTCGGGCAAGTCCTCCAATCGCAATTGACGCACACTGCCGATGGGTTCAGCGTCCAACTGCATTGCGTCCACGAGCAGCACGCGTTCGTACCCAATCAAACGTTCCATCAACGCGAGACCGCCGCTGCACGAAAAATCTATTTCGACGGCGGATGACGAATCGCGGATAGCCGATGGCTGATGGCTGATCGCGGCTGGCGCGTTCATTTCTGCGGCGCGCATTTGCGCTTGCAAAATCTCTGCGACGCGCCAGCCCACGCCGTCATCGCCGAGCAGCGGATTGCCGAGACCGAGAACGAGAATCTTCAAGGATGATAGATGAAGGATAAAGGACAAAGCGCGGAGGATTTTTTTCATCCTTCCGCCTTCATCCTTCATCCTTTATTAACATCTCTGTTTCAACACCTCGACCACATTCCCGCGCGCGTCGCGAATCGTCACCTCCAACGGCATTTGCCCGGGAAGTGAATGAGTCGCGCAGCCGAAACACGGGTCGTAGGCGCGGAACGCCATTTCAACGCGGTTCAACATG
>CAZXYP010000578.1:0-1689 GCA_964644955.1 uncultured Anaerolineales bacterium | reverse complement strand
GGGTTGTCGCGTATGGCGGGTCTGGCGCCCGGGATTATTTTCGGCAGCGCGGGCAGCGCGCAAGGCGAATTGCGCGGGCATCCCATGACTTTGAGTTTGTTGGGCGTCGGCGCGGTTTCGGTGGTTTCCGGTCTGGCGTGGTTCGCTTCGTCCTTTATTCCGACAACAGAGGGCGCGAGCTTGTGGCTTGCCACGCTGGTCATTTTGATTTTTGCCGTCGGTATCCAGACGCTCTTTTTTGAGTTAATTCCGGTGCCGGGGAATTTGGGCACGGATATTTTCAAACATCATAAAGCGTTGTGGATTGGTGGTTTTGCCGCCGTGGCGTTCTTGTTCATCCAAACGCAGCTCAATCCTGACGGCGATTTTGTCAGCGCGTTCAATCAACCCAATATGCAGATGCTCATTATTGTCACTGCGGTTTTTTGCGTCATCAGCGGCGGAGTGTGGTTGTATTTCTGGAATCGTGACCGCAAGGCAAAGGGATAAAGGCGAAAAAAAAACGGGGCTTTCTTGCCCCGTTTTTTTTGTCGCTCAATACGCGCCAATTTCGCGCAGTCGTTCATCGCTGATGCCAAAATGGTGCGCGATTTCATGCAGGAGCGTGTGGCGGATGCCTTTGGTCAAGGCGTCACGCGTGCGATAGTGGCGCATCAAGGGTTGGCGATAGAGACTGATTTTGTCAGGCAGCACCATGTTGTATCCCGCCGTACGCTCCGTGCGCGGAATACCGTGATAAAAACCCAGGAGCTGGTCGGGATGCACGACGCCTGCCAGCTGCATGGTGTAGCGGTCAGGATATTCTTCGACCTCGACCGTGAAATTGGCTTGATCATTCAAAAAATTCTTAAACTCTTGCGGCAACTGCTCCAGGGTTTCGTCAATGATGACGTAAAATTCCTCGACCGTTAGTTCATTCATCATAACGTCCGCCCTGCCCGTCAGTCTGCAAACGAAAAAAATACCACAACAATCCGGTCACGGACATGCCGTCGAAAATTTCATTGCGCGCCAACATGCCGCGAATGTCCTCCGGCGCAAACCAACGCGCGTCGTCCACTTCATTCGTGTCCTGAATCGCGCTAACGCGTTCCAACTCACGCGCGATAAAAAAAATAAATTTTTGATTCCCCGAGCCGTTCGAGGGATGAAAATAACCGAGTGGTTCCCATACCGCGGCACAGTGTCCGGTCTCTTCGCGCAATTCGCGCGCCGCCGCGTGTTCGGGCGTTTCGCCTTCGTCCACGCGTCCCGCCGGCAGCTCCCAGTCGCGCGTGCGCGTCGTAAAACGAAATTGATTCACCAACAAAATATGTCCGTCCGCGCGCACGGGGATGATTCCCACCGCCGGCGTATGAAAATCAATCCAATGCCACCCGCGCCCAATCGTGCCGTCCGGCAGCTCCAAATCGGATTTTTGAATCGTGTACCAATTTGTTTTGAACGCGCTTTCGCGTTTCAATTCATCCCATGCGCTCATGTATATCGCCTATCGCGTATCGCGTATCGCGAATTCCACTATCGCACCATCGCACTATCACACTATCGCACCAACGCACTATTGCACTATTCTCCCTCACGCGTCCTTGCCCTGTTCATGCTGCCACCGTTCGCATTCCAGATGTTCGGTGCGGTTGATGGCGATATGATGCCAACGCTGCGCTTGCCAGCGCAAAATGTGAATGCCGG
>CAZXYP010000577.1:0-1717 GCA_964644955.1 uncultured Anaerolineales bacterium | reverse complement strand
CGCGGTGTCGGGCAGCGCTTGCGCGTGCGCTTCGTACAAAAAATGACAGGCGGCTTGCAGAAAGTACGGATGCGCGCCCGCGAATTCCAACAGCGCGTCCATTTCGTTTTCGGCAAACGCAATCGTGTCGCCATCCAATGCCGTGGCGACGAGCGCGCGCGCTTCCTCCGGCGAAAACAGGCGCACGTTGATGTTGGCAAAGATATTAAAGAACGGCGACGAGCGAATTTCGTCCGAGTGCGTGAGCTCGATCAATTCGCGGCGCGAGGAAGTAATGAGCGCGAGCTTGTGATGAATCGCCAGACTGCGCAAGCCGTAAAAAAAATCGGGACCGAAATTCGCGTTGCGCGTGACATTCTCGAATTCGTCGAGCAGCAGCACCACGTACTGTCCCTGCGCGCCGAGCCGGTCAAAAAACTCCGCGAGCGCAAAATTATCCAATGACGCCGTCTCGTCGAACGCGTCAAACGATGATGCGGGCAGTGAGGTTTTCAAGCGTCCCAACAGATACTGCCACAGCCGCGCGGGCGTCGTCGCTGCATCCACCAGCGCCAAATCCACATACAAAAAATGATAGCGCGCCGGGTCCAAGCCGTGCGCGTGCTGTACCGCAGTATCGGCGAGATGATACAACAGGGAGGTCTTGCCGATGCGTCGTTCGCCGACGAGGGAGGACGATTCAAATTCTACATTGCGCAGGCGGCTAAAGATTTGCTCAATTTGACGCGCGCGTCCGATAAAACGCGCCGCATCGGTGATGGGATTGCCGTAGGTAAAAGGGTTTGCTTTCATCAGGGATACACATCCGCGCCGTATTCTTCGCCAAATGTCAATTGACGCTGTGGAATCAACGCGCCCTCTTCATCTTGGAGCAGCCACAAGCCGCCGTTCGCGCCGCCTGCGACGCAGACATTGTTTTTGCCGCACACGGGACGCACGAACGGCGTGTTGGTATCCGCGCTGATAAACGAAACGTTTGTCTGGCTCGTTTCCAATTCAACGCTCGCCAACGCAATCGCTTGCAGGGAAGATTGGTCGGTGATGTTGAAATACAAACGCGTGCCGTCACTGTTCCAGCGCGGTTGGCGCGCATAGACGCCGCCCAACACTTGCGGAAACGGCAGCTGCTTGAGGTTTTTTACAGTACCCGTGTCGTCAATCTCGGCGACCCAGATACGCCAGACATTATCTTCTTGGCGCATGTATGCCAGCAAGTTGGCGTTGGGTGAAAGGGTCGGACGCCGCGCGCTCACGCCCAACGCGCGCAGATCGCTGCCGTCCGCATTGACGGAAAACAAATTGCCGTTGTCATTACGCGGACCGCACGCAAAATAAATGCGATTGTCTTTGCCCCAGTACGGGTCAATGCTTTTGTCGCAGTTGGTGTCAAGGCGGCGCGATTCGCCCGTCACCGCATCGAAAATGGTCAAGCGATATTCTTTGTTGCCGCAGTCGCCGGTGCTGGCGACAAATTGCGTGCCGTCGGGCGACCAGGAAGGTTCTTCATTATTCGGCGCGGGCTTGAAAGTACGCGCAACTTTGGTATCCAAATCCAACAAGCCGATGGTGGAACAACCCGGAACGCCGCTGGTATAGACAATTTTCACACCCGTGCCAAAAATGGGCGTCGGTTTTGGCAAATCGGTGGGCGCCGCGCGCGCAGTCGGAATGCTTTGCGTGGGCGCAAGAGTTGGCGCGGTTGTTGGGGCAGCGCGCG
>CAZXYP010000576.1:0-1753 GCA_964644955.1 uncultured Anaerolineales bacterium | reverse complement strand
GATTTGTTGGAAACATATATTCGCCAAACCATCGAATCGCAGCAAGGCGATTTCGTGACCATTGCGTGGCAAGGCGGCGAACCGACGTTGATGGGGTTGGATTTTTTTCAGCGCGCCATCGAATTGGTGAAAAAATATCTGCCGTCCGGAATGCAGGTCGAACATTCCATCCAGACAAACGGTACATTACTCGATGACGCGTGGTGCGACTTTTTTCGCGCGAATAATTTTCTCGTCGGCTTGTCGTTGGATGGACCGCGCGAGTTGCATGACTTGTATCGCGTGGACAAGGGCGGCGCAGGCACATTCGACAAGGTATTGCGCGCCGCGCGTTTGATGCAGCAACATCAAGTCGAGTTCAACATTCTATGCACGGTCAATGCCGCGAATGCAAACCACCCGCTCGAGGTGTATCACTTTTTTCGCGACGAGGTCAAGACCCAATACATTCAATTCATTCCGATTGTAGAACGCGCGACACCGGAACTCTTGCCGCTTGCGAATGAAGGTTGGGGCGACGCGCATCATGCGCGCCCGCTGTACACGCTCGAAGGTTCTCTCGTCACCGAGCGCACGGTCGGTGCGGAACAGTGGGGCAACTTTCTCATTACCATTTTTGATGAATGGGTGCGCCGCGATGTGGGGCAGGTGTTTGTGAGCATGTTTGACGCCGCGCTGGCATCGTGGGTCGGTGCGCCCGCGTCCATGTGCATCTTTTCCGAAACGTGCGGCAATGCGCTCGCGCTCGAACACAACGGCGATTTGTATTCGTGCGACCATTTTGTGGAACCGAAATATTTTCTCGGCAATATCAAAAAGGAACACATGCTCACGCTCGTCGCCTCTGACCAACAGCGCGCGTTTGGGAATGCGAAACGCGACTCGTTACCGCGCTACTGTCGAGAGTGCGAGGTAAAATTCGCGTGTCACGGCGAATGTCCGCGCAATCGTTTCATCCAAACACCGGACGGCGAAGCGGGCTTGAATTATCTGTGCGCGGGCTACAAGAAATTTTTCAAGCACATTGACGCGCCGATGAAAATCATGGCGGACTTGCTGCGGCGCGGACAGTACGCCGATGAAGTGATGGCGATTCTCGCGCAGTCCGAAAAAGAATTACAGAAAAAATTCGCGCAGGCAGGACGCAACGACCCGTGTCCATGCGGCAGCGGGAAAAAATTCAAACATTGTCACGGCGCGGTCTAGGAATTTTTTCGTTTGCGCGCGACGGCGCAAGCCCACGCGCAATGGGCAACTTGAATGGGCGCGGTTTCAATCCAACCTCAAGACGTGGTGCTGTCCTGATTTGGAGGGGGCGGCTCGATTGCCGATGTTTCTTCCAAAGAATTTGTTTCTTGCGCGGCTGCTTTTTGAAACGCGTGGACTGCGCCCTCGACCGATAAAAAGATATTCTCTTGGCCCACACGCTCCATCAACCCCGTTTTGCGCATCCGCTCTCGCACCGCGCCGCGCACCTGCGCGAGCATGACTTGAATGTTGATACTCTGCAGGTCGCCGATTAAATCAGTCAGCATATCTGCGCTGGCAATGTCCAAATCGCTGGTCGCCCCCAAATCAATAATAATCGCCTGCGGCGTCGGTTCGCGCAGCGCAATCCGATTGCGAATTTCCTTGTCGGCAACATTCGCATTGGCAAAAAACAAGGGCGCATCCACACGGAAAATCGCGAGCCCCGGAATCTCTTCATTCTCGGGATGACGTGCCAAATCCCCATATGCCGCACGCTGCCCCG
>CAZXYP010000575.1:0-1757 GCA_964644955.1 uncultured Anaerolineales bacterium | reverse complement strand
CTTGTTACCAACAGATTCAAATTGTGTTTCAATGCGTGCCGCTCGAAAAGACCATTTGTTGCTTGACTTTTGGGCGGCTTCAATCTTTTACTGCTAATAATCGGTGCTATAATTTTTGCCTGCCATGTTTGATTCTCCGCTGTGGACTGCCGCGCTCATTGTGCTGCTTGTCTTGCTGTGCTGGTACTTGATAGGCATGCAGTACAACATTCGTCGTGCGCGGCGCACTTTGAAATGGTTGGAACAAGGTCTGCCGATCATTGGTGAAAAAGCCACGCTGAATTGGTCCGGGGTCTCTCACGTCCAAATCCACATTCCCAAAGCCAAAGACCCGTTTCGTTCCGCCGATGTTGCAGTCCAATTGCAGCCGCGTGAACTGCCGTTTTGGTGGATATGGCAATCCAAAATCGAGACGCAGGATACGATCGTCATGCGCGCACATTTGCGGACTGCGCCGGGATTTGACTTGGTGTCTCACAGCCCGCGCGTCCCTGCCGACGAAAAATTAAAACGTCACGGCGCGGGACAGTGGACTGCCGTGCAAGGCGGATTGGCAAATGCAATGAACGCGGACATTCGCGGGAATATTTCGCCCTATACGGTCAACCGGTTGATTGTCCAAACGACGCTGGAAGGCATGACGCTGACGCGTTTAATCGTACATCGTTCCGCGCCGAATGTCGAAGTCCACTACCTGCTCCCAAAATTTGAACAGGTTTCACCACAGCGCTTGTTTACCGTGCTGCATCAACTCGGCGAAGAGATTTTGCAGGTGTGATAACAGACCACAGACGACAGACTACAGATGGCAGACGAGCAGCGAAACGAAAAGCATAAAACGCGAAACGAACAACAAACAATCAATGCGTTGCCAATGAAAGCATCAATTCTTTATTCCCCGTCTGCGCGTCCGTCATCAAAACAATCAACAAGGTTTGGTCAACTCGTACCCAAATGCCGCCATGCAAATTTGGATTCGTTGCGTTCAATTGAGTTAGCAATACGCGCATCCCGCCATCTTGCCGCCAGCCCGCAGACTGCAATTTGTCGGCGTAAAACGCTTTGACGTCCTCAAATGTGGTTTCGCTCGGAACTTGGAAAATTTGATACGCTTTGCCGACCTCAATGCCCAAGCCAATAAACGGCGGCGCTTCTTGCTGCGCGGCATTGAAAAGCGGACCGATGATTTGACTCGCGGCTGGATTCATCGGCGTCCCGCCGGGATACGTCGGGAGTTCGCTGATTTGCACGAGTTGTCCGCCAATCACGCGCCCGCCGCCGGGAACAGAACACGCGCTCAGCAGCCACAGCGCACCCAGCGTAAAAACGAGTATTGCCATGTGAGAATACAAATTGGGTTTATGCATGATTCGGAATTGTACCGAGAGTAGAGTGGATGTCAAAGCAAGGAGCCGCGCACATGATTCTGGATGACCGCCAAGAAAAAATCGCTCTCTATGGCAGCGCATACGATATGCTGCAAAAAGCAATGGAACGGTACCCGCGCGCAATGTGGCAGTACCGCCCAACGTCGGAGGATTTCACAATTCACGAAATCTTGGTGCACATTGCAGACAGCGAAGCGAATTCGTTTGTGCGCTGTCGTCGTTTCATTGCCGAACCGGGTTCTATGGTCATGGGATATGATGAGGCGAGTTGGGCGCGCGCGTTGAATTATCACACGCAGTCGGTCGAGAACGCCCTCGAATTATTTCGCTGGCTGCGCGGCAATACGTACTTGTTGATTCGCGACTTGC
>CAZXYP010000574.1:0-1777 GCA_964644955.1 uncultured Anaerolineales bacterium | reverse complement strand
CGTTTCGGGATGCGCGTCGTAACACAGCGGTAAGCGAGGTACAACATGGCAGAGCGTTTTTCACTTGTGGATGCGGCGTGGCTGCACATGGACGAACCGACCAATATGGCGGTGATTTCGGGCGTCATCATGTTTGACGACCCGTTGGATTTCAATGTGCTGAAAGAATTGATTCGCACGCGACTGCTGCGCGTGCGTCGTTTTCGTCAGCGCGTGCGCGAACCTCTTTTCGGCGTCGGCATTCCGCAGTGGGAAGACGACCCGCACTTTGACCTCGACGCGCATTTGCATCGCATCGCGCTGCCCGCGCCGCACGACCAACAAGCTTTGCATGAACTCGTCGGCGACTTGATGTCCATGCCGCTCGATTTCACCAAACCATTGTGGCAATATCATCTCGTCGAAAATTACGAGGGCGGCTGCGCGTTGATTTGTCGCCTGCATCATTCGATGGCGGACGGACTCGCATTGGTGCAAGTGCTGCTTTCGCTTGCCGACGACGCCGCAGTCCCCAACGCCGAAACTGCGCTCACGGTCACATCCAACGAAAACGGCGCGCGCAAACGCGGCAGCATCTTTGGCAATGCAATGAAACTCGCGCGCACCGGCACAAACTATGTCCGTCAAACCGTGACCAGCCGCGAAAAGTTGCGCGACACGGCGCTGCTCGGCGCGAGCGGCTCATTGGCATTGGGCAAGTTGTTGTTTATCGGTCCCGACACCCATTCCATGTTCAAAGGGAAATGCGGCGTGATGAAACGTGTGGCGTGGACGCAAGCTCTGCCGCTCGCCGATGTGAAAGATGTGGCGCACGCGCTCGGCGGCACCATCAACGACACATTGATTAGCGCGGTCACGGGCGCACTGCGGCGTTATCTCGAAGCGCGCTGCATGGACACGCAAGACATGAATTTGCGCGCGATTGTGCCGGTGAATTTGCGCGCGCCCGGCGATTTGGATTTGGATTCGTTGGGCAATCGTTTCGGACTCGTCTTTTTGTCGCTGCCCGTCGGCGTCGAGGACCCGCTCCTGCGCATGGCAATTTTAAAAGACCGCATGGACGACATCAAACGTTCGCCCGAAGCATTGGTGGCGTACGGCATTTTGGGAACCATCGGCGCGACCCCCGTTGCCGTCGAACACGTCATCAACACCATCTTTGGCATGAAAGCCACCGCGGTCATGACGAATGTCCCCGGACCGCGCGAACCGATTTATTTGGCAGGCAATCGCATTCGGACGCTCATGTTTTGGGTTCCCACGCCCGCGCATCTCGGACTCGGCGTCAGCATCATCAGTTACGCGGGACAGGTGAATGTGGGCATCAATACCGACGCGCGCTTGATTCCCGACCCCGACGAAATTGTGAGCGCGTTTGATGAGGAATTTCACGCGCTGCGTATTCTCGCTAAAGCACGCGCGCCGCGTACGTCCAAAACGCTCCCGCACGGCAAAAGGCGCGCGCACAAATCACGCGCGTCCGCAAAACACAAAACGGTCAACGTCTAAGCCAAACGGACGAAACGAGGCAGCCCATGGTGAATGAATTGAGCGCCGCGCAAGTGCGCCGCGTTATTGACCCCGCGTCATTGGGTTTCGACACGACCGCCGCGGTCAAACCGCTCGAAGGCATCATCGGACAAACGCGCGCCGTCGCCGCGTTGCAATTCGGCTTGGGCATTCCCGACGGCGGCTTTAACGTGTTTGTCGCCGGACTGCCCGGCATTGGCAAAATGACGGCGGTCGAAGCGTTCCTCAGCGAAATCGCGCAGCAGCG
>CAZXYP010000573.1:0-1804 GCA_964644955.1 uncultured Anaerolineales bacterium | reverse complement strand
ATTGAAAGCGTCCTGACGGCTTTGGGAATTCCGTATCGCGTAAAACAACTTTGCACGGGCGACCTCGGCTTCAGTTCGGCAAAAACATACGACCTCGAAGTCTGGGCACCCGGCATCGGCGAATGGCTCGAGGTTTCGTCGGCGTCGAACGTGCGCGAATTTCAGGCGCGGCGCGGCAACATTCGTTTTCGTCGCGAACGCGGCGCGAAACCCGAATTCGTACACACGCTCAACGGCTCGGGGCTCGGCATCCCGCGCACCATGATAGCGATAATCGAAAATTATCAACAAGAAGACGAGTGGATCGAGGTGCCGGAAGTGTTGCGTGACTATGTACGATTGGATGCAATCAAATAAAGGGAATCAGGCAACTGAGGAAAATTGTGTGGTTCAACGATGAATCGCACAACGTAGGAATGGCGAATCAAACATCAGAAATCCTAAACCTAAAATTTGAAACAATGGCGCACGGCGGCGAAGCCATCGCGCGCGATGAAAACGGGCGCGTCATTTTTGTCCCGTACGCTATAGCCGGAGAAACCGCACGCGTCGAGATTGTCGAAGCGAAACGCGGGTTCGCGCGCGGGCGCGTTGTCGAATTGTTGGAAGCATCAGCGGAACGCATCACGCCGCGCTGTCCGCACTTTCCGCCGGACCCAATCTCCAGTCTCCGGTCTCCTTTCTGCGGCGGCTGTCAATGGCAGCACATTGCGTACCGCGCGCAGTTGGAATTCAAAACCCAAATCGTGCGCGAGCAATTTGCGCGCGTGGCAAAAATGCCGGAGGCAAATATTTTGCCGACGCGGCCCGCGCGCCGCGAATGGTTTTATCGCAACAACATGCAGTTTGTGTTGAACGACGACGGCGCGTTGTGTCTGCAAGCGCCCGACTCGCACACGCCCGTTCCGATTGAACAATGCTTTATCATGCATCCCGCGCTCGGTGAAATGAAACAAACGCTCGAACTCGACCCCGATAGTTTTACGGGCGTGACCCTACGCGTTGGCGAAAACACCGGCGACCATTTCATCATTCTTGAATCGGATGACGACACCGTTCCCGAAATCGAAACCGACGAACCCGTGTCTATCGCGTATGCGTGCGGCGACGTGACCGTACCGTTGGTCGGCAAAACATTCTTGTCCGAACGCGTCGGCGCGCGCACGTTTGAAATTTCGCCGAACGCGTTTTTTCAAGTGAATACGCCAATGGCGGAGGAATTGATTCGGCGGGTGGAAAATATCCTCGCGCCGCGCGCGGACGATGTTTTGCTCGACGCATACGGCGGAGTGGGCTTGTTTGGATTGTCGCTGGCGTCGCGCGTGGCGCGCGTCATTGAAATCGAAGAAAATCCCTACGCGCTCGAAAACGCGCAAGCCAATGCGGCGGATTTGAACAACGTCGAATTTCACGCGGGACGCGTCGAACACATTTTGCCGAAACTCGACGCGAACATTGAGCTAGCGATTGTTGACCCGCCGCGCGCAGGACTCGACCGCTTTGCGTTGGACGCGTTGACGGCAAAACGTCCGCGCACCATCGCGTATGTTTCGTGCGACCCGGCGACGTTGGCGCGTGATGCGGCGCGTTTGGTACAGCAAGGTTATACGCTCGAATCCGTTCAACCGGTGGATATGTTTCCGCAAACCTATCACATCGAATGTGTGGCAGCGTTTCGGCGCGCGGACGTTTGACCGCATGCCACAAGCGACATAGAATCTGAACGCCATGAACGCACAAGAATTATTGAAACGCTACGCGGCGGGCGAACGCGATTTTTCCAATGCCGATTTGCGCGGCATGA
>CAZXYP010000572.1:0-1822 GCA_964644955.1 uncultured Anaerolineales bacterium | reverse complement strand
CGCACGCGGATTGACCAGACGTTTGTCAATGACAGCGACTATCAACTCGAAGGCACGTATATTTTTCCCTTGCCCGAAGACGCGACCATTTCCGATTTTGCCATGTACGTGGACGGCAAACGGATGGAAGGGCAAGTGTTGGACCGCAATCAGGCGCGTCAAATTTACGAAGACATTGTGCGCCGTCAGCGCGACCCCGCGCTGTTGGAATACATGGGACGCGGCGCGTTTCGGGCGCGCATCTTTCCGATTTTGCCGCATACCGAACGCCGCGTCGAAATTTCGTATGCGCAAATTTTGAAAATGGAAAATGGGCTGGTGAAATATGTGTATCCGCTTTCGACGGAAAAATTTTCGCCGCAGCCCATCGGCAGCGTGACCGTCAATGTGGATTTGAAATCGCCGCAAGCGTTGAAAGCGATTTATTCCCCGACACATAATGTGTCCGTTTCGCGTGACGGCGATTATAAAGCGAAAATCGGTTACGAAGCCGCGAATGTGAAACCGGACCGCGATTTTGTTTTGTATTACAGCGTGTCGTCGGACGATATTGGCGCGACGTTGTTGACGTACAAACCGGACGCGAGCGGCGACGGATTTTTTGTACTGCTCGTGAATCCAAGGGTCGAGGTCGCGCAGCAGCAAGTTGTCGCCAAAGATGTGATTTTGGTTTTGGATACGTCAGGTTCGATGAGCGGTGAAAAAATCGTGCAGGCGCGCAATGCGTTGAAATTTGTGTTGAATCAGTTGCAGCCCGCCGACCGTTTTGGCGTGATTACGTTTGCGACGGGGATTGTTTCGTACTCGCCCGGGAAACTTGTTTCGGCAAGCGAACGCGGAGACGCGATTCGATTCGTCGAAAACATACAGGCGAGCGGTTCGACCAATATCAATCGCGCGCTGCTCGAAGCAATGGCAGTTGCGGACAAGGAGCGCCCGACGATTGTCATTTTCTTGACCGATGGTTTGCCGACGGTGGACGAAACGGATACCGAACGCATCATCGAAAATGTGAAACAAAACGCGCGGAGCAATGTGCGGCTGTTTACGTTCGGCGTGGGCGATGACGTCAATACGCTGCTGCTCGATTCGTTGAGCGAACGCCAGCGCGGCACGAGCGCGTACGTGCGCCCCGGCGAAAATATCGAGGAAACGGTCTCGGGTTTTTACGCCAAAGTATCAACGCCCGTGCTGTCGGATTTGAAGATTGATTTTGGCGGCATCGAGACCTACGACGTGTTTCCCTATCCGCTGCCTGATTTGTTTGCGGGAACGCAGTTGGTGATTGCGGGACGGTACAAGAACGGCGGCGCGACGACAATCACGTTGAACGGCAATGTGAACGAACAAGCGCAAAAATTCGCGTTCGAGGATTTGAATTTCAAACGCGAAGGTGGTGATGAATTTATTGCGCCGCTGTGGGCGACGCGCAAAATCGGATATCTGTTGTCGCAGATTCGCTTGCACGGTGAAAACCGTGAGGCGGTGGATGAAATCGTCGCGCTGGCGATTCGGTATGGCATCATCACGCCGTACACGTCGTTCTTGATTCAGGAGGACAATGACGTTCTGTCCGAGGAAGGACGCAAGGGCGCGAGTGACTCGGTTCAACAAAATGCCCCGCCTCCGGCATCGGCGCCAACGTCCGGCGCGGGCGCGGTGGGCATGAGTCAGGCGAATCAAGAAATGAAAGACGCGAGCGCCGCGCCGTCATCGGGCGACGGCAAACTGAAACACGCGGGTGACAAAGCATTCATCTTGCGCAACGGTGTGTGGACGGACACGACGTTCGTTCCCGAAAAAATGACGACGACGAAAATCC
>CAZXYP010000571.1:0-1824 GCA_964644955.1 uncultured Anaerolineales bacterium | reverse complement strand
GCTTGTATGCCGCGCCGGATATCAAGTGGGTTTTGCAAACCGCTGCCGAAGAATTGCAGCGAACGACCGGCAGCAAGCGCGCCATCGTGCGCCTCAATCTCCAAGAAAACGGAAAAACGAACGGTACAGAGTAGGGCATCGCCCAAGAATGGATCATGAAGCGTATGGCTAAATCCAGTGCTCTAGTCATTGAGCAGTCTCCTCCAAATCGTCGTCACGCGTGGTATGGTGTGCTTGCGACCGCGGCGGCTATGGCGGTTGCCCTCGGTCTGGCAATGTACGTATCGGCAACCTACCTGAGTACGGTGTTTACTCTGCCGGTTTTGTTATTTGTAATTCCGGTGCTGGGTTGGATTGTTGGTCTGGTCTTGATGTCGCGCGGGCGTTTTGAATTGGGCGTTCAGGTTGGGTTGGTTGCGATGCTGGTTGCCTTGCCCCTGATTTCGTTAGGGATTGCAGGGCGCGGTCTGTTGCTCGGAATTGCGGTCGGGACTGCGGTTCTGTTTGTTGCTACTTTGGCGCTGCCGCCGTCGCGCGCGCAGTGGTTTATTGTTATTGGCGTTTTTTCCGGATTGCTGGCGATTAGTCTGGACCTTTTCGGTTCGTCTGCGCGCCCGGTATTGGAAGCGCCGATTCTGCCGGGAGTTGTGCTTACGGCAGCGCTCATTGTTTTTTTGGCAGTGTTTGTGCTGCTCAATTTCAAATCGTATCCGCTGCGTATTAAATTGCTGCTTGCATTTGTTATTCTCGCGGTGCTTTCGGTCGGCAGTGTAACGCTGATTGCGACACAAGCGATTCGTTCCGGGTTGAACGCGAATCAGGAGCGCGATTTGCAAACACGCGCCCAGGCAGCGGCGCTGGCTATCGGGATTACGATGGACCGGAATGTTGACCGTCTTTCGACCTTGTCGCTGGGCAAGCACTTGCAAGATGGGGTGACGATAATCACGGATAGTTATCCGAGCGACGCGCAAGAGCGTGAGGCGTTGATTCAAAAAAATGCCGCGCGATGGGCAAGCGCAGACCCGCAAGAGCCGCTGATTCGAAATGTTCTGAACAGCGAATCCTCGTACAGTTTACGCCAGTTTGGTGATGTGTTTCAAGGAAATGAAGAAGTGTTCATGACGGACGCGTACGGGGCGGTGATTGCCGCTTCCGATTGGCGCCCGGAATACAATTATCGCGATTATGGTTGGTGGCAAACCGCCTATAACGGCGGACGCGGCAGTATTTATATCGGTCAGCCGGAATTCAATCCGATGCTCAATACGTACGGCATTCGGATGGCGATTCCTGTCTATGCGCCCGGACGGCAGCGCGCAGTAGGTGTTTTGCACAGTATCTTTACGTTGACGGCGCTCCACCGCGCGCTCTTGTTGAATAGCTTTGGTGAATCCGGTCGCGTTGATTTGTTGTTTCCACTGGGACAATTGCTGAGTTCGGATGGTGAATATCGAAATCTCTCGTTCGACGAATTTGCCGAAATCAAAGATGCGATCGGTCAGCACTTACCCACGCTGAACTATCGGGGCACGCCGCGCGTTTCGGGACAGGGCATTGTCGGTGTGTCCGATGAGCAGCCCGAACCCTATTTGCGAAGCAGCGCCTGGCGTACGATTGCGACCATTGAAACGACGGAAGCATTGGAATTGGTCGAAGCCGGGACGCGGGCGGCATTGCTTGCGGGGATTTTGGCGATTGCGGCAGCGATTGTGGTTGCGTTGGCGTTGGCGCAATTTTTGACGCGTCCGATTCGGCGTTTGACGCTTGCGGCGGATGAGGTGCAGTCCGGTAATTTGTCCGCACGCGCGGTGGTAGAATCCA
>CAZXYP010000570.1:0-1879 GCA_964644955.1 uncultured Anaerolineales bacterium | reverse complement strand
CAACGATACGACAGTTCAGGATGGATATACCTTGTCCAGCGGCGGCGGCATCTTTAACGCCGAAGGTGTCGTGAATGTGAATAACAGCATCATCACGGGGAATTCTGCCGGAGATGGTGGAGGGATTTATACGTACCGAGGCAATGTCACGCTGACGAACAGCTCGATTGATGAGAATATTGCCGGCGAGGAAGATGGAGGAGGCATTCTTAACAATCAGGGTTATGTGCGTCTGTTTGGCTGCACGGTTTCCGGAAACACGGCGGAGGATGACGGGGGCGGATTGCAAAACAGCTCCAATGGCGAGATGCTGATTGTGAACAGCACGCTTTCGGGCAATTCGGCTGACGATCAAGGCGGGGGGTTCCGCAATTCCGGAAGCGCAACGACAAATTTCTTTAACGTCACGATAGTCAATAACTCGAGTAATTTTGGCGGCGGAATTGCGGTCAATAGTGGTGAAATTTGGCTGGAACGCACAATCGTCAGCGGCAACAGCAGCCCCACTGAAAGCAACGAAATTTATAATGATGACACGATTTACGCCAACAACTATAATCTCTTTGGACACAGCGGCGAGGACACTGCAGATGCGTTTGAGGGCTTTGCGCCCGGCTCATCCGACATCAATGCAACCAGCGATGGACTCAACGTCGCGCTCGCGTCCATCCT
Organism: uncultured Anaerolineales bacterium; assembly: GCA_964644955.1. GTDB lineage: Bacteria > Chloroflexota > Anaerolineae > UBA4142 > SHND01 > SHND01. The sequence goes on along the minus strand of CAZXYP010000570.1, from coordinate 1,207 downwards.
CGACACCACCCTCGCGCTCAATAGCAATCCGAACGGCACGCTGACGCACGCGCTCGTCTCAGGCAGTCCCGCGCTCGATAAAGCACCGAATGTTGATTGTTCCGCGTCACCGATTGACGGCATTGACCAACGCGGTTTCCCGCGCAATGTGAATATTAACGGGGGCAATCCCTCCTACTTGTGCGACATTGGCGCGTTTGAATTGCAATTGACGACGGCGGTCAACGTGACGAACGTGCGCGGTGTTGCGCGCGCCGACAAAAATGTTTTGAAATGGCAAACGACGACGGAAGCGCAAATCGCGGGGTTCAACGTCTATCGCAAGAATGGCAAGGGCGATTTCAAACAAATCAACGCCGCGTTGAAACAAGCGAAACATGCGGGCAGCATCGAAGGCGCGCGTTACAGTTTCCGCGATAAAAAGGTGAACGCGGGAAATACGTATCGTTACAAGATTCAAGTGATTTATCTGGATGGGCATACCGAGTGGACGAATAGTGTGCGCGTGAAAACGCCGTGAGCGAAAACAAAAAAATGTGCGAGCGATATGTAGTCGTTCGCACTTTTTTTTCAAACCCTATTTCTTTTTCGCGGCAAGTGATGTATAATTTTGCATCCCCAAAAAACGCGGCACGACGCACCGCGCCGCGCGGTGAACACAGGAGCAACGCTATGACCGGTCCTCATTCATCCAACGACGAACCCATTTTCGTCGCATGGCAACTTGAACTCGCCCATGCCGCGAAAAATCCGTTTCTCTTCCAACTGCTGCTGAAACAATATCAGCGCATCTTGAAACGGCTCGCGTATTTTTACGCGCAGCTGGCATCGCTGCCGCGGCGCCAACGCCGCGCGTTACAGCGCGCCTTGGCAACGTCGCTCATCGGCGCGGCGATGTTGCTCGCCTTGAGCAGCGCGCCCGTTGTTCACGCGGCAACTATCAACGTCGGCGGCACGTGCACGCTCGACGACGCCATTACTGCTGCAAACACAGATACGGCGATAGGCAGCTGCACGGCGGGCAGCGGCGCAGACACGATTGTTTTGTCCGGAAATGTCACCCTCGGCGTGGATACGCCCGGAGCTCTGCCCACCATCACCAGCGAAATCACGCTGGTAGGCAGCAACTTTTTTGTCAGCGGTAACAACGCGTACCGCGTCTTTGATGTTGCCCCTTCGGGCGATTTCACCATCAACGACACGACGA
>CAZXYP010000569.1:0-1885 GCA_964644955.1 uncultured Anaerolineales bacterium | reverse complement strand
TGTCCAGACCAACCGTGTCGAGTTCGACGCGTTCTTCGGCAACTTCGGTGATGTACGAATCCGGTTTCAATTCTTGCAAGCCGCCGTAGATTTCGCGAAAGCGCGCAATGTTGTATTTGGAAATGACGCTGTGAATCGAGAGGACAAGATTGGAATGCTTCTTTTGCAATTCCTTGAGCGCCGCCCACGTTTTCATCGAACGGTCCCAATTGCCTGGCACCATGCGAATTTCGTCATGCTCTTGCCCGATGCCGTCCAAAGATAAATTGATGCCGATGCGCGATTCGGGCGCGTTCAAACAAATTTTGTCAACGCCCTCGACGATGCGCTGTGTCAAAATGCCGTTCGTCGGAATCGTGATGTATTCGGGCCGACAATGCGTGTAGCCCGCAATCACCATCTCGGGCAGGTCTTTGCGCTGAAACGGTTCGCCGCCGGTGAACGTTAAATAAATCGGTCCGCGTCCGATGTTTTGAAATGTTTTTGTCCACTCGTCGAGCGTCATGTCGTCATTCGGTTTGCGCCACACATCGCACGTTTTGCATTTTGAATTACAGCGAAACGAAATGCTGATGACAAGACTGAACGGCAGCATTTTCGGAAAACCGAAACGGTAGAACGACCAGTAGAGGGGAATTTTGGGAAGAAGAGAAGTCAACATCTCAGGCGGCGACCACTTGCGGATGATAACCCAATTGCAAAAGCATGCTGTAATAATCGTCCCACGAGAGCGCAAATTGTTCCATATCCGCCGCGCCCAAACGGGCTAGAATGTTCACGAGCAATTCTGTGTCCTCTTCCTTCAGGTCACCTTCAAATACCCCATCTTCCGCCCAATCCACCAATTGGGCAAGCGTAATCTCGTGATTGAGATAGTCAAGAATTTTATTGCAAACGGTTTGCCGTGTAATCATGATTGCCTCTTTATTACGCCTTGCGATGTCCCCGGTCGACCGGAAATTTTTCATGAATTTCGACAAGGGTCATACTGCGATTATACACTTCTTGCACGAGCGCGAGCGTACGTTCATCCGCATCCACAACTTTGATATAACGAATGGTAAAGCCATCCTCTCTCGACGTGTCATACCAATAGCGTCTGCCGCCGTTCGCAAGCTCTTGCCAGTGTTTGAATTTCTTTTCGTTGTAATATCATGTTGCCATGTACTGCTCCGATGTTATGGCGTTAGGTCTAGCAACTGCAAAATCGAACCACCATCGTCGGCAGTCAAAAGTTTTTTGAGATATTCGTATTGGTACGTGTGCAAATCCTGTTCGGGAAACGTTTCCCACCACACGCGAATACTTTTTAAATCATTTTTCGCAACCGAATCCGCCGGGATGCCCAATTCCATCAACGCCAGAATCAACGACGTACGCGCAAGGTCTTGAATTTCGGCATCGCCCGGTTTATACGTAATCGTTTGCCCATAGGTCAATGGCGCACGCACTATCACCGAGCCGTCCGCGCGAATTGTATTCTTGATGCTCAAGCCGGGGTCGGTCGGACTGCCGGGAAATGTCACAAACCCGTCGTGACGCGGAATCAGCAAGATGTCCACGTCGGCGGCAGGATTGATTTTTTCAACGTGCGCGCCCGCGCCGCCGCTGCGCGTATCCATCGCGGGATAGCTCAAATCTTCGCCCGCCGCCAACCGCTTTTTGAAATCGTCATACTTGACGAGGGAACGCGCTGCCCAATCGGTTTCCTGCCAACGAAAGAAATGATTGTAAGTGACGGCTTCGAACAAGCGGTCGGCAAATTTTTCCTCGCGCAAAGTCAGACCATAAAACGGTAACAGCGGGCGCGTCGCAAAATCCGGACTGACGCCGAGGCGAATGGTTTGCGTGCAGCTCAGCGTAAGCTGAACGCTGCCGCACATCC
>CAZXYP010000568.1:0-1899 GCA_964644955.1 uncultured Anaerolineales bacterium | reverse complement strand
CGCCCGATGCAGCGCAGCTGGCCGCGCTGCAAACGCAATTTGACCTGCATCCGTTGGCGAGGGAAGATGTGCGTACGTACGCCGAACGCGCCAAAGTACTCGATTTTGGCGCGTATCTGTTTATTACCATCCACTCGTTGACGCGCCAGGACGAAAATATCATTGACCACGAACTGGAGATTTTTCTCGGGCGCGATTTTTTGATTACGATTCATGACGAAGCCATGCCCGACATTGAAATCGCGTTCAAACGGTTTCAGGCGGACCCTAAACGCCAAGACCTCGGTCCCGACTATTTTTTGTATCTCATCGCGGACGAAATGACAAACGCGTTGTTTCCCATGCTCGACCAGATTGACGATGAGATTGATGCGACCGAGGAAGAAACGCTCGAACGCGCGACGCCCCAGACGCAAGCGCGCATTTTTAAGCTCAAGCATGCGTTGATTCAAATGCGCCGCAGTGTTGCGCCGATGCGGGATGTGATGAACGCGCTGGCGGGCACGCGCTATGGCATTGTGGACAACAAGACCGCATTGTATTATCGCGACCTGTACGACCGGTTGTCGCGCATTTATGAATTGATTGAAACCGCGCGCGATTTGTTGGGCAATACGCTGGAGACCTACCTGTCCGTGCAATCCAATCGGCTCAATCAGGTGATGAAAGCATTGACGATTATTTCGGTCATTTTTTTGCCTTTGTCCTTTATTGTCGGCTGGGGCGGCATGAATTTCGTGCGCTTTATGCCGCTCGATAGCGCAATTGCCTATTGGCTCGTGAACGCGTCGCTGCTTTTGATTCCGCTTGCGATGCTTGCCTTTTTCAAATCGCGCGATTGGTTCTAATTCCGCCCCCGAAAGATTTTGCATCCCGTCAAACGATGCAAGATTTTTTTACGCTGCCCCATGTCCCGTTCCCGTCGTGAAACCCGTGAAGCACCCGCACATACCATCCACGCGATGCACAAAAACGAACGCCCGCGCGAGCGATTGCAGCAATTTGGCGCGGGCGTCTTGAGCGACGCCGAGTTACTCGCCATTCTGTTACGCACCGGTTACAAGGGCGTGAATGTGATTGACCTCTCTGCCGACGTGCTGGAAGAATGCGGGCGTTTGGTCGGTCTCGCGCGGATGCCGTATCAGGAGCTCGCCAACATCAAAGGCATTGGTCCTGCCAAAGCCGCCGAACTGCACGCGTGTTTTGAGTTGGGAAGCCGCGTCGCGCAAATGACGCCCGAAGAGAAACCGCAAATCAAATCTCCGCAAGACGCCGCGCGGATCTTTTCCGATATGGCGCGCGCGGAGCAGGAAGAAATGCGCGTCCTTTTGCTCGATACCAAGAATCGCGTCCTCGCCCGTCCGCGCGTGTATCAAGGTTCCGTGCATACCACAGTGGTCCGCATCGGCGAGCTGTTTCGTGACGCGGTGCGTCATAACGCCACCGGCATCATCCTCGCGCACAACCATCCGAGCGGCGACCCGACGCCATCGCCCGAAGACGCCGCCATCACGCGCGAAATCGTCAAAGCGGGCGCGCTGTTGGATATTGAGGTGCTCGACCATTTGGTGATTGGCACGCCGCCCAAGTTCACGAGCTTGAAAGAACGCGGGTTAGGATTCTGATGTCGCGCCCCCATATCCCCCCCCCCCGCATTGATTTGCAAACCCTGCCGCCGCTGTTGGCGACGGGCAACGCGGGCTCGTTCGCCGAATATACACTCAAGGTGCGCGACCCGCGTATTGTGGCAGAGATGGAAGCCGCGCCGTACTTTTCGCCCGACATCAAACGCGCGCTGGAAACATTGCGCGTCGAATTGACCGACGGCGCGATTCAGCCGCTCCATGAGGACACGCCCGACGCGGATTTTTGGCGGCAGGTCTCGAAACTGTACATCGG
>CAZXYP010000567.1:0-1911 GCA_964644955.1 uncultured Anaerolineales bacterium | reverse complement strand
CATTCGGCTCAAAGGGTACGACCACCGCGTGCTTGACCAATCGGTCAAGCAGATTGTCGAAACCGCAGAACGTACCGGCGCGGCGGTGATTGGTCCGGTGCCGCTGCCGACCAAAATTGAAAAATTCACGGTCATTCGCGGCGCATTCATTGACAAAGATTCGCGCGAACAGTTCGAAATTCGCACGCACAAACGGCTCATTGATGTGCTCGAGCCGAGCAGCAAGACGATTGACACGCTCATGCGCCTGAATTTACCCGCAGGCGTGGACATCGAGATAAAATTGTAGATTGCAAATTGCAGATTGCAGATTGCGGATTGCGGATTGATTCAAGAATAGCAGCGATAAATCTGAAATCATACATCTGAAATCTGAAATCAGTTACGCCTACTGTCGCGCACGCAAATGCGGTGACGCGATGAAGGGGAGATATCGCAATGGCAGAAGGTTTGATGGGACGCAAGCGCGGCATGACACAGATTTTTTCGGACAAGGGACAGGTTCTTCCGGTCACGGTCCTCGAAGTCGGTCCGTGCTATGTTACCCAGATTCGCACGAACGAAAAAGAAGGGTATTCCGCGATTCAAATCGGCTATGATGAAACGCGCCGCTTGAACAAGCCCGAGCGCGGTCATTTGAAAAATTTGCCGTCGCTCAAACATTTGCGCGAAGTGCGGACGACCCAGACGGATGGATACAAAGTCGGGCAAAAACTGAACGCGTCACTTTTTTCGGTGGGCGAACGCGTGGACGTGACCGGCATCAGCAAGGGCAAAGGCACAGCCGGCGGTGTGAAACGTTACCATTTCCGCGGCGGTCCCAAAACGCATGGTCAATCGGACCGTTTGCGTCGCCCCGGTTCCTCGTCGGCGACGACGACGCCCGGACGCGTCTTGAAAGGTACGCGCCGCGCGGGACACATGGGCGCAGAACGCGTCACTGCGGCGAATCTGGAAGTGATTCAAGTGGACCTCGAACGCAATATGGTGGTCGTCAAAGGCGCTGTGCCCGGAGCCAAGAACGGACTGATTTTTATAAAAAAGGCGCGCAAGCAGCCGAAGGGGAAAAAGTAATCAGTTGACAGTACTCAGTAACCAGTAATCAGTTTTCGACTGATGACTGAACTGATGACTGATAACTGATGACTGATGTAACGATGCAAGTTCCATTGTTTAATCAAGCAGGCGAAGAAATCAGCCAAATCGAGCTGCGCGACGACATCTTTGGGATAGAGCCGAACAAAGCAGTCATGCATCAGGCGCTCGTGCGCCAGAATGCCAACGCACGGCAAGGCACACACGCAACCAAAACGCGCGGCTTTGTGCGCGGCGGCGGCAAAAAACCATGGAAGCAAAAGGGGACCGGACGCGCGCGTCAGGGTTCAACCCGCGCCCCGCATTGGAAAGGCGGCGGCGTCGTTTTCGGTCCGCACCCGCGCTCGTACGAACAAAAGATGCCCAAAAAGATGCGCCACCTCGCCTTGAAATCGGCGCTGGCTGCCAAAGCCCAAGAACACCAAATCGTCGTCGTGGAAGATATCCAGCTCGACGATGCCAAGACCGCGAACATGCGTCGCATCCTGTTGAGTCTCAAGGCACTGCCGACCGCGCTGGTCCTTTTACCCGATGCCAATGAAGCGCTCTCGCGCGCCGCGCACAATTTGGAAAATGTCAAGACCTTGCGCACGAATTATTTGAATGTGCGCGATTTGCTCGGTTATGAAAAATTGGTCCTGAGCAAAGCCGCCTTGAGCGCCGTCGAAACCTTTTTCGACGCAGAGAACGGAGGCAAATAACATGCACGTCTATGAGGTTTTGCTCCGTCCGCTCACGACGGAAAAAAGCAATTCCCTGCGCGATACGTACCGCAAGTACGTCTTTGAAGTGGACCCGCGTGCCAACAAGCAGCAA
>CAZXYP010000566.1:0-1936 GCA_964644955.1 uncultured Anaerolineales bacterium | reverse complement strand
GCAAATGATTCCGGCTTTGAATCAGGCATTGGGGAATGAATTTCATTCGGCCCTCAGTCCTCAGCACTCCGCACTTGATACGGTTCCCGAAGTGAGCGCGTTGATTGCGCAAGCGTTGATGGCAGACCCGCCCGCGAATTTGGCGAATGGCGGTGTGATTGCGCCGGGCTATTCCGCCGAATTGGATTCGATTACGTACGCGGCGCGCAACGCCAAAGATTGGGTCGCGGCGTTGGAAAAAACGGAACGCGAACGCACGGGCATCAAGTCGCTCAAGGTCAGTTACAATCGTGTGTTTGGTTATTACATCGAAGTCACGACGCCGAATTTGCCGCAAGTGCCGCCCGACTATATTCGCAAACAAACGCTGACGAACGCGGAACGTTTCATCACGCCCGAACTCAAAGAATACGAAGCATTGATTTTGAATGCGGAAGAACGTTTGGTGGAATTGGAAACGACGCTGTTCCGCGCGTTGTGCGGCGAAATCGCGCAGTACGCCGCGCGTTTGTTGGGAACGGCTCAGCAGTTGGCGGAATTGGATGTGTATGCGTCGCTTGCGGAAATCGCGGTGCGAAATCGCTATGTGCGCCCCGATTTGTCTGACGAAAATGTGATTGAAATTCGCGGCGGGCGGCATCCCGTCGTCGAACAGCGATTAAAAGACGAGCCCTTTGTGCCGAATGATGTGAATTTATCGTCCGATGAATTGATTCACATTATCACCGGTCCGAACATGTCGGGCAAAAGCACCTTTTTGCGACAGGTCGCGTTGATTGTGCTGATGGCGCAAATCGGAAGTTTCGTTCCGGCGGAAAGCGCGCGGCTGGGAATTGTGGACCGTATTTTTACGCGCATCGGCGCGGAGGATGCCATCAGCGCGGGACAGTCCACGTTCATGGTCGAGATGGTCGAGACCGCGAATATTTTGCATCACTGTTCGCCGCGCTCGCTTGTAGTGTTGGACGAAATCGGACGCGGCACGTCAACGTATGACGGGATTGCGATTGCGCGCGCCATTATCGAATACCTGCACAATCATCCGCAGACGCGCGCCAAAACATTGTTTGCCACGCACTATCACGAACTCACGGAATTAGAAACGTATTTGCCGCGCGTAAAAAATTACAACGTCGCCGTCATTGAGCAGGGCGACCACGTGGTATTTTTGCACAAGATTGTGCGCGGCGGCGCGGACAAGTCGTATGGCATTCACGTCGCGCAATTGGCAGGCGTGCCGCAGCCGGTGGTGAATCGCGCGAATGAGATACTGAAAGAGCTGGAGACTGGAGACTCGAGAGCGACTGCGCCTCAAGCAATTCAATTGCGTCTCTTTTCGCCCGACGATGATTTACGCAAAGAAATCGCCGCGCTCGATGTCATGAGTCTTTCGCCGATTGAGGCGTTGAATAAATTGTTCGAGTTACAGAAAAAGAGTAAATCCATATAGTTTTTACCCGTGTCATATCGAGCAAAGCGAGATATCTCACTCCGCTCGATATGACAGGCGGAAAGAAAAACAAAATGCCCGGACGAGTTGAAATTATCCCTTTCGAAAGCGAAATTCTCAAAAGCAATTTTTTGCGCGACCCGCACGTTCGCCGCACGGGCATTTATTTGCCGGAAACGTACGATGGCACAAAACGATTTCCCGTCGCGTATCTGCTCGCGGGGTTTACCGGACGCGGCACCATGATGTTGAATGAAAGCGCGTGGGATGAAAACATTCAACAGCGGCTCGACCGTCTCATTGAAACGCGCGCAATCGAACCGATGATTGTGGTCCTGCCCGATGCGTTCACCAAATACGGCGGAAGCCAGTACATCAATTCTGACGGCACGGGGCGGTACATGGATTACGTGATTGACGAACTCGTGCCGTGGGTGGACGTGAATTTTCGCACCCTTCCCGAACGCGAACGCCGCGCCGCGCTGG
>CAZXYP010000565.1:0-1947 GCA_964644955.1 uncultured Anaerolineales bacterium | reverse complement strand
TTGTGCTGACGTGTCGCCCGTATGCGTATCAGAATCCGGATTGGCAGCTGGAAAATTTCACGGCGCACACGCTCGCGCCGTTTGACGAGACGCAAATCCAAAAATTCGCGCGCGTGTGGTATGCGGTGATTGGTCCGCGGGAAGGATTGAGCGCCGCCGAAATTGAAAACAAGATTTCGGAATTGTTGGGGGCGATTCAAACGCGCCCGCAATTGCAGGTGCTGGCGGAACAGCCCTTGTTATTGACCTTGATGGCGGCGCTGAACGTGCATGGCAAACTGCCCGAAGACCGCGCCGACCTGTACGACCAAACGGTCGAACTTTTGCTGGACGAATGGCAAAAGGGCAAAGATGGGGGCTTGAAACGTTTTGGTATCGCTGTTTCGGATTTGCAGGAAATCTTGGCGCAGGTCGCATACGACGCGCATGTGCGGCAGGGCGGCGATGAACGCACGCGCAAGACGGACGCGGTGGCGGATATTGCCCGCGAAGACCTGCGCGACGCGTTGGCGCCCGCGCTGGGCAGTGTGGATAAAGCGGATGAATTGATTGCCTACATGCAAACGCGCGCGGGTCTGCTTTTGCCGCAAGCGCACAAGACGTACACCTTTCCGCATCGTTCGTTTCAAGAATTTATGGCGGCGAGCCACGCGCTCAATTCGCGCGAATTTCCGAACGACCTCGTCGCGCTGGTGAAACGCGATGCGGTGTGGTGGCGCGAAGTCTATCTCTTTGCGGCGGGGCGCATTCGCCGGAAAAAATATCCGAGCGCCGTTGACCTGATTGACAAACTCTGGAGTATCAACGCCGCGACGTTGAATGACACGAACGCGGCGGACGCGCAAAACGTGACGCGCGTGTTGCTCGCCGCGCAAGCCGCATCCGACATTCAACTGCAAAACAACGCGCACAAATATCAAGACTATCAAGACACGCTGGAACATTTGCAAAAATGGTTGACGGCAATTCTTGAATCACGCACGGTAACAACGCCCGGGCGCGCAGAGGCGGGTGTCCTGCTCGGCAAGTTGGGCGACCCGCGCCCCGGCGTGATACCTCTCCCCCGACCCCTCTCCTACGAGGAGAGGGGAGAAGCGTTCTCCCCTTCCCTTGCTGGGAAGGGGCAGGGGGTTAGGTTGGATTTGGTCCTTTGCAAAATCCCCGCCGGTGACTTTATCATGGGCAGTAAGGATGACCCGCAAGCATATCCGGGTGAGCAGCCACAATTCCGTTTCAACATTCCCTACACCTATTACATTACGCGCTATCCCATCACCAACGCGCAGTTCGACGCGTTTGTGGACGACCCCGAGGGATATGTGAAGGATACATGGTGGACGCAAGCGGGTTTGCAGTGGCGCGGCAAAGGCACGCGTAACGAACGATACGGCGGGGTGTTTAATCTATTGAATCATCCTGTCGTCGGCGTGACGTGGTACGAGGCGGCGGCGTTTTGCAAGTGGGCAAGTTTCAGGATGCAGGATGCAAGTCTCAAGTTGCAGGTGTGGCGTGAGGGCAACCTCGGACCTTTCATCCTTCCGCCTTCATCCTTCATCCTTCGTCTCCCGTCCGAAGCCGAATGGGAAAAAGCGGCGCGTGGTGATGATGGGCGCATTTATCCGTGGAACGGTGAATTGACGACCGAACACGCGAATTATGCGGATACCAAAATCGGTGCGACGAGCGCGGTCGGCGCGTTTCCGTTGGGTGCGAGTCCGTACGGGGTTTTGGATTTGAGCGGGAATGTGTGGGAGTGGTGCGCGACCAAGTGGACGGACGATTACCAAAACTATAAACCGGATGATGACCTTAAAGGAGACTCGCGCCGCGTGTTGCGAGGCGGTGCGTTCGATGATGAATCGCGTAACGTCCGCTGTGCGTATCGCAACTGGTTCAGTCCCGGCTACGTCGACAGGTATCTAGGTTTCCGTGTGTGTGTGGCTCCCG
>CAZXYP010000564.1:0-1951 GCA_964644955.1 uncultured Anaerolineales bacterium | reverse complement strand
TTAGCGGAGCGCGAAGCAAAACTATGCGACGCTGCCGAAGCGCGCGCAGAATATTTGTCCCACTTCGAGTCGGGCAATACAAAATCCCTTCTTACTCGCATAGCCCAACGCATTTTCCAGATCCACAGGGATTGGCCCTTTTGAATTTCGCACAGACCCACTGGTAAGTTCCAACATAGTCAGCAACACCTGCGGATTGATGCCAGTATAGTGTACATAGAACTCGATCACTTCAGAGACTGGAATATCCTTCCCATCGTTTTTCATTTCTGCTGTATCTTCCTGTTTCACCCGTGCATTGAGCATGCCGCTCTTTTTCTCTTTCAAAAAGGCACTAACCTTGAACCCATTATAACTCGGAGTGAAAAGAAAGCGTTCATCCGAAATGAGTGGACTATTGTCTGCTGCGGACAGAGTGGTTCCGGACGCAAATGTCAATCCAAGAACCAATCCGAATATCAGGCACAGTGAAGCAAATCGAAATGTTCGCATAGTTCTCCCTTCAGAAGGAATAGGATGGAATTTGTTTGAAACAACGCATCAAGTATAGCGGAAAAAGCGCCAAAATTCGTCAATCTACCATCTACATATTTCTCAATCTCTTGGTGAAATCATTCTCATTCATCGGATGATTTTCCCAAGTCACAGACAAACAATCAAGACTTTCCCAAAACAAATGGGGCGATTTCCCTTCGCCCCATTTGTTTCATGTCAGCTTGTCCTTTCCTCCAAGATGGACCGTCGTGCCCGTCTCACTGCATCCTTGCGGGAGCCGCAGTGAAGTTTGCCCAATATGCTGCAAACATGCGTTTTCACCGTTGGCAATTCAACCTTCAGCACATATCCAATCTCACGATCCGTTTTCCCCGTCGCCATCTCGCGCAGCACCTCAAACTCGCGCGCCGTCAATTCTTCCTGCGATTGCATCAGCCGAATAATCGCGAGCGCAAACAACACTCTCTGTTGCAGAACCATTCGGATCGTCTCGATTAGTTGCTCGGGCGCACTTTCCAATCCCAGACACACATTTGCCCCTGCCGCTAACGCATCCACTTGAATCAAATCATCACTCGCCTGTGGCGATAACATTACAATCCCAACCTTTGCGCGCTTGGCTCTCAGTCTCCGACACAATTCAAACGCTTGAATTTCGTCCAGTCCATGCCCCAACACAATCAACTGAAAATCTAGCTTTTCCAAGTGCGTCAGCGCCTCGGATTGATCCCGCGCATGAGCGACCCGTACATCGCCCAGATGCTTCAAACATGACGCAAGTCCATCCAGAAAGATCACGCTGGGGTCAACCGCCAGAACGTGCAACAGCGAATTATTACCCATTCCTGCCCCCCCCCCCCCACCGAATTTTCAAGGCGTTTCGATCGCGACGTATTCATCCTTACCTCCTTGATTTATTAACGTGGTTCCAATTCAATCAGTTCCCGCGCCTCCGTGTTTCTCCAACGGCGCGTTCGGTCGCGTCAACAATTCGCGCGCCACCTGCAAAAGCGTCGGCGGATGCAAGAGCATATTCGCGTAACTCGCGTTCGCCATCGGACACGCACATTCGTTATTCTTTATACTTTTTCGCAAGGTGCGCATCGTGCCAACTCGTTCAAACCAAATCGGTTTCAAATCATAATTCGTGCGCCGCACATTACCGACGGGCTGGGCGCGAATGCAGCACGACCACACGTCGCCGTTCGGCGCAATGTGCCCGCTCGCCCATCCTGCGAAACAGGGAATCGCTTGCGTTTGCTCGAACAACGTTCGTTTTGCCAACTGATAATACTGCGCGCGAAACGACTGCGTGACGCGCGCAAAACCGCGCGCGGGCGTATTGCGCGCGTGTTCGCTCAAAAAATCGGCGACAGGTCCGTATTCTTGCGCCAGCGGCGTAATGTCCAGACCAACCGTGTCGAGTTCGACGCGCTCCTCGGCGACTTCGGTGATG
>CAZXYP010000563.1:0-1952 GCA_964644955.1 uncultured Anaerolineales bacterium | reverse complement strand
CTAAAAATGAAACTCACTCTCTTCAAAACCATATTGCGCGATTTGCTTCGCCGCCCGTGGCTGACGCTGCTGTTGATTATTTCCGTCGCGCTCGGCGTCGCCGTCGTCGTCGCGGTGGATTTGGCGAATGCGTCGGCGACGCGCGCGTTTCAATTGTCCACCGAAGTGATTGTCGGGAAGGCGACGCATCAAATTGTCGGCGGCGCGAACGGCTTTGACGATTCGGTGTATCGCAATTTGCGCTTGCAAGGTTTTCGCAACAGCGCGCCGATTGTGGAGGGATACGCGGGCGCAGAGGAATTGGGCGGACAAACGATGCGCGTGTTGGGCATTGATTTGTTTGCTGAGCCGCCGTTTCGCACCTACCTCACGGCGGGCGCGAATGTTGATGCGAACGCGTTGACCGCGTTTTACACCCAACCCGGCGCGGTGTTGATTAGCGCAGATAGCGCAAAGCAATGGGGACTGGAAACTGGAGACTGGTTAACTTTACAAATCGGTACGCAAACGAAACGCGTGCAAATTGTTGGTTTGATGAAGCAGCCGAACAGTGTTTCGTCGCGCGTGTTGGAAGGTCTGATTCTGACGGACATTGCGACCGCGCAAGAATTGTTTGACCTGAACGGCAAATTGACGCGTATAGATTTGATTGCGACGCCGGAGCAAGCACAACGTATTGCCGCGAATTTACCGCGAGGACTGCGCGTCGCGCGCGCGTCGGAACAAGCCGATACGGTTTCCCAATTGACCGCCGCGTTTCAACTCAATCTCACTGCGTTCAGTTTGCTCGCGCTCGCGGTGGGCATGTTTTTGATTTACAACACGGTCATGTTTAGCGTCGTTCAGCGCCGCCGCATGTTGGGCATTCTGCGCTGTGTCGGTGTGACGGGACGCGAAATTTTTCTGCTCATCCTGTCCGAAGCGGCGCTGCTCGGCTTGATTGGTTCCATCCTCGGATTGTTTTTGGGAATTTTGTTGGGACGCTTGACCGTCGCGCTTGTCACGCAAACGATAAATGATTTGTATTTTACGTTGACGGTCAGCGATGTCAGTATTGACGCGGCGAGTTTGCTCAAAGGACTCGCGCTCGGCGTATTGTCCGCGCTGCTCGCCGCCGCGCTGCCCGCGTACGAAGCGTCGTCCGTTCCCGCCGTCACGGTGTTGCAGCGTTCGGATTTGGAAGACCGCGTGCGCCGCTTGCTGCCGCGTTTGAATGTCATTGGCGCGGCGCTGATTTTCGCGGGCGCGGCGATTTTGTTGTTCGGGCAAAGCAATGTCGCCATTTTGTTTGCGGGAATTTTCCTCGCGCTGTTTGGTATCACATTGTTTGTGCCGTTCGTGACCGTTTTGTTGATGCGTTTGGCAACCATGACGTTAGGGCGCACGGGGTTGATTGCGCGCATGTCGTCGCGGACGATAACGGTGGCGCTGAGCCGCACGTCGGTGGCGATTGCTTCATTGATGGTGGCGGTCGCAGTGACGATTGGTGTGACGGTGATGATTGCGTCGTTTCGCTCCACGGTTGAAAATTGGTTGGGACAATCGTTGAACGCAGATTTTTACGTATCGCCGCCGCTCGCGGGCGCGAATCGTGTCGTGTCCATGGACGCGATATTGGCGGAACGGGCGCGCGCCGTGCCGGGCGTACAAGATTTGGAATTGTTACGCACGGTGGATGTAACCTCGCCGCAGTTGGGACAGGTGCGCGTGAATGCGGCAACGGGCGGTCGCCCGCGCGACGCGCGCATTTATCGCAACTACAACGGCGACCCGAACGCGATTCAGGAAAAATTGGACGCGGGCGCGGTAGCCATTACGGAACCGTTTGCGAACAAACACAACGTCGGCGAAGGTTCGACCATCGAGCTGCTGACCGACAAGGGTGTGCAGACATTTCCAATTGTCGGCGTGTATTATGATTATTCCAGCGACCAGGGGTCAATCCTGATGTC
>CAZXYP010000562.1:0-1954 GCA_964644955.1 uncultured Anaerolineales bacterium | reverse complement strand
CAGATTGAGCGAGCCGATGATATTCACCTCCGCATACAGCTGCGGTTTTGCCAACGATTCGCGCACGTCCGCTTTGGCAGCTTGATGCGAAATCAGTTCGGGTTGAAATTCGTCAAAGACGCGCGCTAACGCGTCATTGTCGCGAATATCTGCATGAAAAAATTTTGCGCGCGGATTGACATTTTCGGTCTTGCCCGTTGACAAATCATCCAGCACGGCGACCTCATGTCCTTGCGCGAGAAACGCATCGGTGATGTTGGAACCAATGAAACCGGCGCCGCCGGTGACGAGAATACGCATAAAAAACTCCTATGTGCTTGTTCTGAGCCGCGCTGCCGCATTCTGTAAAAACGCGCGGCGCGGATTGATTTCCCCAATGTCGCAAACATTCAAATCGTAATCGTTCGTCGCGATACACTCCGGCGCGCGCAATTCAACGCGCACTAAATTGCTGTCTTGTGCCAGCGCGACCTCGAGCTCCGTCCACGCGCGCGCCTGATTCGCTTCCAACGCAACCGCTTGGGTCAACACGCGCGCGTCATTGTGCCACACCGATAGAGTGCCTTGAATTTGACGCAGTGCGTCATTGACCAGCCAGATTTCGCCGCGGACGATTTCCCCCGCGTTGTACGGACGGCGCGGGTACGCAAACGATACAAGAACGGGATTATACAGCTCTTTGATTTTGTGATACGCGCGTTTGGGCTTGCGCGCATAATCTACCACGCTCCAACAAATCGCATACCACGGTTCGTTGAATTGCCAAAACGCGCAGCCGGAAACGCGCGGTTTGCTGCGCCGCGCCGATTCGATGGCAATTTGCAAGCCGCGCAATTGCGCTTCTTGCGACGCGTCAACAAATTCTGGCAAAGAGATTTCGCGCGGCGGTTGCAGTGAAAGGTGCGGACGCGCATAGCGCCATAATTTATCCAAGTCCGCGTTGTGGTATGCCCAATCCGCATTCGGCGGAAACATGGCGTCATCAGCCAAAAAGCGCGTGAGCGTTTCGACATTCGGCGCGGACTGCAACCCGAATTCGCCGAAAAATAACGCGTCGTCCTTTTCGTAATCGCGCGTATTGGCGCCGCCGTGCCACACGCGCCAATTGTGCGATTCGTCTTGCGAGGGTGAGGCGATTTTGAAAGGACGCGTGCCGTCGTGTTTTGCTGCAACGTCTCGCAGCACGGTAGTGACGTGACGATTAACGCGCGGGATAAATTCATTGCCGCCGCACCACAAGACAACGGACGGGTGATTGCGTAACGCTTGAACGATGCCGGTTGCTTCTTGTTTCAGCGCTTCGACATACGCCGCGTCGCGCGGAAAATAATCAATGCCCGCGCCCGTGAGCGGAAATTCTTGCCATATCAGGATGCCGAGTTCGTCGCACAAGTCATAAAACGCGCGTTTCTCTTTCAAGCCGCCGCCCCACACGCGCAGCAAATTGATGTTGGCGTCGCGCGCGAGCTGGAGCAATTCCGCATAGTCCGTGCGTGTGACGCGCGCGGGAATCGCATCGGCAGGGACCCAATTTGTGCCGCGAATAAATTCGGGCTGTCCGTTGACGACAAACGTCCATGGTGCGGAATCCGTTGGCGCACCCGGATTCGATGCAAGTTCAATGGTGCGCAAGCCGAACGTCGTTTTGTGTGTGTCCAACGCGCTCGCGTCGTCGAGCACGCGTGTGGTCAGCGTATATAAATTCGGTTCGCCGCGGTCCCACGGATTCCACACGCGCGGCGCATCCAATTGGAAGGCAAAGGAATACGCGCCGCGCGTTTCCAAATGCTGCGCGAATTCAAATTCCTGCGCGGGCGCGTCAAAATTTTTTGGCGTGACTTGAAATTGCACGCGGACATCAGCCGCGCGTAGTACGTCCACATCCAAAGTCACGCGCACGCGCCCGTCCGGCACGCCTTGCACCCATGCCTCGCGGATAAACACATCGCGCGTT
>CAZXYP010000561.1:0-1976 GCA_964644955.1 uncultured Anaerolineales bacterium | reverse complement strand
AGGAAAAGGAGAGAGAAGAAAATGAGTAACAATAATGCAGGTTGTCTGAACGCTTTTCTTGCCGGGTTTTCGCGCATCATCCTCTTGATGTTCTGGATTTCACGACCGGTGCAGTGGGCATCCGTGTTCGGCGACGCGTGGCTCTTGCCGTGCCTCGGCTTTATCTTTTTGCCGTTCACTACACTGGTCTATCTCTGGCTGATGCTCGGAAATCCGGGGGGACTGCAAGGTTTGGACTGGTTGTGGATCGGCTTGGCAGTTGTGATTGACGTGCTGAGCAGTGCGAGCGCGGGCTATACGAATCGCAATCGCATTCCGGCAGGATATCCCGGCGCGACAACCAAGTAAGAGTACGTAAGGAAAATTTTTCGAGGGTCCGAAGCAGTCGCACTGCCGCGAACGTGTCGCAGTGCGACTGCCCGCAAATTTTTTTCTACACATCGCCGCAAAAATCATTGCGGTGAAAAGGAGACAGCAAGATGAGTACTGCAACAAGTGCGCAAGCAAGCCCAATGTCGTTTGAAACCAAAGCGCGCCCGTGGTGGACCTTGCTCATCGAGGGCATCATTCTCACCATCGTCGGCGCGGTGCTGCTCTGGGCGCCCGCCAAAACGCAAATCAATACGTACCTGCTCCTCGTCCAACTTTTGGGCATCTGGTGACTCGTGCGCGGGATTATGGATTTGGTCAGCATGTTTATTGACCATACCGCCTGGGGCTGGAAGCTCTTTATGGGCGTTATCAGCATCATCGCCGGAGGCGCGATTTTGATGTATCCCATTGCCGCGGCTGTGGCTCTGCCCCAAATCTTTGTCTGGGTTCTGGGCTTTTGGGCGGTGGTGCAAGGAATCGTCATGCTCATCATGGCGTTCAAAGGCGGCGGCTGGGGCGCGGGCATTCTCGGCGCGATCGGCATTGTCCTCGGTTTGATTCTGCTGAGCGACGCCGGCAATTTGGGAATGGGCGCGGCGTTCCTCTGGACCGCGTCCGTTTTTGCGGTCATCGGCGGTATCGCCATGATTGTGCAAGCATTCCGCGCCCGTAGCGCATAATCACACAACAAAATAACCAACAAAAAAGCGGGCTTGCCGTAACAGCAAGCCCGCGTTCTTTTTTTGACCGCGCGGTGTGCGCAAAATCAAACCGCCCTAACCCGCAAAGCGATACCCCAAACCGCGCACCGTCTCGATGCGTGTCGGATTCGCCGGGTCCTCTTCAATTTTTTCGCGCAGCCAACGAATATGCACGTCCACCGTGCGCGAATCGCCGGCAAAATCAAAACCCCACACGCGCTGCAACAGCAAATCGCGCGTCAGCACCGCGCCCCGGTGTCGAATCAGTTCCGCCAGCAAATCAAATTCTTTGGGCGGCAGATTCAAACTTTTTCCGCCGCGCGCCGCGCGATGCCCGACCAAATCCAAAATCAAATCGCCGGAGCTCAATTTCGTTTCGGCGGAATGCTGCCCGCGCCGCATCACTGCGCGCAAACGCGCCAACAATTCCCCGAGCGAAAACGGTTTGACGATGTAATCGTCCGCGCCCGTGTCCAATCCGACGATGCGGTCCACTTCGCTCGTGCGCGCGGTCAACAGCACAATCGGCGCTTGCGTTTCGCGGCGCAGCGTGCGGCACACTGTCAACCCGTCGAGCCCGGGCAGCATCACATCCAACACAATCAGGTCGGGCTGCGCCGTGCGCGCAAGGTCGAGCGCGGTCAAGCCGTCGCCTGTCGTCACGACTTCATACCCTTCACGCGTCAGATTAAACGTCAACGTATCGAGCAGGGTTTTGTCGTCTTCCACCAACAATAATTTCGTCATATCCCCGTTATTTTATACCACAGTCTTTTGAGTATTCAATTCTTCCAATTTCCCGGTGCTCGCGTAAACGACACGTTCAGCAATATTGGTAATGCAGTCGCCGATGCGTTCCAGATTATGCGCCGCAAACAACAAATTCATGGCGCGCGTCACGGT
>CAZXYP010000560.1:0-1992 GCA_964644955.1 uncultured Anaerolineales bacterium | reverse complement strand
AGCCCTGCTGCAAGCCCAAATTGTTGCGACACAAAAACAGCTGGCAGAATTGACGCAGCAAGCCGCGTTGGAGACCGATCAGGAAAAACTGGACGCATTGAACGCGCGCACGGCGGCGCTGCAATCCAAAATTGAAAGCGCGCAGCGTACCTACATTCAAATGGGCGCGCTGCTCGCGCAAGCAACCGGACGGTATATCACGCTCATTGCGCCCGCGCCGCTGCCGGGCGCGCCCGTCAGTCCGAATATCCTGCAAAATGTTTTGCTCGCCGCCGCCGCGGGGTTGGTTTTGGCGGTCGGTGTGGTCTTGTTGCTGGAGTATTTGGACGATACCATCAAGAATGTCGAAGATGTCCAGCGCGAGATGGGCACTTCGGTCATGAGCAGTATTGCGCGCATTCATTCCGTTCGCAAACCGGGCGACGCCTTGATTACGCTGAAACATCCGCGCTCGCCGATTGCGGAAGAGTACCGCAGTTTGCGTACGAATTTGCGTTATGCCGGGATTGAAAATCCGGGCGGCACATTATTGATTACGAGTCCCAATCCGGGTGAAGGCAAGACGACGACTGCCGCGAATTTGGCGATTGCGATGGCGCAAGCCGGCAAGCGCATCGTTTTGGTGGACGCAGACATGCGTCGTCCCGGCGTGCATCGCATTTTTGATTTGGAAAATGAACGCGGTTTGACCTCGCTCTTTTTGGACGAGCCGGTCTTGTTGGAAGATGTGTTACAGACCACGACGATTCAGGGGCTCAAGATTTTGACTTCAGGTGAGCCGCCGCCGAACCCTGCCGAAATGTTGGAATCGCGCCGCATGACCGAAATTTTGCAAATGCTGCGCCAACAATTCGATATGGTCGTTGTGGATTCGCCGCCCGCGCTGGTGGTGGCGGATGCGAGCATTCTCGCGTCGCGCTGTTCCGGCGCGTTGTTGGTGGTGGACAGCGGGCGCACGCGCACCGAGTCGGCGCGCAAAGTTGTCGAGACGTTAAAGCGCAGTCAAGTGCAGGTGTTGGGCGTCGTACTCAATCGTCTGGGCGGGCGCGGGCGCGGGTACTATTACAACTACAGTTACAAGGCGTATTACAGCGCGCCCAAACCCAAAGACAAAAGCCGCACCCCCGCGCCGGCAAACGGTCACGCGCAAAACAATGGGAATGGTTCCCGCGCGGGCAGTGGCAAAACGCAACCGACGGAACAAAAACAAAACGATTGAGCGGCTGTTTTGACGCTTTTGAATTTTGATTCGTCTTGAGGGCGTATTGAACAATCTCCTTTCGCGCTTGCCCAGTCTCACCACTCTTTTGTGGATTGTGGCGAGTTTAATCGCTTTTGGCGCGTTTTTCTATATAGCCCCGAATCTATTAAATCCGCCCACGCCCATCGTTCTTCCCACCGGCGCGGCGGTTACGCCGACCGCCAAAGCCACCCCGACTGTTCTTGCGACAGGTACCTCCGTGCCCCCGGCACCCCCGCCGCGCGCACGCACGGCGGAACCCACGACGACCGTGCCTGCCGGCGCGCAAGAGTACAACTTTGTTTCGGACCCCACGCGCAGCGGTTATCTCAAAGCCAGCGAAGCCAAGACGCATTGGGGCGATCGCAATCTTCATGCCGGTTTTTTTGGCGGCGACGCCTACAAAAGCGTTTTGTATTTCGAAATCGCGCAGCTGCCGCCGAATTCCGAAATTTTGTCTGCCGAATTGGAATTGACGGGGCTGGGGCGGGACAATCTCGGCGCGCAAGGCGTGTGGCGCGCGGAATTGATACGCGCACCGTCGTTCGAGGACTGGAACGACATCCTGCCCGGCGAATTTTTTACCGCGACCTCAATCAGCAGCATCGGCGAAACGCTCGCGCCGGCAGACTTGAACGCGGGCGAACCGAATCGTTTTGGATTTGCGGACGACCAGCTGCCCGCGCTCACCAATCAAATCGGACAGGATAATTTTGTGATGGTGCGGCTCGTCGGTCCGAACGGTCCCGACA
>CAZXYP010000559.1:0-2002 GCA_964644955.1 uncultured Anaerolineales bacterium | reverse complement strand
ATGAAATGAGTCCGATACCAAATTCTTGGTACGTCTATTATACAAGAGGTGAACGGGTGAAACTTGCGACAGTTCCCATTCAAAAAGCCGTGGGCGGCGTACTGATTCACAACATCGCGGATGCGCAGGGACATAAAGCGTTGAGCAAAGGGCATCGGCTCGTCGCAAGCGATGTGGAAAAATTGCGCGCGTTGGGCAAAACGAATGTGTTTGTCGGGATGTTTGAAGATGGCGATGTAAATGAAAATGATGCCGCAACGCGCATTGCAAACGCAGTGCGCGGGGAAAATGTTTCGCTTTCGTCCGTGAGCGGCGGACGCATCAATCTGTTTGCAGTCGCGCGCGGAATTCTTAAGGTTGACGACGACGCGTTGAATCGAATCAATTCGCTCGACGGCGTCACTGTTGCAACGATTACGGCGAATCAAGTTGTCGCGCCGAAAAAAATGGTGGCGACAATAAAAACGATTGGCTTGGCGATTGCGGAAAATGTTTTGCAGAATGTGGAACAAATCGCGCGTGAATCGCAAATGATTATCGGCGTGCGCGCATTACGCGCGGCGCGCGTCGCGGTGATTTTGACGGGCAGTGGACAAGCGCGCGGGCGCGTGGAAAAAACATTTACGCCGGCGATTGCGAGCCGCCTGGAGGAATTGGACGCGAATGTTGTCTCGAACGAATACGTGGAACATGACGAACGCGCGATAGCCAACGCAATTGAACGCGCAAAGAATTTGAATGTGGATTGCGTGATTCTCGCAGGCGAAACATCCATCATGGATGCGAGTGATGTCACGCCAAGTGGAATTGCGCAAGCGGGGGGAAAAATCGAGGTCTACGGTGCGCCCGTCGAGCCGGGAAATTTGCTGCTGCTCGCGTACGCGAACGATTTGCCCATCCTTGGCGCGCCGGGCTGCGTGAAATCGCGCGATCCAAATGTGGTGGATTTGATTTTGCCAAGATTGCTGGCGGGGGAACGCGTGCAGAAACAAGATATTGTCGCGTTGGCGAATGGGGGATTGCTGATCTAGAAACGAACGGCGGGCATCACCCGTCGTTTTGTTTTGCGTATCCCGCCGCGCGGATTTTTTCTTGAACCCACTGCAAATCGTCCGCGTTCAATTCCGGCAGAGGCGGCGGCTGCGTGTAATCGAGCAGGCGTTCATAATGCACGAGATTGAAACAGGCATCTACCGCCGCTTGCAAATCGAGCGCGATATCCGGGTCGGGTCGCAAAAGCGGAATCGGAAGCGTCGGCAATTTTTCGCGCAAGCCGATTGCAAAAACTTGGGTGCGCGGGCGACGCTCCACGCGGCTCAGAAAACAAAAATACGACGCGACAGGCAATTCGCCCAACAAAAGAATCCGCTTGCCCGCGCGCAACAAATCAATTTCGACCAGATGCGTGCGCGTGCCCAAGAGTTCGGCGCGTTTGTCGTTGTATTGTTCCCACCCTTTGCCGCGCTTGTTTCCCGGCGACAAAATCTCTATCACAGTGACAAGGCGGCGTTGCGCCACATCGCGAATTTCCACGCTCAGCGCGGGAATTGCTTGGGGAATCGGACTCACCAACTCTACAACCTCTTGGCGTGTCTCCGCCACAATATATTCTGCCAGCGCTTCTTGGGCGCGTGATGTTTCAACCACATGCACATCGGGATACATGCCGCTGCGCGCCTCCGAAACGATTTCGAGCGCGCCGTCATCGAGCCAATAATGTTTGTTCAACAACGCCGTGTAGCGTTCCGGAAGCGCCCGCAACAATTGTTCGCTGATTTGATTTGCGAGACGGTCATGAAACTCCATCCACATCTCGCCTTCGAGATACGGGTCCATACCCGGAAAAGGAGAGCCCATCACAACCTCCCGTTCGCGCGTTCCGCGCGCGCAATGGCTTCGATGCCGCGAATAAATTCCGTTTTCGCTTCGGTGTAGCCCGGTCGGTCATTGCGAAATTTTTCCGCGAGCGCGAAGTTCAATTCCGCGTACTGCGGCGCGGTTT
>CAZXYP010000558.1:0-2030 GCA_964644955.1 uncultured Anaerolineales bacterium | reverse complement strand
TGCGCGATTTGCGCGCCATCGGGATTCAGCCCGACGCGATTGTCTTGCGCGCCGATGCGCCGATTGAAAACAGCATTCGTGAAAAAATTGCGCTGTTCACGGATGTGGAAAAGCGCGCGGTCGTGCCGCTCACGACCGCGCAGACCATTTATCAAGTGCCGTTGATGTTAGAAGAACATGGACTGGGAAATTTCATTTGCGAACGCTTTGGCTTTGTCGAGCGCGCAGTGGATTTGAGCGAGTGGCAGTCTCTGGTTGACCGTTTGGTCATGCCCAAAGAAAAGTTGCGCATCGGCATCGTCGGCAAATACGTGGAACTGCCCGACGCGTACATGAGCGTGCGCGAAGCGTTGGTGCACGCCGGATTACATCACAATCGCGACATTGAAATTGATTGGATTCTGTCCGAGGAATTGGAAAAAGACCGCGGCTTTGAGCGGTTGTCGCGCGTGGACGGCATTGTCGTTCCGGGCGGCTTCGGCGACCGCGGCATTGAAGGCAAAATTCTCGCGGCGAAATACGCGCGGGTCCACAACTTGCCGTATCTCGGTTTGTGTCTTGGCATGCAAGTCATGTGCATCGAACTGGCGCGCAATGTATTGGAAAGCGACGAACCGAATTCGACAGAGTTCGACCCCGGCACGAAATATCCCGTGATTGATTTGATGGAAGAACAGCGCGGCATTGCCGATTTGGGCGGCACCATGCGGCTCGGCGCGTATCCGTGTCAACTGGAAGCAGGTACGAAAGCGCGCGCGGCGTACGGCGCCGACCACATCACCGAACGCCATCGCCATCGTTTTGAATTCAACAATCAATTCCGCGACATGTTGAGCGAAGCGGGTTTGGTGTACAGCGGACAATCGCCGGACCGCAATCTCGTCGAAATTGCAGAATTGCGCGACCATCCGTTCATGCTCGGCAGTCAATTTCATCCCGAATTCAAATCGCGCCCGGAACGTCCGCATCCGTTGTTTCGTGAATTCGTCAAAGCGGCAACCGAGTTTCCGCGCGAGGGAAAACAAGAAAAATTGTTGTGAATCCAATTGAGGTTTCCGCGCTGTCGTGCCCCGCGCCTCAATCCTCATATGATGTTTTGCCGGCGCGCACGTTTGCAGCCGTTTCAGCCCGCCATGGATATTCGGCGGGCACTTTTTTTTTCGCAGGCGCGCGCGTTTTTCTTGCGCCGACCATGCCAATGCCCCGCCTGAATAAAGTGCGGCGCTCCTTCCTTCTCCTAATTCGTTCATCTTGTTTGACCGCGCCGTCCAAATATCCCGCAGTGTACCCATTTGCTGTGGGACAGAATCCCTGACGAATTGGGACTTGTTTCCTGTAAGAACAGGACTGCGGCTGATGACAGCGGGATGCGCGATAGGGTATCCTGAAAACCAAATCCTGTTTGCGCGTGTGCAAACAGGAACACGGTTCAATGAATGGAGGAATGATGAAAACAGCCAGGTCCAATAGCAAGCCGGCGCTCCGGGTCACGCTGGCATTATTGTTTGTTGCATTGTTTGCGGCGCCGACCGCGTTTGCCGAGGACAATGTTCAAGTCGAGTGGACGGACACGAGCATGGAGGCGCGCGGTGAAATTGTTGGGGCGTTACAGGGGA
This sequence comes from uncultured Anaerolineales bacterium, assembly GCA_964644955.1. Classification (GTDB taxonomy): domain Bacteria; phylum Chloroflexota; class Anaerolineae; order UBA4142; family SHND01; genus SHND01. Next base: position 414 of record CAZXYP010000558.1, on the reverse strand, counting down.
CTGCAATCCAACCGCCCGAAACTATCGAGATGACCACCGCGGAACTTTCGACCGCACAATCCGAAGCCGCCGACAACACCCCGAATCCAACGTATGCGTTCTCAACCGGCGCGACTGCGGACACCATGATAAGTGTTGGGGGCAGCCCCGCCGATGCCAACGTCGCCGCAAGTCGAACTCATATCTGCGCCACCGCGCGTGCGGCGTTCGCGTGTTACACTAAAAGTGGCTCACTCGTCGGTCTCGGCGCCGGATTTGATGCGCGTCCCTACAGCGCGCAAGAGTTTTTTACCCTGTCCGGGCTGCCGATTGGCACAGCGTTCGACGGCAGCACAAGCAATGTCGCCAAAGACGGACGCGTTGTGTTTGACGCGATGCGCCGGCGTTTTTTTATGGATTTTCAAACACGCGAGT
>CAZXYP010000557.1:0-2034 GCA_964644955.1 uncultured Anaerolineales bacterium | reverse complement strand
TCACCGCGCCAAGCCAATCCCTTGATTTCCCTCAATTCCCTCGTTTCCCCTTTTTCCAATTTCCCCAACAATTCCTCTAGCGTGATTTCCCCTTCGCCCAAGAGCATGTAATCCGCGCCGCGCGCAAAATATTCTTCCAAATGGTCCGTCGCGTCCGAACCATTCACAATCACGATGCAGCCGCGCGCTTGAGCCATTTCAATCATTTTGAACGCGGCTTGACGCATGTTCAGCAAACACATTTTCGACAAGTAATTGAAATTGTCTTCAAACAAAATCGCGTATTTTGGTTTGTGCGCGTCGAGCGCGTGCGCCCATTCGTCTTCGGACTGCGCGAGCATCGCGTCGAACAACGCGACGTCATAGCCGAGCGAGCGCGCATAACTCGCTGCGTACAATGAACCGAGCGGCGGATACGGTTTCATTTCCGCGTAGAGTTTCGGGTCGAATTTGAGATAGTAGGATTGACCGAAAAGAATTTGTGACATGTTTGTCGGGGCGAAGCATTCGCATGAGCAGATGTGACGAACGAACCTGTCGCGTCTGCGAATGCTTCGCCCCTAGGCATCAATGCAAATTCAGCGCGTCCCAGCGCGCGTTGAATGTGTTGACGACGTAATCGGACAAATCGCGCGCGTGGAAACGCAATTGCGTTGGGGTGATTTTTACGTTGGTGTTGTGACCGCGCGCATGTTTGGATTCGATGCGGAGGAGTTGACGACGCGCGAGTTCGCGGTCAAGGCGCGTGCCGATGCCATTCGCAAAAGCGAGTTCAAAGACGCGCTGCGCGTTTCGGAATGACGCGCGGTCTTGGTATTCAACCGATGCAGGTTTCCATTGCGGCAAAAAATGTTTCACCCACGCGTTCGCGTTCAGAAAAGCGCGATAGCTTGGTTCGCCCAACAGCGGCAGCATTTGGCAAATCTCGTGCGCGATGAATAAATTTTGGTCGCTAATGTGCAAATCGCTTTCGTCCAAAAAGATATTGGCGCAGATGAGGTTGGGATATTCGCTGCGCCCGTCGTCGGGACGTTTCACACCCCACGCCAGTAACGCAGACAAGACGAGCGCGCGTGTAAGCCACAGCCGATTTTTTTGCGCAATGACGAGAAAATCAATATCGTCCTCAGGAACCGCGCTTTCCATTGCCAGAGAGCCGGTAACGCCGATAAAACGCACGCCGGGGACAATCTGCAAGAGCCGCGCAAACTTGCGTGCGCGCCGCAATTTTCCGATGGAAGCATTGGTCAACTGCGCGCGGCGTTCAATGTAATGCGCGCGTCCTTTGAGAAACCAGAGCGCGTCGCGGGAATCCCACCATGCGCCGTGCGGCGGCACATCATTGAGAGGTTCATGCGCGTAACGCAGCATTTCTTCCACGCGCAGGGGAAACGAAAAAATGTCGTAATAGAGCAGCGTGGCGACGATGGCGCAGTCGCGCGCGGGCGCACCGGAAAGCGACGGCAGGGACAGCGGGACGGGAGATTGAATCATCATTCGATTACTCTGTTCCGTCGGCGCAAGCAAATGGTCAGACATGCTGTCAGAGCAAAGCGCGAGAATAGTTGGCGCGGATTATAACGAGCTTTCAGAACGCGGGCAAACCATGAGGTATAATCAGCGGGCGGAGGAAATATGTTGTTTCAAATCATGCAGGTCGGTCCGTTGGGCGTGAATTGTTATATTGTGGGCGATGAAAAAACGCGCGAGGTATTGGTCATTGACCCCGGCGGGCACGCGCGCCAAATCAAGGAGCTGGTGGAAACGCTGCGCGCGCGCGTCGTCGGTATCGTATTGACGCACGCGCACTTTGACCACGTGATGGGTGTCGAGGCGTTGAAACGCGCGACCGGCGCGCCGCTTTATGTCGGCGCAAAAGAACAAGCGGTTTTTGAATCAGTCGAGAAACAAGGGCAAGCGTTCGGGATTGCGGTGCCGCCGCTGCCCGACCCCGAGCATTGGCTTACGGAAGGCGATACGGTGGCGGCAGGCAATTTTCAATTGCACGTGTTGGAAGTGCCGGGTCACTCGCCC
>CAZXYP010000556.1:0-2055 GCA_964644955.1 uncultured Anaerolineales bacterium | reverse complement strand
CAGGGTTCGCCGGTTTTCAGGTGAACCTTAAAGAATGTGCGCGGTTCGCGGTGAATGTTCTCACCCATTTCGGCGCGCACTTGGGCGATGGAATCGCGCAGCACAGTTTGGATGGCGTCATACAGCCGTTCGATTTCCGGCGCGGTCAACTGCGTGCGTTTGCGGTACGGGTGCAAACGCGCGTGCCACAGGATTTCATCGGCGTACGCATTGCCGATGCCCGCGAGAAATTCGCCGCGCGTGAGAATGCCTTTGATTTCGCCGCGATACGGTTTCAGCCGTTCGCGGAATTGTTCGAGCGTTACATCGAACGGTTCGGGACCCATGCCCGCGAAATCGGGCACGCGCGTCACGTCGTCGGTGAGATACAACTGCCCCATCGTCTTGTCGTCAAAATATCGCAGTTCGGTTTCGTCGGACAGCGTGAACACAACCGCTGTTTTTTTGTAGCGTTTGTCCGCAGGCGACGCGAGCTGCAATCGTCCGGTGAGCTTTGGATTGAGGACCAACTGCGCGGGGTTCGACGCGAACGCGAACAGCAAAAATTTGCCGCGCCGCGTCACGTTTTCGATTTGCGCGCCCGTCAGCGTTTCGACAAAACCGCGCGCGGTCAGGTCGCGCACGACGAGCGCCGCCATCGGTTGAAACCATTCGACGCGCGCGATTGTTTTGCCGACGACGCGCGTTTGCAAAACGTCGCGCACGACTTGCAGTTCGGGGAGTTCGGGCATGGCGTTTTTTATTCTACCATGCTTACAACAGCCACCACGCCAACACAATCGCCGTCGCCGTCGTGGTGAGATTGTCAATGCTCTCGAACGGCAGCATTTCGACAATGGCAGCAGCAAAGGCGATAAAGAGAACGCGCAGCGCGAGCGTGAGCGAATCAAACGGCAGGGTGTAATAGCCGAGCGCCTGAAACAACAACACAAAGACGAACGCGAAAACAAACCCGCCCAAAAACATCGCGGCGGACCCCGCCCAACTTTTTTGCGGATTGAACGGCAGTTTGGCGTGACCGTAACGCCGCCCGACAATGTCCGCGAGCCCGTCGCCGCCGCACATGAGCATCAGCGCGAGTATGCCGACGGGCGACGTGCGCCAAAACACGAGCGTGCAGACGACAAAAATAATTCCGTATTGCAGCGGTCCGCGCAAAATTTCGCGCGGGTTGCCGTGGCGCGTCATGGCTTGCACCGCCGCGTCGTCTTTGAGAACCCCCAAGCCCACCAACAAAAATTGCGCCGTAATCAACAACGGCACGAGCGCGGCAAGAAAACGCGCGATATCGGACGTTGAAAATAAAATCCAGCACAAGACAAACAACGGTCCCGTGCCGATGTGAATGATTTTGCGCGACAACTTGTGTTCGACGATGCCGCGCGCGGCGAGCAAATCCATCACGCGCAGCCATGCGACGGCGGCGATAAAGGTAATGATGGTGGCGAAAATGTCTTGCATGTTCAATTGGTCTGTCTTTGGTCGGATGAAACACGAAACTCGCACACGCGCTTTTATCGGCGTGTGGGTGTTGGCTGCCGTTGTTCTTTGCGCTATAATTGCGGCGGGCAAAAGCCAGGACGCGGAGATTGGCAAATGATTACACAAACGGCTCTCAAATATGATGTTGAATTAAAAGAACCCGGACGACTCGAACTTGATGTTCCATTTCCTGCGGGCGCGCATGTGATTGTTTTTGTGATCGAGTCAGGCGATCCTTTCGACGACCTCCTGTTGGCATCGGCAAGCAGTCTTGGATTTTGGGATAACCCTTTCGACGATGAGGACTGGAACAATGCCTGAGCAGGGTGATATCGTCTCCGCCGGGCGCTCCGCGACTTACCGCCAAAACCCCGTAAATCTGTTCCCCCAAGTTAACGCGCCATTCTATCGAGCGCAATGGCTACAACGGAACGGCGGATACATTCAAAAAATCCGCGTTTATCCGCGTCTAACAAGTTTGCACCGCATCATCCCACCGCCCGCGCGTTGGCAGCTGCAAGCGCGCGCGCATTTTGTGATTCCGTTGCGACGCTGAGCAGCGAGACGCCAAAC
>CAZXYP010000555.1:0-2083 GCA_964644955.1 uncultured Anaerolineales bacterium | reverse complement strand
CGCGCCGGTGATTTTTCCACAGCCAAAATATTACGAAACCGATTTCGCGCAGCGCGACATTTTTTTTGATAATGTGCACGTGGCGTACGACAAGGGCGAACGTCCTGCGCTCAATGGGTTCACGCTCAAAATCCAACGCGGGCAAACCATTGCGCTCGTCGGCGCAACCGGCGCGGGCAAGACAACCGCAGCCAATTTGCTGCTCCGTTTTATCGAGCCGACGCGCGGAACCGTTTGGGTTGGCAGCAATCGGTTGAGCGAAATTCCGACGGAGTTATGGCGCGCACACATTGCGTGGGTGCCGCAGCATCCGCATCTCTTTGCCGGGACCGTGCTGGAAAATTTGCGTCTCGCCAAATCGGATGCGACACCCGACGAAATTCTCGCCGCCGCGCATGCCGCGCACGCGCACGAATTTATCATGCGGCTGCCGCGCGGGTACGACACGCCGCTCGGCGAGCAAGGCGCGCGTTTGAGCGGCGGACAGCGGCAGCGCATTGCCATCGCGCGCGCGCTGCTCAAGGACGCGCCGCTTTTGATTTTTGACGAAGGCACATCACAGCTCGATGCGAAAAGCGAAACCTACATTCGCGCGGCATTGACGGAATTGAAACGGCATCGCACCGTTTTAGTCATCGCGCATCGGCTTGCGTTGGCGCATGACGCTGATCGAGTCGCGGTCTTGCACGCCGGGCGGGTAATCGAATCGGATACGCCCGACGCGCTGCTGCAACAAGACGCGATGTACACGCAGCTGCGCGCGACACAGCAAGGAGGCGCGCCGTGAATGTATTCACGCGTCTCGTCCGACTGATGCTGCCGTTCAAGTGGTGGATTGCGCTCGCCGTGCTGTTGAGTTTTGCCACGCTCGGCGCGAGTGTCGGGCTGATGGCAATGTCCGCGTATTTGATTTCCAAAGCTGCCCTGTCCACCGGCTTTGCCGACCTCGCCGTTGCAGTGACTGCCGTGCGCGCGTTCGCCATTGCGCGCGCCGCGCTGCGTTACGCCGAACGCTATATCACGCACCGCGCGACGTTTCACATTCTCGCGCGCCTGCGCGTCTGGTTTTATACGGCGATTGAACCGCTCGCGCCGGCGCGTTTGCAGACGGTTCACAGCGGCGATGTGTTTACGCGGATTGGCGCCGATATCGAAACGCTGGAAAATTTTTATATTCGCGTCATCGTGCCGCCGCTCGCCGCCGTCCTCGTCGTCGCGTTCGCGTGCGTCCTGCTCGGCGCGTTCGATTGGGCGCTTGCATTAACGCTTGCGATTTTTTCGATTTTGGTCGGAATCGTTTTACCGGTGGTCACACTGCGCGCAAGTCGTTCTCCCGCCGCCGCGTTGCTTGCGACGCGCGCGCAATTGAACGCGCACTTGACCGACCAAATTCAAGGTATCGCCGACGTCATCGCATATTCGCAAACACAAAACTTTTCACGGCGCACCATCGCGTTGGGTAAGCAATTGGACGATATACAACTGCGGCTCGCGCACTGGCGCGGCATGAGCAGTGCGCTCGCGGTATTGTTGGCAAGTTTGGCGGGACTAACCATTTTGACGCTCGCCATTCCATTGGTGACACAAGGCAAAATCGAAGGCGTGTTTTTGGCATTGCTGCCGCTGGCTGCCATTGCGAGTTTTGAAGCAACCCAGCCGTTAGGCGCCGCGTTTCAACAGCTCGAAACAAGCCAAGCCGCCGCGCGCCGTTTGTTTGAATTGATGGACGCCCCCCCCCCTTCACCCGACCCGTCACAGCCGCTTGCGCCGCCAACGCGCTTGGACATTGAATTTCAGCATGTGCGTTTTGCGTACGCGCCCGACGACGCGTTGACGCTCGACGATGTGAGTTTTCACATTCCGCACGGTGAACGTCTCGTCCTGCGCGGCGCCAGCGGCGCGGGCAAATCCACGCTCGTGAATTTGCTCGCGCGTTTTTGGGACGCGCAAGCGGGACAAATTTACATCGGCGGCAGTGACGTGCGCGCAATGCGCGGCGAGGATGTGCGGCAGCTGTTGGGCGTCGCGTCGCAGTATCCCTATTTGTTCAATGGCACCTTGCGCGACAATTTCCTCGTCGCCA
>CAZXYP010000554.1:0-2120 GCA_964644955.1 uncultured Anaerolineales bacterium | reverse complement strand
GTTGCCCCACCGCGGGGCGCCCCAACGCGGGGCGCCCCAACGCGGGTTGCCCCAACGCGGGGCGCCCCAACGCGAAACGCGCCAACGCGAAACGCGCCCACGGGAATCGCGCCAACGCGGGACGCGTGGTCGTCCGAAACGGAAAATACAAATATGCCGTACGACCCATTCAAACATCATCGGCGGTCAATCCGCCTCAAGGGGTATGATTACGCGCAGGCGGGCGCGTATTTTGTCACGATTTGCGCGCAGAACCGGGAATGCCTGTTTGGCGAAATCGCGGCAGGTGAAATGCATTTGAACGCAGCGGGTGAAATGATTGTGCGGTGGTGGAATGAATTATCCAACAAATTCCCGACCTTTGAACCTGATGCGTTTGTCGTCATGCCCAATCACATTCATTGTATCATCGTGATTCACGATGGAGAGGCGACCGCGTTGGGTCAGCCAAAGCCAACGTTGGGCGATATAATCGAATGGTTCAAAACGATGGCGACGAATGAATATATTCGCGGAGTCAAACAATTGGGATGGAAACCGTTTCCCAAGCGAGTTTTCCAACGGAACTACTACGAACATATTATTCGCAACGAACGGGAATTGACTGCCATTCGCAAATATATCGAGAACAACCCCGCCAAGTGGACTGGCGATGGAGACAATTTGCAAAATAGCCGGCATGTACCTGCGCCACAAACGGTTGACGATTATTTGCAAGACGCCAAGTTGGATAGGAAATAGACTGCGGGGCAATCCCTGCGCGGACGCGCTCTTGCACTCGTTGCTCATTCATCGCAAGAACTCCAGCGCTGCGTTTCGAAATTCCTCTGCTTTATTTTTCACCACGCCGTCGCTCGAACGAATATCCGCGCCCCAGGTCGCCAATGCTTTGTCCGTCATGCCGAGACCGATATTGAACGAACGCGCGAGCAGCGCATCGGTTTGCGGCAGCATCCCCGCAAAATAATTTACGTCCGCGTTTTGAAAGGGACTGTTTTGTGGCACGGGCATTCGCTGCTCTAAAAGCGGTTCCATGTGCGCATACACATGCCAGCCCGATTCGCTCAAGCGTTTTGCATGCAGCGTTTGGGTGACGCGTTCGGCAATTTCCGCATTCGGGAACATCACTGTCAACACTGTCGCTGCTTCCCCCTGTTCGTCGGTCACATCGCGAAATTCCAAATTAGGCACGTCGCGCAGCGTTTCCAAAAATATCTTTTTGTGTGTGTGGCAGCGCGTGCGAATCATTTCCAATTTCTGCAATTGTGCGAGCAGAACCGCGCCTTGCAATTCCGTCATGCGAAAATCGAGACCCAGAAACGGGCGCTGTCCGATTTCGCGTCCTTTGCGTAACGGCGCGTGTCCCTGGTCGTGCAGCGCAAACGCGCGTTTGTACAATTCCTCGTCGTTCGTCGTAATCACGCCGCCTTCGCCTGCGGTGATGACTTTGGCGTAATTGAAACTGAACGCGCCCATGTGTCCGATACTGCCGACGGGTTTGCCACGATACGTTGCGCCGAACGCTTGCGCGCAGTCTTCCAACACAAACAGATTGTGTTTGTCCGCAATCGTTTTGATTTCATCCATGCGCGCGGGATTGCCCATCAAATGCACGGGCATGATGGCGCGCGTGCGCGGCATAATTTTTTGTTCCACATCGCGCGGGTCGAGATTGAACGACTTGTCAATCTCTGCCAAAATCGGAATTGCGCCCGCATACGCGATGGACGAAATGCTCGCAATGAACGTAAAGCCCGGCACAATCACTTCATCCCCCGCGCCGATGCCGAGCGCGAGCAGGGACAGCCACAGTGCAGTGGAACCGGAATTGACCGCGACGGCATAATTCACATGCGTCAGTTCCGCCATTGCTTTTTCAAATTGCCACACTTGCGCGCGAAAATTCGGATTGTCGTCCTGTCCGTAACGATAAATCCAGCCGCTCTTTAATACATCCAATACGCGTTCGATTTCGTCCGCGCCGATTAAATCAAATCCGGGACCGGGCATGGTACGTGTTCCTTTCTGTGTCGTGTAAAATGGTAACATAGTTTTGGGAAAAGGATGAAGCAACTGTGATAAATGTCAAGAGGTAATCGAAGGAATTGAATCAAACTTCT
>CAZXYP010000553.1:0-2160 GCA_964644955.1 uncultured Anaerolineales bacterium | reverse complement strand
CTGAGCGTGCTCATGTAAAACATCTCGCGCCGGTTCGAGTGGTCGTGAATGGCTTGGGGCAGGGTGTCGGATTGTCCGTAATAGCCCGCGATGCCGCCGCCGATACGGGCGTTCAAGATGTTCAAATGCGGGTCGTTGTCAACGCCGGGAATGGCTTCACTGCCCAAGTACTTGTGATGCGTCGGATAGATGTTTTCGGCGAAATAGTCGGCGGATTTTTTCAAATCCGCGTCGCGCACATTTTCACCGTTTTCGACCCACATGTAAACAACGTCGTTGATGTATCGTAAGGTCGCCGTGATTTTTTCGTTCTCGCCGCGATTCGGGTCGCGGGAAACCCAGAACATTTCCTGGTCGCCAATTTTGTACGCGCGCGGCGCGGCGGGCGTCGCCAGATCCGGCATAATGTTTTTGAACTGCTGTGCGAGTTGCACGCGGTTATTGACGGGAAAATTCTGTTTGTTGAGCGCGTCCAGCGTCGTATCCGCTTCCGCTAAAATTTCCGGCGCGACGGCGGTTGGCGCGACAAAGGGTGTCGCTCCCAACGCGCCGCGCGTAACGGGAAGCTTGGTTGCCGGCGCGGCACGCGTCGCGGTCGCGCCAGGTTCAAATGTTGGAACGGATTGCGCAACCGTTGGAACGGATTGCGCAACGACTTGGGGTTGGGAGACGCCCAACAGCAGAAACGCGCCCGCACCAAACACTATACAAATCGCAAGCGCCAAAATCGCAATCAGGGCGTAAAGTAGTTTTCGCATTACGGGCGATTATAGCATACCCAGATTTAGAAGCGGGTTAAACGGGGGTGAGGAACGGGCAAGGATTGGCAAGGACGGGAGCTGATTGACAAGCATACGCGCCCATCATAGAATCATTGTTATTGGAGGCGCTCGCATGAACAATCGCTGGGGGTTTCATGCGCCGAACGCGGGTTTTCGGCGCATGGACGATTTCTACGCGGCGGGGTTTCAGAATTATACCGTCCTGCATGTCAATGAAAATCTGATTCCGCAAATTCGCGAAAAATATCCGCAGGCGCGCATTCTCGTCCGCATGTATTTGCAAAACTGGTACACGACCAGTCCCGAAGATTGGGCGTGCGATATTACCGACATTGCCAAGCGCATACGTCCGTTCACGAATGAAATTACATGGGCGAACGAACAAAACCTCGATTTGGAAGGGCATCCGCAAGGCGCGAGCATCAATCATCCGGTTCCGCCCGCGTCCTTGTATCAGGACATTCACGCGTGGAATCTCGAAATGATTCGACGGTTACGTGAATCCATTCCTTGGGCGCGTTTGCATTATCCCGCGTTTGCGAATGACCACAGCGATGACAAGAATCAGGGCGGCTATGTCGGTTTGGAAATTTGTCGCGATAGCATTGAACTTGCCGACGTGATGGACTGTCATTGTTATTGGCGTCCCGACGATGGTCCACTTACGCTCGACGGCGGACAGCGTTTTACCTACACGCACAGTTATTTCCCCGACAAACCGATTTTTATTTCCGAATGCGGTAACTTTGCCGTACAAGACTCGCGTACGCCCGAACAATATATTTTGTTCATGCACTCGTTGTACAATTATGCGTATGTCGAAGGCGCGACGCTTTTTATTTGGGATTCGGATGCCGCGCCCGAAAATGCGTTGAACGTGATACAGCGCAGCGGCGCGTTGGTACAGGCATTACGCAATGTGCCAAAAGAAGCGCCCGCGAATTTGCCGAACGTCCCGCCCGCGCCACCGATTGTTGGGCGCGCAAAACCCGCACCCGCGCAGCCCGCGCCATCGCCGCCCATTCCCGCGAGTGGCGAATATCTTGTCGCGCCGGGCGATACGTTATCTGCGATTGCCAAACGATTTGGTGTCACTGTGCTGGCATTGATGAATGAAAACGCGATTGCAGACGCGCGCGCGCTGCGCGCGGGGCAGCGCTTGCGAATTCCCGGCGCGCCCGCGAGTGCGCCTGTCGTTGATGCGAAACCGCCGATGAGTGATATAACTCCGCCGTCCGTTTTGGATACAAGTGGCACTGTCTATGTGGTGCGCGGCGGTGATACGGTGAGCGCGATTGCGGCGCGATTTCGCGTGACCGTGCAAGCGATTGTGGCGGCAAACAGTTTGGCAGACCCGAGCAAGATTCGCCCCGGTCAG
>CAZXYP010000552.1:0-2161 GCA_964644955.1 uncultured Anaerolineales bacterium | reverse complement strand
GAGCCATCCGCAGGTGTCCTGTCATGTGATTGACGGTGGTTCGACGGACGGCACCATAGAGGCATTGACGCGATTCGCTGACCGATGCCATATCTATCAAGCCGGGAATGCCATCCACGCGCTCGAAACGTTGAATCAAGTCATGCGCGAAACACGCGGCACTTTGATGGTCTGGCTGAATGCGAGCGACCGGGTGTGTCCCTGGGGATTGATGAGCGCGGACGCTGTGTTTCAGAATTGCTCCGATGTACGGTGGCTCACAAGCAGCGCGCCGGTGCAATGGAGCGCATCCGGGTTGGTGACACCGGGCGCGCTGTTGGACGGTTTTTCGCGCGAGACTTTTTTTCAAGGACGCAATTTGGGAAACAGTCCCGCGTTTCATCACGCCATTCCGCGCGCGGTCACATTGTGGCAGCGAACGCTTTGGGAACAATGCGGGAATGTCATTCACGCGCCGTTGGAACGCGCGGGCGATTTTGAATTGTGGACACGCTTTTGGGAACGCGCGACCTTGTACTCGATTGCCTTACCTTTAGGGGGACGCGTTGCGCGAGCGTCCGAACTCGATGCCGCGTATTGGCGCGCCGCCGCAGAGATTTTACAAAAGGGCAAAGGCGCTGCAGGTTTGTCAGCCGAAAACCAGCCGCTGCGTTCGCTTGCGGCGCGATTGACGCCGCCTCTCGCGCGCCGCTTCGGCTCACCCGCCCAAATCGTGCGCTTGACCGAACGCGGCAGCGGGTGTGCGTTCCTGACGCGCTATCTGGTTTAGGTCTGATTTTTGTCAAGACCTGGAAAATCATTATGATAGGACAAGTTTGGGCAGCAATGAAGAATTTTAGACAAACGCAGCAGACGCATTTCCATAACCAACGCATACCATACGGGAGGATTTCGTGAATCTGGCAGGTAAAAAAGCGCTCGTCACCGGCGGCGCATCTTTCATCGGTTCGCATTTGGCAGAAGCATTGCTCGCGCGCGGCGCGCGGGTTCGCGTGGTGGATGATTTAAGCAGCGGCAAACGGGAAAACATTCAGCCCTATATTGATTCGGGCGACATCGAGTTTCTGGAAGCGAATTTATTGCAGACCGGCGTCGTTGACCAAGCGGTTGCCGGCATGGACGTGGTGTTTCATCTCGCCGCCGACCACGGCGGACGCGGATATGTGGATTTGCATCAAGCCGCCTGTGCGACGAATCTCGCGTTGGATGGCTTGGTTTTTTTAGCCGCGCGGAATGCGGGGGTCGAAAAAATCGTCTTTGCTTCGTCGGGCTGTGTGTATCCTAACAATCTGCAAAGTAACCCCGACGAGGTTTTGTATCTCACCGAAGATTTGGTGCGCCCGCCGTACGACGCCGATAACATGTACGGGTACGCCAAATTGATGGGCGAACTCACGCTCAAAGCTTATGCGCAAGAATGGGGCATGAAAACGGCATCGTGTCGCTACTTTACTGTGTATGGCGAACGCGGTGTGGAAAATCACGCGGTGATTGCGATGATTGCGCGCGCCTTTATCAGACAAGACCCGTATATCGTGTGGGGCAACGGCGAACAGATTCGCAATTGGACGTATGTCGGCGATATCGTGAGCGGCACCGTGCTTGCCGCCGAAAAAATTGACGACGGGACTGCCGTCAATCTTGGCACGATGGAACGCACGCGCGTGATTGACGCGGTACATGAAGTGCAGCGTTATACGGGACGCAACGCGCGCATCGAATTGCATCCCGAAATGCCTACCGGTCCGCTGAATCGCGTCGCCGATAATTCACTTGCGAAAAAATTATTGGACTGGGAACCGCAAATGAAATTTATGGACGGGCTGCATCGCACGATTGATTGGTATTTCTCGACCAAAGACCCGGCGCAGGTACAGGCAACGTTCGACCACATGTTGACAGGCAGATAGGTCGTCCATGCTATCCGGCGCCTTTCCGAAAATTTCGATTGTCACGGTTTCGTACAATCAGGGCAAGTATCTCGAAAGCACCATCCGCTCGGTCCTCGACCAGAATTATCCGAACCTCGAATACATTGTCATTGACGGCGGCTCGACGGATAACAGCGTTGACATTATTCAAAAGTACGCGGACCGTCTGAGCTATTGGGTGAGCGAACGCGATAAGGGTCAATGGGACGCGCTCAACAAAGGATTTGCGC
>CAZXYP010000551.1:0-2162 GCA_964644955.1 uncultured Anaerolineales bacterium | reverse complement strand
CGGTCGCGCTCGCGGCGATTGTGAGCGTGCGCCTCTATGACCGCGTGACGCCGCGTCAATTTGGGATTGTTTGTTTTACCCTCATTGCGCTCGGCGCGACCTTCGTCGGCTTGAGCATCGCAAATGATTGGGGCACGCTGGCTGTGATTTTGGGACTCGCGGTGCTGGGACTTGGCGAAGGCACGATGCTGACGCTGTTGTTCAATGTGTTGGTTTCCGAATCGCCCAAAAAATTTGCGGGCGATGTGGGCGCGCTGCGCGGCGTGGTGAACAACGTGTCGAACGCGTTGGGCGCGGCGTTTGCCAGTGTGGTCGCGGTCGGACTGCTTGGCATGTTCATTCTTTCCGGGTTCTATCCGTCCGGGCTTCCGCCTGCGCTCAAGACCGAAATCAATTTCAATCAGGTTGATTTTGTGAGCAATGACCAACTGCGCGAGATTTTGAGCAAAACAAGTGCGACGCCTGCCCAAGTGGAAGAAGCGGTTCGCATCAATGAAGCGGCGCGGCTGCAATCTTTGAAAACAACATTTTTGATTATTGCGGCGATTTCGCTGTTGGCAATTTTTCCCGCGCTCGGTCTGCCAAAATACGCGCCCGGGTCTATATCGCGCGATGAGGTGCTGCAAGAAGAAGTATCCGATTATGCGGACAGCAAGACCGCCGCCAAGTCAACATCAATGTGAGGCAAATTCAAAATGACAACGCAAACCGACATCGCGCGCCAATACGCGCGTGACCACAACGAAAGATTCGTGAATGAATTATCCGAGATGTTGCGAATTCCCAGCTTGAGCGGCGACCCCGCGCACAAGGGCGATATTCAGCGCATGGCACAATGGCTTGAAAATCACCTGCGCGATTTGGGTCTGCAAAACGTCGCGGTCATGCCGACGGCGGGACATCCCGTCGTGTACGGCGAATGGATGGGCGCGGGCCCCGACAAGCCAACCGTTTTGGTGTACGGACATTACGACGTTGTGCCGGCGTTGATGGAAGATGGATGGAACACCCCCCCCTTTGAGCCGACAGTCAAGGATGGAAAGGTGTTTGCGCGCGGTGCGACGGATGACAAAGGACAATTGTTTATCCACGTCAAGGCGCTCGAGTCCTATTTAAAGACAAGCGGCGCCGCGCCTGTGAATGTGAAAATTTTTCTAGAAGGCGAAGAAGAAATTTCGTCGCCGAATCTCGTGCCGTTCATCAAGGAACATTTGGAATTGCTGCGCGCGGATGTGTGTGTCATCAGCGATACTTCGATGCGTTCGATGGATGAACCCGCGATTTTGCACAGCTTGCGCGGCATGACGTACGCGGAAATTGAAGTGGAAGGACCAAAAGAAGATTTGCACAGCGGCTTGTGGGGCGGCGCCGTACACAATCCCGCGCTCGCGCTCGTCGAAATTCTTGGCAAATTGTACAACGCGGACAACACGATTGCAGTCCCCGGTTTTTATGACGATGTTGTCCCGCTCTCGGACGAGGAACGCGCGATGGTGGCGAAAACGGAATTGTCCGCCGAACAATTCAAACAATCCACCGGTGTTCCCGAAATTTGGGGCTGGGATACCGAATACAGCATTCGCGAATCTATTTCCGCGCGCCCGACATTGGACATTAACGGAATGTGGAGCGGCTGGTCGGGACCGGGACCCAAAACGATTATTCCGCAAAAAGCGGGCGCGAAAATTTCTTCGCGTTTGGTCGGCAACCAAGATCCGCACGATATTTTTGAAAAATTGAAATCGTTCATCGAATCCATCACGCCGCCAACCGTCAAAGTCCAAGTAAAGCTCATTACAACGGGCAAGCCCGCGCTCTTTGCCTTTGATATTCCCGAAATGCAAGCGGCAGCGCGCGCGTACGAAAAAGGTTGGGGCGCAACGCCGCTATTCACGCGCGGCGGTGGAAGTATTCCTGTCGTTGCAGAAATTGCGGACATGATGCACATTCCGGTTGTGCTGATGGGGTATGGTTTGGATGACGATGGACTGCATTCACCGAACGAAAAATACAGTCTCGAAATGTTTGCGCGCGGCATCGAAACCGCAATTGTGTATTTAGAGGAATTGGCGGTGTTATGAACTCTCAATTTGATAAAGAACTGGAAGAACGCTTGCTCCGCTATGTTCAAATTGATACGCAGGCGGATGAAGCATCCAAAA
>CAZXYP010000550.1:0-2170 GCA_964644955.1 uncultured Anaerolineales bacterium | reverse complement strand
TCGCATTTAATCCTGTAAATCATGTTAATCCTGTCTATTCCCGATAGAGTCTATTAAATAACGTCAATTGACGCGGCGGCGCTTGCCCGTTCAACAAAATAAACGGCGCGGCGCGGTCGGCGTCGGCGCCCAATTTTTTCAGTTCGTGGATTGTAGTAAAGGTGTGCAGATGGCGCAAGTCCAACAAACGTTGTACGCTTTTTGGTCCGAGTCCCGGCACGCGCAGTAATTCTTCGCGCCCCGCATATTGCACGTCGAGCGGAAATTTTTCGGGATGCGCGAGGGCGTATGCCGTTTTGGGGTCGGTGTCGAGCGGCAAATTGTTTTCGGAGTCGAATGCCAATTCGTCAAACGTGAAACCGTATTGGCGCAGCAAAAAATCGGTCTGATACAACCGCAGTTCGCGCAGCGGATTTGTCGGCGCATGATTTTCGAGCGGCGTTTCGCGCACGGGACTGAACGCGCTGTAATAAATGCGCGCCAGCGCGAGTTCGCGATACAAGTGTGTCGCCGTCGAAATAATTTCGCGGTCGCTTTCTCCTGCCGCGCCGACGACGAATTGCGTGACCAGCGATGTGCGCGCGAGTTCGGGACGTTCGCGCATTAATGCGCGCGCGGCGCGCATCGGCGCGAGCAATTCTTGCGTGAATTGTTTTGTGCCGGAAAGCTTTTGCAGGCGCGCGGTGTTGGGCGCTTCGAGATTCACCGAAACGCGGTCGGCGAGTTGGATGGCGCGTTCAATCGCCGCGCGTTCGGCGCCGGGCATCAGTTTCAAATGCACATAACCGCGAAATTCATACTTGCGCCGGAGAATGTCCACCGCCGCGATGGTTTTTTCCATCGTGCGCGTGCCGCCGCCGATGACGCCGCTGGATAGGAATAATCCTTCCGCCAAACCGCGTTGCTGAATGAGATTGAATCCTGCGGCAAGTTCTTCGGGTTTGAAGGTTTCGCGGCGGACGGAATTTCTGCCGCGTCGCGTCGCGCAATAATAACAATCTTTTTCGCACGCCGACGTCATTAGAGTTTTGACAATCGGAATGCGCTTGCCGTCGGAACGAATCGAAGACGAGAGCCATGGTTTCATATCGCGGGGGCGCGGTTGTAGTTCAGCCGCGCGTATCGGCTGCGCGGCACGATGAGTGACCACCGACGCGTTGGGATTTGCCGCGCACGATTGGCAAGACACATCCCCACTTGCTTCACTGCCAAGCAAATCCAGTTTGCCGGAAAAATCCAGTCCCATGCCCCGATTATATCAGAACTTTTGTTCTGTTTCAACGCGCAAAAAACGCGCGCCGCAATCGCGGCGCAATCGCGGCGCGTTTTGGGTGAGCGTTATGCGGGTTGGTTCAAAAGCAGCTCATCGAGGCGTTCCATGCTTTCGCGGGCGCCCTCTTCCATGCCGGATTGCACCATGCCGTCGCGGTCTGCCACGGATTGAAACACAGATTGGTCGGTGATTTTCGTCTTGCCATCGTATTCCTCAAACGTGATGGTTTCCAGCACGACATGTCCCGGCATGCCTTCGAACTCGAACGTGTACACGATTTGCTCCGGCGCGTTGACGCTGTGATACACGCCATGAAAGGCATAGGTGTTGCCGTCGGCGTCGCGCTGGACGAAACGCCACTGCCCGCCCGCTTTGACTTGCATGGTTTCCACGGTGGTGGTCAAGTAACGCGGACCCCACCATTGCGGAATGGCGTCGGGATTGATGAACGCGTCAAAGACCACTGCGCGCGGCGCGTCGAACGCGCGCGTAATCATGATTTCCTGCATTCCCGGTTCGACGATGATTTGGGTTGGATTTGTCATTGTTCTTTTTCCTTTCCGGAAAGACTCTGCCACAAAATTGGTTCCGATTCGTGCCTGAAGGGTTTGTCCTTATTTTTGTTCACCTCCCTGTATTTTGAGCAGATACGCATCCAGACGCTCAAAGCGCTCTTGCCAAAAACGTTCAAACGGCGTGACCCAATCGTGAATCTGTTTGAGCTGCTCGGCATTCACGCGATACAAGCGTTGGCGTCCGACGCGCCGTTCCTGCACCAATTCAACTTGTTTCAAAACGCCGAGATGTTTGGAAACCATCGGCTGGGTCCAGCCGAGCAAGGCGACGATTTCGTTGACCGACAATTCTTGTCCGCCCAACGCCTCCAGCAATTGGCGC
>CAZXYP010000549.1:0-2173 GCA_964644955.1 uncultured Anaerolineales bacterium | reverse complement strand
GAGATGGCGCAATGGTCTAACGGATGCGTGGAATTGTCAAGCGCGAAAAAAAACTTGCGGGGTCTCCGAGACCTCGCAGGTTTTTTAACGTACGCCCACCGTCACGGGCAGTTCTTGTAATTCGCCGCCGCGAATGATTTTTGCATTCACGGTGCGCCCGCCGCTTTCGGTGGCGAGCCAGCGATTGAGTTCGCGGACGCGCGCAATCGTTGTGCCGTTCAAGCCGACGAGCATGTCACCGGGCAAGAATCCCGCTTTTTCCGCGTTTGTGTCGGGTTCGACCTGTAAAATCATCAAGCCCGTTTCTTGCGTCAAACCGAGTTTCTGCGCCAGCGATTGTTGCAGCGGAATTTTTTGGACGCCGATGCCGAGATAGCCGCGCTTGATGCGCCCGTCGGTGAGCAATTGCGTCGCAATGCGCGTGACGGTCTCGACGGGAATGGCGAGTGACAAGTCGCGTCCCAACACGCTGCTGTTGATGCCGACGACGCGCCCGCTGGCGTCCGCCAACGGTCCCCCCGAAAAGCCCGGATACAACGTCACGTCGCTGTGAATGAGCCCGTCGCGAAATTGCGCGCCCCAGCCGTTGCCCATGCCGAATTTGCCGAGCGCGCTGACAATGCCGCCGCTTACAATGGCTTCGGCGCCCCACGGGCGACCTACTGCAAATACGAGATTGCCTTGCTTGAGTGTTTTGCTGTCCGCCACTTGCGCGGGCTGCAAATGCGCGTCGGCTTTGATTTTCAAAACGGCAAGGTCGGTGGTCGGGTCGCGTCCCGCAAGCTCCGCCTCGTACGTCGCGCCGTCAAACACGACGCGGATATTTTCTTCGCGTTCGACCACGTGGTCGGCGGTGACAATGGCGCCGTCGCTCGACCAAACGACACCCGTTCCCGCGATGCGCTGGCGCGCTTCGACGCGCACGACGGAACGCGTAACCTGTGCGACGACCGCCGCGAGTTCATCCGAATAGGTTTGTAAATTTCCCATGTTGATTTTTCCTCCATCCGCTGCAATGGGCAAAATCTAAATTTGCCCGACCGCTGATGGCGTAGAGTGTAACAAAAACGCGCGGGCAGGGCATCCCCCAGACGGCTAGTTGCGCGGCGGCGCGGGCTAGCCAATCGGACAGTCCATGTTTTCTGGTGATTACCCTCATCTCGCAAAAATCCTTGTTTCCAAAACGTGATAGGTTTCCGGAAACCCGTCACGTTTTAAAGATATGGGGGGTCCCCACGACAGTCCATGTTTTCTGTGGACGCGAATATGATAGAATCGGCGCGAGGGTCATGATGACGAATCACGCGCCGACCGAATTGGAAATCGTACTGGTTACGCTGGATGAGCCGTTGGCGGAAATGCTGCGCGAACGTCTGGCGATGCCGGGCTATCGTTTTCAGATTGCGCGCGTGCCGAATGTGGCAAAGGCATTGGAACATTTGGCTGCGCGCAAGCCGGACGCGCTGCTGCTCGACCTGGATTTGGAAAGCACGCACAAGTTGGATGGATTCATTACGCTGCATGTCCAGGCGGCAGCCGTGCCGGTGGTGGTCTTTGCGCGCGAGGATGACGCGGCGTTGGGTTTGGCGGCAGTGCGCGCGGGCGCGCAAGACTTTATGACGCGCGCCGAATTGGAATCGCACCGCGCGGCTCGTGCCGTGTTGTATGCTATCGAACGGCACATCCTGAGCAGCGAGACGCAGGTGCACGCCGAGCAGCTGCAATTCAGCGAAGCGCGCTTTCGTTTGTTGATTAACGAAAACGCGGACGGGATTGTGGTGGTGAATGAAGCGGGCATTATTCGTTTTATGAATCGGGCGGCGGAAGAGTTGTTCGGGCGTCCGCGCCAAGAATTGTTGGGTACGCCGTTTGGCGCACTGCTTCTGCAAGCGGATGACGCGACCGTGGAATTGACGCGCGGGCAAGAAAAAATCTGGGCGCAGCCGCGCGTGGTCGAGACCCTGTGGAATCGCGAAAATGTGCGGATTGTGACGCTGCGCGATGTGACGGCAGAGCGCAAAGCGCAGTTGGAGTTGAGCGCCGCGCAAGCCACGCAGGAACATCATCGTCGAACGGCGCAAGCGTTGGCGGACAGCGCGGCGGCGTTGAACAGCACGTTGAGTTATGAGCAGGTGTTGGACCGCATTCTGGAGAATGTGGTGCGTGTGGTGCC
>CAZXYP010000548.1:0-2199 GCA_964644955.1 uncultured Anaerolineales bacterium | reverse complement strand
TTCGTCTTCGGGAATCCGGCGAATCGGCGAGCGGAGCGGAAACGCGAGATTGTCGTACACCGACATGGTCGGGTACAGCGAGTATTGTTGAAACACGAACGCGACATCGCGGTCGGCGGGCGTCAGCAGCGTCACCGCTTCGCCGTCAAATTCCACCGTCCCCACGTCCGGTTTTTCCAAGCCGGCAATCACACGCAGGGTCGTTGTTTTGCCTGCGCCGGTCGGTCCCAACAGCACAAAGAATTCGCCGTCGTTGACGTGAAACGAAACATCGTCGAGCGCGGTGACACTGCGAAATTTTTTGGTGATGTTGTTTAAGGTTACGTTGCTCATAGTAGAGACTGGGGACTAGAGATTGGAGACTGAAGATTTTCATCCTTCATCCTTCATCCCTCATCCTTTAATTCTTTCTCAGCGCCAATTCATTTTGCGGATTGAAAAAGCGCGCCATTTGCGGGTCAATATCAAAACGCACCATCGTGCCGATGGGATAGCGCGTCCCGCGGTCCGCGCGTAAATGCACCACATTGTCGCCCGCCATGTTGACGTGCAGCATGGAAAAGGAACCGTGCATGTCCGATGCGTACACTTCACCGCGCAGTGCGCCTTCGGGATTCAGGTGCGCGGATTCGGGGCGGAAACCGATAATGACTGGTTCCCCGCGCGTGACCGAATTTTTCCAGCCGTCCGGCAGGGCGTATTGATTTCCGCCCGGCAATTGCACCACGCCGTCGGCGAAATTGCCTTGCACCAAATTCATGCCCGGACTGCCGATAAATTTTGCGACAAACAAATTCGCCGGGTTGTAATACACTTCTGTCGGCGTGCCGACTTGCTGCACCACCGCCGCCGACATGACCACAATGCGGTCGCCCATTGCCATCGCTTCGATTTGGTCGTGCGTGACATAGACGGTCGTGGCTTTCAACCGCAATTGCAGCGCGCGAATTTCGGCGCGCATTGTTTCGCGCAAATCGGCATCGAGCGCGCCCAAGGGTTCATCCATCAAAAATGCTTGCGGACGCCGCACCAACGCGCGCGCCAACGCGACGCGCTGTTTGTCCCCGCCGCTCAGACCGCCGGGGCGCTTGCCCAACAAATGTTCAATGCGTAACAAATCCACCACTTCGCGCACGCGTTGGTCAATCAATTCTTTTTTCTCGCCCTGCGCGCGCAAAGGAAACGCGATATTGTCGCGGACGTTGATGTGCGGATACAGCGCGTAAAATTGAAAGACGAACGCAATGTCGCGGTCGCTCGGATGCCGCCATGTCACGTTGCGGTCGTTCAAAAGAATTTGTCCCGCCGTCACCGCTTCCAAACCCGAAATCATGCGCAGCGTCGTCGTCTTGCCGCAGCCCGACGGACCGAGCAGCACGATAAACTCGCCGTCTTCGATTTTCATGTCGAGCGGTTTCACCGCGTACGCGTCGCCGAATCTTTTTTCGACCTGTTTCAGTTCAATGGTTGCCATGTCAATCGCGACGACCGATGACTGACCGCTGACGACCGAAAGCCGTCTGCCGTCTGTCGTCTGCCGTCCTCATTGTCGAATTGCTCCAAACGTCACGCCGCGCAAGAGATATTTGCGGAGCGCAAAAACGATAATGATGACGGGAATCAAAAACATGAGCGAACCCGCCGCAATCGCCGCCCATTCGACGCCGCCGCGTCCAATCATGCTCGGAATGCTCGGCGGCGCGGTGCGCGCCCGTTCACTCGTCATCATTAACGCAAACGCGTATTCGTTCCATGCAAAAATGAGACAAAAGACCGTCGTCGCCGCGACGCCCGAAAGGGATTGCGGCAAAACGATTTTGCGGAACGTTTGCAAACGACTGTAACCGTCCACCAACGCGGCTTCTTCGTACTCGCGCGGAATTTCGTCAAAGAACCCTTTCATCAACCACACCGCGAACGAGAGATTGAAAACGGTATAGAGCAAAATCATGCCGAGATGCGTGTCGTACAGCGAGACCTGCCGAAAGACCAGGAACAGCGGTATCGTCACCACCACCGCCGGTAACATACGCGTGCTCAGGATAAAAAAGAGCAAGTCATCTTTGCCGGGCATAGAAAAACGACTGAACGCATAGCCCGCCAGAGTACCGAGCAATACAGACAAGAGCGTTGAGCTCCCCGCAATGAGCAGGGAATTGATGACGCGCCCGACATACGGACTCGGACCGGTGACCTCTT
>CAZXYP010000547.1:0-2205 GCA_964644955.1 uncultured Anaerolineales bacterium | reverse complement strand
CGCCAAAAACGCAGCGAGGGTGGTCGCAATCACCGCATCGGGTAAACGCGACAATTTCGGACGGCGTCCCAACGCGAGAAACGCGGCGAGCGCGGTCATGGCGCCCATGGTCACCAACATTGTGCCGCAGCGCGGATGTACTGCCAAATCTCCTTGTCCGCCTTGCATCCGTCGCAGCGCCTCCTGTGCCGCGTTCGCCAGCGTTTCGGGATTCACGTCGCCGATGATGGCAAAACCGCCGCCGTCCGCGCGTCCGATGACGGACAAATTCGGGTTGGATTCCGACAAAACATGCACGGTCGCGTGTTCAATACCGTGATTGCGCCGCACCATTTCCAAAAAATTCATTTGTCACCTCACTGCGATTATACAACAGCGCGATACACGTCCAGCGTTTCGCGTGCCGCGCGTTCCCAAGAAAATCTGTGCGCTTGCTGCAAGCCCGCCGCGCGCAGTTGTGCCCAACGCGCGTCGTCGTTCAAAACAACGCGCAGCGCGTCGCGCCACGCGTCCCCGTCATCGGGTGCGAGTGAAATGCCCGCGTCGCCGACGACTTCGGGCAGTGACGAGGTGTTGGCGCAAATGACCGGCGTGCCGCACGCCATTGCTTCGAGCGGCGGCAGACCAAAGCCCTCATAGTGTGACGCGTACATCAAGACGCGCGCCAACGCGTACAACGCGGGCTTGTCGGATTCGGCAATGAAGCCCGGAAACACAGCGCGGTCCGCGATTTTGTTTTCTACGGCAAGGCGGCGCGGGTCAGGAAAAAACGCGGAATCACGTTCCGGCAATTTTCCCGCCAGCACAAGTCTCCAATCTCCATTGTCCAGTCTCGAGAACGCCTCCACAACGCGCGCCACGTTTTTTCGGACATCAAACCCGCCGAGATACAAGACGAATTGTTCGGGCAAGTTATATTTGGCGCGCACGCGTGTCAATTCGCCTTGCTCGATATTGGCATCAAAACGCGGGTGCGCGGCGAGATAGACGACATGTATTTTTGCGCGCGGGATACGCAAATGTTTCTCAATGTCGCGCGCGCTCGCTTCCGAATCCGCGAGAATCGCGCGGGCGCGTTGTGCGGCTGCCGATGCGAGTTTTGTGTACAACTGCACGCGCGTCGAGCCGCGATACGCGGGCAAGACCAGCGGAATCAAATCGTGAATCGTGACAAGGGTCGGAACGGCAGAAAACAACGGTGGACCGAAATGCGGTACATGCGCGAGGTCGAACCGATTTTTTTGCGCGGCGCGCGGAAACGTGACCTGTTCAAATTCCAATTTGGCGAAATTTTCTTGTCCAAGTCGCGTTGGGGTGACCATGACGGACGCGGGCGATGTTATATCCGGTTTGGGCGCGAGAAGGATGAATGTATCGTGCGGCGCAAGCGCGCGCATCGCCGCGACAAGTTCGCGCAGATAGTGTCCCGTCCCGGTGGCGGGTTCTTGGAGAAACAGTCCGTTGAGGGCAACGCGCATTGGGTAGAGACCCGAAGGGTTTTGATGTCTCCGCGCAGGTTGAGTCTTGGCGCAAAACCCCTTCGGGTCTAAAGTTCAACGCGCGCGCAGCGATTCGACAGTACGGTGGATGCCTTCGGGCAGCGGCACGGTCGCTTCCCATCCCAATTCGCGTTTGGCTTTGGACGCGTCAAGGTAAATTTTGTACACCTCGCCGGGTTTGTCGGGACCGTAATTCGCGGGCTGATGGAATTGGGTTGCCTCTTGCAGAATTTCATACACCGTATTGATGTTGGTGCCGATGCCTGAACCGATGTTGTATATCTGATTGCTGCCTTGTGTGAGCGCCAATACATTTGCCTGCGCCACATCGCCGACATAACAAAAATCGCGTTCGCGGTCGCCTTTGCCATTAATCGTGGGCGTTTCGCCGTTTAACATCTTGTACGTAAAAATCGCAATCACGCCCGCTTCGCCGAACGGGTTTTGGCGCGGACCGTACACGTTGGGATAACGCAGGATGGTGTATTGCAGACCGTAATTGCATTGATACAAGAATAAATAGTGTTCGACCTGATGTTTGCTCGCGCCGTACGGGTCGAGCGGGTTGACCGGATGGTCTTCACGCACGGGCAAGTATTCCGGTTCGCCGTACGTTGCGCCGCCGGTGCCGGCGTAAATGATTTTTTTCGTGCCGACGCGGCGCGCATGTTCCAACAGATTGAGCGAGCCGATGATATTCACCTCC
>CAZXYP010000546.1:0-2208 GCA_964644955.1 uncultured Anaerolineales bacterium | reverse complement strand
GGACATAGACCGGCAGCAGATCCTCGCGCGCATTCCCGCGCGGAAATCGGATGCGGATAAGACTGGTCCCGGACGATTGGGCAGACAATTCATTCGGCACAGCAATTAACAAGAGCAAACCCAAAAAAAAGAAACTCGCAAACAACGATGGCGGCGTTCGCCAACGAGTAACATGCATGAGGCGCCTCCTTGGGCGGAATGGGGAATAAAGTGAATTGCGATGCGGGCGATGAATGGAACGCATCATAATTCATTTTGCGTGCGGGACAAATTTTACTTTTTCGATTTACCGCGCAATGTGAAACAAAAAACGCGCGGCACGAATTGTATCGCGCCGCGCGTCCTCCCTTCGCGTTGTGATGTGTGTCAGGTTTCAAACACAAACTCACCCTGCCGCATCACCGCTTCGCGCGTGCCGTCCTCAAAAATTCCATCCACGTCCATATCGCCCGAACCAATCATGAAATCTTCGTGAATGGCGCTGTCGTTGCCGCCCGCCGCCGCGAAATCTTCAGGCGACATGGTTCCACCATCGCGCAGCGTAAAACGATACGCGCGTCCCACCGCAATGTGACTCGCCGCGTTTTCGTCGTACAAACCGTCATAAAACAACATACCCGTGCGTCCGATGGGATTGCTCGCCGAAACCAATGCCACTTCGCCGAGAGAACGCGCGCCCTCATCACTCGCAATCAAGTTTTCGAGCGCGGCTTGATTGTTTTTCGCGTCCGCGCGCACGATACGCCCGTTTTCAAACGTGAACGCAAATTGGTCAATCAACACGCCGCGCACACTGATGGGGCGCGTCGTCGTGACATGCCCGTTCGCTTGCGCGCGATGCGGCAGTGTGAAAATTTCTTCGGTTGGCATATTTGCCACAAACGGAATACCGCTTTTTGAGACCGATTCGCCGCCGAACCACACGTGTCCGCGCGGCAAGCCGAGCGTCAAATCCGTCACGGGTGATTGGAAATGCAGCGCGGCATACTGTTTTGCGTTCATGTACGCGCGTCGTTTTTCTAACATTCTCAAATGCGCGCGCCACGCGCCAATGGCGTCGTCTGAATCCGCGCGACAAATCGCAAAAATCGCATCCCATAATTTTTCTTGCTGCGCGGCGGGCGGTTCGTTCGGAAACACGCGCGCCGCCCACGCCGCCGTCGGCACGCGCACCGCCAGCCACGTAAAATCGTTGCGCGATTGCGCTTGCAGCATCGGACGGAGCGCCGCGGGCCGCGCGCCCTCAAACAAACGCACGCGTTCCGGGTCCTCGTTTTGAAACAGCGCGGGGTCCTGACTGTACATGAACAGGAACGCATCGCCGCGCGCCGCACCGTTATTGAAACCATACGCGATCGCGTCGGGATATTCGCGCAAAGCCGCGAACGGCGCTTCCTGCACGCGAATCAAATCCAACGCGTCATCTTCCCACAAAACCTGCACCATGTCCGCGCCCGCGCGATAGGCGTGCCGCGCGACCGCGTACACCAAGACAGGACTTGCCCGCGTGCCGCGCACCAGCAGCCGCTGCCCTGCTTGCACATTCAGCCCGACCTTGACAATCAATTCCGCATACGCGTTCAAACGTGTCTCGAATGCGCCATCCATGGTTAAACCCTACTTCAAGAATGTTTCCGCAAAGATTATAGGTGAAAGCGACGCGCGCCGCAAGCGGCGTTTGGCACTTGCGTCCGTTTCCCTTTTTCATACAATCAAGACATGGACCTCGCTTCCCTCACCCTCCGCGCCGCGCGTGACGCGCTGGCGCAACACGAAATCTCGTCGCTCGAACTTGCCGATTTTTATCTGAAACGCATTGCCCGCTATGATTCCCAACTCAACAGTTTTATTCTCGTCACTGCCGATTTGGCGCGCACACAGGCGCAGCGCGCCGACACCGAACGCGCGCGCGGAAACGCGCGCGGCGCCTTGCAGGGGATTCCGCTTGCCATCAAAGATTTGTTCGACTTGCGCGGTTTTCCAACGACGGCGGGTTCCAACATTTTACGCAACCATATCGCGCAGGAAAACGCGCCCGTTGTTTCGAATTTACTCGATTCCGGCGCGGTTATTCTTGGCAAAAATAATCTGCACGAATTTGCGTTCGGCGTGACGAACGACAATCCGCATTTCGGCGCGGTGCATACTCCGTGGCATTTGGATGGCGGGCCGGGGGGTTCGCCGGGGGGGGGGGCAGCCGCCGTTGCC
>CAZXYP010000545.1:0-2209 GCA_964644955.1 uncultured Anaerolineales bacterium | reverse complement strand
AGTTCAAACCGTTGTTATCCCATCTTGGCAGGGGAATGTGTATAAATAGATGTTGTGCGATTGGAAATAAAATATCGAGTGTGAAAATCAGATTTGCATTATATTGCAATCTTTTCGCACTCGATATTTTTATTTGTGCTTTTTGGTTGATAATATAAATCAAACATTCGTTCCGAACATTTGTTGCAGTGTCACGTGAAACATCCGCCCGGCTTTGAGTGGAAAGCATCGAGCGTTGAGTGAGCTGCGGTTTCACTCAACGCTCATTGCACATCACTTTAGATTTTCTCTCACGCGCGCGTACAATTCTTCCGCGCGCAGTTGCTTGAGCGTGTACACATTGCCCCCCAATTTTTCCGCAAGCGTCGCGGCGAGTCCCCGGTCGAACGCTTCGTGTTCGGTGTTGATGACGACGGTGCGAATGTCGTTCTTTTTGAACATGCCGGCAATGCGGTGCGCTTCTTCTTGCGGCGGCAAATCGGTCATGGACACATTGCCCGCGCCGTCGGTGACACAAATCATCAGCGGCATGATTTCGGGGTCGCGGATTTTTTCGCGGACGAGAATTTGATGCGCCAACAGCAAGCCCGCGCTTAACGGAGTCTTGCCGCCGACCGGCACATCTTTCAACGCTTTCTGCGCGAGGTCAACCGATGAAGTCGGCGGCAGCACCGTGCGCGCTTCTTCCTTTTGAAAAACGACGAGACCCACGCGGTCGCGTTTTTGGTACGCATCCACGAGCAGGGACATGATTGCGCCTTTGGTCGCAATCATTCGTTCCGCCGCTGCCATGGACCACGACGCGTCCACGACAAAGAGAATGCAGTTCGCCGCGCGGCGCACGCGCACTTTTTTGCGCAGGTCTTGCTTTTCAATCGAGAGCGCCATCTCGCTGCCTTCTTTTTTGCGGCGCAGTTGATGCGGCGCGGCAGAACGGAACGTCGCGTCGAACGCGACATCGCTCACATCGCCGCGCATTTCACGCGAACGAATGTATCTGCCGCGTTTGCGTTCAGTGCGCGTCCGCGAGCGTTTGCCCGCGGACTTGCGCGCCATTTTGTCTATCGGGGTCTGGAGTTTGCGTGGAGTGAACGCGTCGCCGATGTTGACCGGACGGTCGGCGGGTCGGGGCGATTGTTTTGTGGGGTCGTGCCCCTGTCCTTGAACCGACTGGTCGCTCGGCGACGGTGTATGTTCGGAAGATTGGTCAGCGCTTAGGGACGCTTTTTTTTTACGTCTTGCTTTTGGTCGCCTTTGGGTTGACCTTCGCTTTGAACGCCTTCGCGCGCGCGTTCGAGCTGCTTTTCCAATTGTTCAAAACGCACTTCGACATCCTGGAATGGTTTACGTTTCAAACGATGCGGCAGCGCGAGTTCGGCGGCGAGCAAAATATCGTGTTCGTCAATGTGGGTGCGCCCCGCGAACGCGGCATGGGCGCGCGCGGCTTTCAAGATGACGAGGTCGGCGCGGTGTCCGTCCACTTCGAGACCGGACGTCAATTCCGCAATCGCATAAATGTCCGCGTGCGAGTGTTTTACTTGCGGCAAGTGTTCGCGCGCGGCTTCGATTTCCTTCGAGAGTTTCTTTTCGGCGGTCTGCCATTCGTCCACAAACGCGTTCGGGTCTTGTTCAAACGCGAGGCGGCGCTCGATAATTTCGACGCGCTGCTCCGCGTCGGGAATCCCGCGAATGTCCACCGACAAACCGAACCGGTCCAGCAACTGCGGGCGCAGTTCGCCTTCTTCGGGATTCATCGTGCCGACCAGAACAAATTGCGCGGGATGTTGAAACGAGATGCCTTCGCGTTCCACATTGTTGACGCCCATCGCCGCGCTGTCGAGCAAAAGGTCCACGACGTGGTCGTCCAACAGATTCACTTCGTCCACGTACAAAATGCCGCGATTCGCCGCCGCCAAAACGCCCGGCTCGAATTTTTTCTCGCCGCGCTTGATGGCGGTTTCAATGTCGAGCGTGCCGACGACGCGGTCTTCGGTCGCGCTGACGGGCAAATCCACCAAACGCACTTTGCGCCGCGCAATCGGCAGCACTTCGCCGCGCGCTTCGCGTTCCATACATTCGTCGCACAAATGCGAATCGTGCGGATTGCAGCCAAAGCGACAGTCGGCGACGACCTCGATTTCGGGCAGCAGCGCCGCGAGCGCGCGCACGGCGGTTGACTTGGCCGTGCCGCGTTCGCCGCGAATCAAAA
>CAZXYP010000544.1:0-2222 GCA_964644955.1 uncultured Anaerolineales bacterium | reverse complement strand
CCCACATCGTGCGCGCCATTACCAACGCGGGCATTCCCGTGATGGGACACATCGGACTCACGCCGCAAAGCATCAGCCAACTCGGCGGCTATCGCACGCAAGGCACAACCGCTTCTGCCGCGCGCGAATTGTTGGACGACGCGCTCGCGCTGCAAGAAGCAGGATGTTTCGCGATTGTATTGGAAAAAGTTCCCGACCGCGTCGCGGAATATATCACGAAACGGCTGCACATTCCCACCATCGGCATTGGCGCGGGCGCGCACACCGACGGGCAAGTGTTGGTCATTCACGATTTGCTCGGACTGTTTGACCGCTTTCTGCCAAAATTTGCAAAACAGTACGCGCAGCTGCACGGCATCATTGCCCAGGCATTGAGCGAATACAAAACACAAGTCGAAGGACACGCGTTTCCCGCACCCGAACACTCGTTTACCATCAAGGACAACGAATGGGAAACCTTTGCGCAAACCGTTGAGGAGCATTCCACCGACGTGCCGCATGTTTTTACAGAGGAACACGCAGACACAACGCGCGTATATTGATGGATAGAGACCCGAAGGGTTTTGGACAATATCGCCTTTCGATTCGCGAACGCGTCGAAAACCCTTTGGGGCTCAACCAACACGAATGAAAATCGGAATCTTGGGAACAGGCGCGATGGGCTCATTGTTTGCGGCAAAGCTTGCGCCGCACGCCGAGTTGATGGTACTCGGCACATGGACGCAAGCAGTCGAAACCATCAACGCGCGCGGCATTTGTCTCGAACGCGATAGCGAAACCGAAATCGTGCGCGTACGCGCGACGACGGACCCGCGCAGCGTTCACGCCATGGACCTCGCGCTGATTGCGGTCAAAGCGCACCAAACAGAACGCGCCGCGCGGTGGGCAAACGCGATTTTGAAACGCGACGGCATCGCGCTCACATTGCAAAACGGACTCGGCAATTTTGAAATCCTCGCCGCGCATATCGGCGCGGAACGCGCGGCAATGGGCGTGACGATGCAGGGCGCGACGCTGCTCGGACCCGCGCATGTGCGCCACGCCGGACAGGGCAGCACCACACTCGCGGCAACCGCGTCCACACAACGCGCTGTGGAACAGTTCGCCGCGCTGTTGAATCGCGCGGGCATGGAAACACATCTCGCGCACGATGTTTCCGGTCTGATGTGGGGCAAATTGGTTGTCAACAGCGCCATCAATGCGCTGACCGCCATTTATCGCAAACCAAACGGCTGGCTCGTGGAAAATCCCGAAGCGCGCGCTCTGCTGAGCGCGGCGGCGCAAGAGACCGCGAACGTCGCGCGCGCGCTCGGCGTGCAATTGCCGTATGCCGACCCGGTGGAGCGCGCGCTCCAAGTCGCAACCGCGACGGCTGCCAACAAGTCATCCACGCTGCAAGATGTTTTGCGCGGCGCGCCGACCGAACTCGAACGCATCAACGGCGCGGTCGTGCGCGAAGGCAAACGGCTTGGCATTCCGACGCCGGTCAATGAAAAACTATTGCGCATAATGTCCAACCCGCGTTTGGAACATCACAATCTCGCCGCACTGCATGTCTGACCTGTTTCTCGCCAAAACGATTGCTGACGCGCGCGCCCGCCGCCGCGTATTGCAAGGCACCTGGGGTCTCGTGCCGACGATGGGCGCATTGCATCCGGGACATTTATCGCTCGTGCAGCGCGCACGCGCGGAAAATGACCGCGTTGCCGTCAGCATTTTTGTGAATCCCACTCAATTCGCGGCGGGCGGTGATTTCGACAAATATCCGCGCACGTTGGAACGCGATCTGGAACTCCTCGCGCCGTTTGACGTTGACCTCGTGTTTGCGCCTTCCAATGACGAAATCTATCCGCCAAATTTTCAAACCTACGTACACGTCGAGGAAATCACCAAGCCGCTCGAAAGCCATCGCGGCGACGAAACCACGAAAAAAGGCAACGACATCGTCGCCCGGGAATGCCGTGCGGTCTTGAGGGAAGACTATCCGGACCTTGCCGATGAAATTAAACACGTTGGCGGCGCGACCGAGAATGGGTCCGGGCTAGAAAAGGACAAACTCTCCGAGAAATACGTCCCCAACAAGAAGCGCGCGGAGCAAGGTTTGGATGCCCGACCGGGCAGCAATCATCCGGACCTGACCTGGCAAGACAACCGCAAGGACGACGAAGACCCCGAGGCCTTCGCCCACGCCAACACCGCGACCATGAAGAAAAAGGGCGACG
>CAZXYP010000543.1:0-2277 GCA_964644955.1 uncultured Anaerolineales bacterium | reverse complement strand
GGTCTTTGAACGCAGGCAACGCTTTTTCGTTAATGACCACCGCGCTGAGCTTCATTGCAAATTTTTGCGTGTCACGATTCAATTGCTGTAACAATGCGCCGCCCATACCGAATGTCACGTTCGTCGCGCTGTAGCCGCCGTCCATCGCGTGCTGTAAAATCGCGCGGATGCTGTTTTGATTGATGCCGTCGCCTTGAATGACGCGCACGTGATTCAATACGCGATACCCTTTGGAATTGACCGTGTGTCCAAACGCGGCATCGAGCTGCTCCAACGTGCGCCGCACTATCGTCGGCGGGTCGCCGCTGTCGGGACGAATTACAAGCGTCGCGCCCGACGCAATCACCTGTTCGCGCAGCGCGCTGCCCCACAAATTTTGCACCGCGTTTTCCAAATCGTAGCTGTCGGACACGCACGCGACAAGCGCGCCGGGTTTCGCGAATTGATGGAGCATATTGCGATACGCGTCCGCTTCGCGTTTTTTGCCCCACGCCGTAATCGTGGAATGTTCCGCCGCCGGAATGCTGAACGCCGCCATGTCGCTGTGATAATAATGATTCGCCGCCCACACGCCCGCAAGCGTATCACTGCCCATGAAATTGACGAGATGCGACATGCCGCCGATTTCGGCAGACTCGCGCGAAGAAACGCCGCGCGAACCAAAATCATGCAGTTTGAACGCGATTTCGCCGCGCGGGTCATCGGCAGATTTTTCAAGCGCGGCGAGAATTTCTTGTTTGATGAAATACGATTGCGTCGCAACCGTAATCGGATCACAGTGTTCAGCAAGGCGCGCTAATTCCTTGCCCGCTTTCGCGGCTTACAGTTTCCTGTAAGGTCAGACTATATCTTTCCCCCAGGGGGGGAGTCTCCATTTCCACTCGCTTGAGTGTACGCCTCGCGGCTAGTCGTTGAACCTTCCAAATGCTGGTACACACGTCGAAATCCACTCAACGAACGTCGCATACGAAAGAGTAGATTTGGCATTGTTACACACGTCGCATGCAGTGACGCAATTGTCAAGAATGTATCCTCTGGCATTGTCAAGCCGTTCAATTCCGTTATACCGAAATGAGGAAACATCTTTGGTTTTCAAACGTCGCATGTAATCCTTGAGTTGAGTATGTGGTTTGGCTCCACAATAATAACAATCGGATTGTATCAGTTGAGCAAATTCTTCATAGGTCAGCATGAATTCATGGTTACGCCTTTGCGCCGAGTGTCTGTAATTTCGCATTAACGAGCGAATCAGATAATCATATCCGTGCTTGGACAATCTTGCAGCTTGGGTTTCTTTCACATAGCATCCGCAAGAATATGCAATCTGATGGCGCAAAGCAAAGGAACGCGCGTGCATGGTTCTGCCGCACTCACAAAGGCAAATATACATCCGTCGGCGTTTTTGTTTTGTCTTGTGCAGATAAGTTTGCCAAAACCATCCTTGCACAGTAAGCCGATGGACCTTTGTTCCATTTGGAATAATTCGGGCTTCTTGAAGCTTGCTCATAGCATTTGGCTTGGCTGCTGATTACCATGCTCCCGTACAGAGTTTAGGCTTCCAGCAATTAAGAGACATTTGACAATCGTATTGCTACGAAAGGTGGCAAAATTCTACCACACGCGCATCAACTGCGTCTCCATCCAACCGACGACCCAATACACGCGCGGGTCGGTGCTTTCGACCGTCACCAACACATTGTGCGTCGGCACAACGCTGCCTTCGGCGACCGCGCGAATTTTCAGCGGCAAGCGTCCGTCCAATTCGCGTACGATGTATTCCCAACCGTCACGCGGAAACGGTTCGCCGTGCGCGCGCAGAAACGCGTCCGCCTCGTTCACCATGGCCGGCGTGACGCGCTGCGTCATGTATTTTTTGAGAATGTATTGCAGTCCGAAAAAGACGGTGCGGTCATACCTGCCGCCGCGACTTTCAATGTAACTGAACATCGCCGACATGCCCGGCGGATATTGCAGAAAATGACTTGCTTTGTAACTGTCGGTGTCGAGAATGAGATTGTCCATTGTTTTCCTCCCCGGAAACTGTTGTGTGTGCGAGGCACTTGTATCGCCGATGACTCCCCATCATCGCAAGAACAGAACGTTGTAACGTTCGAACGTTCAACGCATCAGTACCGATTTACGAAATGCGTAATCATCGAAACGTGGTCTTCAAAAAATTTGTCTTCCTGCACATACACCTCGTTGAGTGAAATCCAAAACGCTTTGGCGGCGTCATCTCCTCCTTTCACGCGCGGCAAATCACCGCTCGCGCCCAAA
>CAZXYP010000542.1:0-2282 GCA_964644955.1 uncultured Anaerolineales bacterium | reverse complement strand
TCATGGACGTGAGTTGTCCCGCCGCGTTGTAATTCGATGCCGTGACGAAACTGCCTAGCGTCACGGGCAAGCCCTGTGTGTTGTAGGTTTGAATCACCTGTTCGCCGCCGGGATAGGTGGTCGTGCGCAGGCGTCCCATCGCGTCCGTTGTGGCTGCGGTGCTGAACACATTGCCGTCAATGGTTTGGGTGGTAGTGAGTGTGCGCCCGTCCAGCGTATAAAACCACTGCGTGGTGCCCGTTGCATCGGTCATGGACGTGCGTTTGCCCTTGCCCTTGTTGCCGTTCGTCGTGTCGTCGTAACCGTAGGTCACGGTGTATGCGATGGGCGCGGCGCAATCTATGCCTGTGCGCGCGGTTTTTGTCTCGACGCGATTCAATTCATCGTAATCGAAACAAACACTGTTGCCGCGCGCATCGGTTTGGCGTTTTAA
The DNA here is from genome assembly GCA_964644955.1 of uncultured Anaerolineales bacterium. Taxonomy (GTDB): domain Bacteria; phylum Chloroflexota; class Anaerolineae; order UBA4142; family SHND01; genus SHND01. The sequence continues at coordinate 1,849 of CAZXYP010000542.1, read as the reverse complement.
ATTTCCCGCGTCATCATAGTCGTAATACCAATGACCCATATCGGGGTCAAGCATTTCCGTTTTGCGCCCGAGCCAATCATACTTGATTTCGGTGTGATTGCCCGCCGCATCCCACGTATCAATCAAGCGGTCGGCGTAATCATACGCATACTTGGTCGTCGCATACACGGCATTGTTTTCATATTCGCGCACTTGCATCGTGCGTCCCAGAATATCCGTGAGTGAATCTTTTTTGTTTCCGTTTGCATCGGTGATGGTCGTGAGTCCATGGTCGTAAGCATACAGTGTCGGCGCAGGGATGCCCGGGCTGTCCACGCGCGCCACACGCCCGAGCGGGTCGTAGGTGGTGATGGTTTTGGGTTGGTTCCAGTCGGGTGTTTTGTATACGGGTGTCTGGTTGACCGGGTCATAGCCCGTTATCGCATACGGGTTCGAGACGCGATACGGCTGTCCCAAATTATTATACGCGGTGTTAGCAAGAATGATTTGTCCGTTCAAACCCTGTGTCTGTTTTTGAATTGCGCGCCCGCGTCCGTCATAGAACCACCACGCCTCTTGAAACGCTGCCGCATTCGCGCCGCCCAAATCGCTCCGCACCTTGACATGCACGCGCGAAGGGACACCCGAACTGCCAAAGAAATAATCATATTGCGCGGTGGGCGTTTGATTGTCGGATTCGCCCGGCGCAAAGATTTTCTGCGTTCTGCCGAACACGTCAAATTCCGTCTTGGTGCGCGCGCCGTTCGTGTCGGTGACGACATCGGCGCGTCCAAGGCGAAAATTATAGTGCGTGTAGGCGATGTGTCCCAGTTGATTGGTTACGGTCATTGGAAAAATCTGATAGAGCGGGTCGTAAGCCGTTTGGGTGGTATTGCCCAACGCATCCTTGACCTTCTTCACGTTCCCCGTCGTCGGGTCATACTCAATCTCCGCGCTCGTGAAAGAGGTCGAGCTGTTTTCAAACACAACCGTTTTGGTCAAATCGCCTTTGTCAGGAATTTGCGTAGCGTAATTGGTGTTGTTGTCATACAAAAACTGTGTCTTGCTCTGGACATTCCCGCCGGCATCTGCAAGAGAGGACTGGGACACTTTGTTGAGAATATTTTTCGCTGTATTGTACACAAAAGTCCGCAGCGTTTGTCTGTAAATTGTCGTGCCACTGTATTCGAGCGTTGCCGTTACATTGCCGTAACTGTCATAGCCGAATTGCATCATTTTGCGGAGCGGCGCGGCGGCGGTATTGCCGTCATAGGTCAACAGCGTCGTCGAAATCGTCTTGATAAAATCAATGCGGTCGCCGTTTACGGGCGGATTCGGCGCAATGTTGATGGGCGTGTTACCAAACTCATTTTCCGTTTGCGTAAACAGATGGCTGCTGTTGTCAAGTTGTCTTACCTTCCAAGCTTTGCCCGCATACAAGTCATCCTGCTTGAAATAATTTTCCGTGACATTGCCCGCTGGGTCTGTCACATTCACCTGCGCGTGTCCGCGAAATTGCGAACCCGCCGGATGGCGCGTGCAGCACACGCCCGGATTATTGACTGCCGCGCCGCTGTAGGCATACGTAAACGTTGCCGCCGCGGTCATGCCGTCGTTGACCGTTTTCGTCTCGGCGCGATGGCGCGTGTTTTGCGGCTGCAGGACCGTGCGCTCCAGCCACACGCCGTGACGCGTGGGGCTCTGTTTGGCATAGAGCCGGATTTGCGGATTCTTGGTGTTATCGGGAAACACAATGCCCGAAGTGACGAGCGCTTGGCGCGTATTCGCCGGAATCGTAATCCAATCCGTGAGGTTCGTCTCGGTGGCGCCGCCGTCGGTCGAGAGCCGCAGCTGCACGACGCTGTCATTC
>CAZXYP010000541.1:0-2286 GCA_964644955.1 uncultured Anaerolineales bacterium | reverse complement strand
GAACCCGCACTGGAAGAACCCGTTGACGCCGAAGCCGATTACGCGCCGGAAGCCGAGCCCGCGTTTGCCTTGCAGATGCCGGTTGCGCCGTTAGCGCGCGCGGATGAGTATGAATTGGATTGGGAAAGCGACAATAGCGAACCGACAGAAAATCTTGCGACGAACGAGCTGCCCGCGCCTGTCGCGTTTGAGCCGGAAATGCAAACGCCGCCGCAAACGCATACCGTCGTTCCCATCGCACCACCGCCACCGCCCGCGTATAGACCCGCGCCGCCGCCCGTCCCGCGCGCCGCGGTTGCGATTGCACCGCAAACCGAGCCGCCGGATTACGATGCGGAATTGGAGCGCCGCCGCGCCGCACGCGCCGCCGAACGCGCCGCGCGCAATGCCGGCGTTCAACGCGCGTTGGGTGGAGTCGTTTCGCTCATTGCCATCATGAGCGGCGCGGTCACCGGTTTATGGCATCGGCTCTTGGGCGATGTGGATTGGGACAAAAAAGGCAAGCAAACCAATCGCACACTCAATCTCGCCGTCGGCATCCTTATCAGTTTTGTCATGCTCCTCGTGCGTTTGGTGCTGCCCGGCGCGCCCGCTTCCTCGAAACTGATGCCCCGTCGCGCGACGAGCGACCCGGTTTGGCTCAAGGCATTGGCAATCGCCCTGCCGATATTGATGCTCGTCTTGACGGGGGCGCGTTATTACCAGACCATCAATGCCAAACAAGCACAATTCGAAACTCTGCTCGCGCAAGCGGATACGATGGTCAAACAAGCCGAAGTCAATCCCGACCGCGCGCAAGCGTTGACGCAATTGCAAGATGCCAAAAAGATTCTGCGTCAGGCGACCGAGCTTCAGGATTCCACCAAAGGGCGCGCGCTCTTGTTCCGCATCCAGGACCAGCAAAACGAACTCGAAGGCGTGGCGATTTTTCGCTTTTTGCCGGAGATCGCGCAAGCCGGCGCGGGGACCCAATTCGCGCAGATTGCGGCGACCGACCAGGATATTTTTCTGCTCGACCGCCAAAACAGCATTCATCATTACGTCATTAACGATGTTTCGGGCGAAACCAAGCCCGCCGAGCCGAACGCGGTCATTCTGAAACCCGGCGCCGAAATTGGCGCGCAAACCGTCGCGCGCGTACGGTTGTTGACCAAGGTGACGCGCGGGCAAGACAAGGCGTTGATTGTGGCGGTCACGGATAAAGGTTTTCTCGCGTACGATTTGGAAGCCAAGCAGTGGAATGCCTATGATATTCAAGACGCGGACAAATGGGGCGAGCTGCGCGCGGTCGAAGGCTTCAACAGCAATCTGTATTTGCTCGACGCGCAAAACAATCAAATCTACAAATACGCTGCTACCGCCGCCGGATACAGTCCGCAAGCCGCGCCGTATTTTCCCGCCAACGCGCAAGTCAATTTGTCCAAAGCGATAGACATGGCAATTGACGGCGACGTATGGGTTCTGAACGACAATGGCATTGTGCGGCGTTTCCGTTCCGGCGCGCCCGTGTCGTTTGAATTGGGCGCGTTGGCGACGCCGTTAAAGAATCCGGTCGCACTGTATACGCGCACCGGGTCCGATTCCCTTTACATTGCCGACGCGGGCAACCACCGCATTGTCGAATTCGACAAGAACGGCAAATTCGTGCGCCAGTTTCAAGCCGCCGCCGAGAAAAGTCAAGTCCTCGCCAATCTCCAAGATTTGACCGTGAACGAGCTCAAGCGTAAAGTATATTTTGTAAATTCCAATGCCGCGTATCTGGCAAACTTGGCAAAATGAGCGAACTGCTTCTCGGTATCGAAACGTCCTGTGATGAAACGGCAGCGGCAGTCATTCAAGATGGCTGCCGTATTTTGTCGAACGTGGTCGCATCGCAAGTGGACTTGCACGCCCGCTACGGCGGCGTATATCCCGAACTCGCATCGCGCGAACACGTTTTGAAAATCATTCCCGTGATTGACGAGGCGATGCGCGCCGCAAACGTTTCGTGGCGCGATTTGAACGCGCTCGCGGTGACACATGGTCCCGGACTCGCGGGCTCGCTGCTCGTCGGCGTGAACGCCGCCAAGGGCATCGCGCTCGGACAAAACATTCCGCTGCTCGGCACGAATCATTTGGAAGGACACATTTACGCCAACTGGCTCGACGCGGGCTTGCCGTACTTTGCGCAAAGCGAAAATGGATTTCCGTTGGTCGCGTTGATTGCGAGCGGCGGACATTCGTCGCTCGTGCTGATGCGCGCACACGGCGAATACGACGAATTGGGACACACGATTGACGACGCCG
>CAZXYP010000540.1:0-2290 GCA_964644955.1 uncultured Anaerolineales bacterium | reverse complement strand
GAACGTCATCCTCACCACTGCTTACGGTTCCGAAGAAACCGCCATCAAGGCGCTGCGGCTCGGCGTCAACGACTATATCATCAACAAACGCCCCTTTGACGCGGACGAAGTGCGCGAAGTCGTCAAGCGCAGTGTCAATGAGGCAAAACTCCGGCGCGAAAACTTGCGCCTCCAGCGCGAAGTCGAATTCAAGAATGAAGAGCTCAAACGCAATTACGCGGAATTGGAAGCCGCCTACGCGCGATTGCAAGAATTGGACAAAGCCAAAGCATCATTTTTCTCGATGGTGTCACACGATTTGCGCCATCCGATTGCGGTCGCCAAAGGGTATCTCGAATTGATTCGCACCGGCAGCGCGCCGCTGGACGACGAAACGCAACAATACGTTCAAGTCGCCGAACAAGAGATGCGTTACATTGCCGAAATGGTGGACGACGTTTTGGATTTGTCGCGCATGGACGCGGGCTATTATCACGTGGACTTGCAGCCCACCGCCGTTTCGTTTCTGCTGAATCAAGCGCGCCTTGCATTTCGCGCGCAGGCCGCGCAGCGCAACATTGCCATTCACGTCGAACCCACCGACGATTTGCCGCTCGTGCATGCCGACTCGTTACGCATGGGACAGGTCATGTCCAACCTGCTCGAGAACGCGCTCAAGTTCACCCCTGCAAACGGCAGCATCACATTGGCGGCGCGTATGGCGGATGGCGGCGTCGAAATTACAGTTCACGATACGGGCGTCGGCATTGCGCCGGGCGAACACGAAAAAATTTTTGAACGCTTTTATCGCATCAAAAGCGGCGAACAACTCGAGGATAAAGGTTCGGGCTTGGGGCTTGCCATCTGTCACGAAATCGTCCGTTTGCACGGCGGACGCATTTGGGCGGAAAGCGAATTGGGGCGCGGCGCCACGTTTCACATCGTGCTTCACATCGCCGTCGAATAAAAAGCCGCGCGTTTTGCGCGGCTTGATTTTTTTTATTTTATCCAAAGTTCTTACTTTCGCCGAAGGTTTTTACTTTCGCCGAAACACTTGCGACGACACGGTTACAGCGTTCAGATTTTTCTGCGAAACCTCTACTCCGATACCGGCTCCGGTTGGCACGCGCATTTTCCCTTCCGCGTCCACCTCAAATTCCGGTTCTACAATATCTTGCTTGTAGTAACGGCGGCTCGCGGACAAATCGCCGGGCAGTTTGAAATTTGGGAGCGACGCAAGCGCCACATTGCCCGCGCGCCCGATGCCGCTTTCCAACATGCCGCCGCACCACACCGGCGCGTTGTGTCGCGCCGCCACATCGTGAATCTTGATGGCTTCCGTGTAACCGCTCACGCGTCCCGGTTTGATATTGATAATGCGGCACGCGCCCAGTTCCAACGCGGCTTCCGCGTCGTCCGCCGAGTGAATACTTTCGTCCAAACAAAGCGCCGTTTTCAATTCGCGCTGCAATTTGGTGTGCTGAAAAATATCGTCGTTCGACAACGGCTGTTCAATCAACAATAAATTCGCATCGTCCATTGCGCGAAAAATATCCGCGTCAGACAAACGATACGCGGAATTGGCGTCCACTTGCAGACGAATGTTTGGAAATTCCGCGCGAATCGCGCGCACCAATTCCACATCGTGTCCGGGTTTGATTTTGATTTTGATGCGCGTGTAACCTTCCGCGAGATACCCCCTCACCTGCTCCAACAACGCGCCCGTCGTCGCCTGTAAACCGACACTTACGCCGACGGTAATACGCTCCGGCAAAACGTAATCGCGCTGCATCGTCTGCTGTGCATTAAACATTGGCGCGAGCGATTTATTCTGCCCTTTCGCGAACCAGTCCCACAGCGCGCCTTCGAGTCCCGCCTTTGCCATGTTGTGTCCGCGCACGCGCGCCGCCAGTTTTGGAAATTCCGGGGCGCTGTGGATTTCATTTTGAAACGCGAGCGGAATCAAAAAATCGCGCAACACATGCCACGCGGTCTGATTCGTTTCATAGCTGTACCACGGACCTTCCGACGCCACACATTCGCCCCAGCCAATGATCCCGTCGCCGTCCACGCGCACAATAATGTGTTCTTCCACCGTTTCAACGCCGAACGAGGTTTCAAACGGCGCGAGCAGCGGCATTTCCACCAGCCGCAATTCAATTCGGTCAATGATAATTTTTCGCGCCGCATCATCAAATGCCGGATTAAACAATCCACCAATGCCTTTATGAAGCTCTGAGGTGATGAAGTTCAACGCTTCTTGTAAACGATAACGTTCAAACGTGCCGTTTTTTGGCGCCAAACCGCTGTC
>CAZXYP010000539.1:0-2310 GCA_964644955.1 uncultured Anaerolineales bacterium | reverse complement strand
GAGTTCGGCTCGCAAGTCTTGACGCAGTTTCAACCCCGCGTCCGGGTCGGGTTCGTTCAATTCTGCCCAGGCGAGCAAATATTCAAATTCTTGTTCGGTGAGCAGGACGAAATGCTGACCGCTTTCGTCCACTTGATATATTGGGTGCAAGTCCAACATACAATTACCTCCATTGCGGCGACTGCATCGTGCGAATAATTGTAGCAGAGTTTGCAGCCGTTTTTAAAACATTGGATAATGTAAATCAAACTTCAGACTTGAACTTTCAGACCTGCGCTGTAGCGCAAATAGATTTGTAACAACAAGGTTGACTTTATGTTCGACATTCTCATCACGAACGGGCGCGTCATTGACGGCGCGGGGAATCCGTGGACGTGGGCGGATGTGGCGGTGCAAGGCGAACGCATCGTCGCGGTCGGCGCATTGCGCGGCGCGGCGGCGAAACATACCATCAACGCGGACGGACGATTCGTCACGCCGGGCTTTGTAGATTTTCACACGCATTCCGATTTACAGCCGCTTGCGGACCCGTTGTACGAATGTAAAACGCGACAGGGCGTCACGCTTGATGTAATCGGGCAGGATGGTTTGGGACTCGCACCGGTCACATCCGAAACCGCCGCGCAATTGCGTTCGCAGCTCGCGGGTTGGAACGGCGACCCGCCGCAGGTGGAATGGACTTGGCGCACCGTCACAGAATATCTTGACCGCTTTGACAACACGACTTCAATCAACGTAGCGATGCTTGCGCCGCACGGCACGCTTCGGATGCTCGTCATGGGTACCGACAATCGCGCACCGACGCAAGATGAATTGAACAGGATGCGCGCGCTGGTTGACCAATGCATGCGCGAGGGCTGCGTCGGTTTGTCAACGGGTTTGACCTACACGCCGGGCATGTATGCGACGGATGATGAAATCGTCGAGCTGTGCAAAATACTGCGTCCGTATGGCGGTTATTACTGCCCGCATCACCGCAATTACGGAATGTTTGCGATTCAAGGATACAGCGATTCGATTGAAATTGCGCGGCGCGCCGGTGTGCCGGTGAATCTCACGCACGCGCATTTTGGTTTTCCGATTAACAAAAATCGCGCGCCCGAATTGCTTGCGGTGTTTGACAAGGCGCGCGCAGAAGGCGTTGACGTGACGCTCGACACGTATCCGTACATTGCGGGCGCGACGTACATGCACGCGATATTGCCGTCGTGGGTGCATGAAGGCGGAATGGACGCGACACTCGCGCGTTTGCAAAATGCGGATACGCGCGCGCGGATTCAGCATGAGGTCGAACTGACGGGTTCGGACAGCTGGCACAATGTCCCGCTCGATTGGCACACAATTCAAATCGGCGGTACGCCAAACGGCATTGACGAATGGGCGATTGGAATGCGGATTGACGATGCGGCGAAAAAAATTGGAATGACGCCATTCGATTACTATTGCGATTTGTTGATTCGCACGCGGCTCGGCACATCGCAGCTCGCGTTCATTGGCAATGAAGAAAATGTGCAAGCGATTCTTCAGCATCCGATTCATCTCGTCGGCAGTGACGGTATCGTCGTCGGCGCGATGCCGCACCCGCGCGGTTTCGGCACGCACGCGCGTTTCCTCGCGCACTATGTTCGCGATTTGGGACTGTTGACATGGGAAGAGGGAATTCGCCACATGACCTCGGCGGCGACACAGCGGTTGGGATTTCTTGATAGAGGCATTGTACGTCCGGGGATGATGGCGGATTTGGTCGTGTTTGACCCCGATACCATTCAAGATACGGCGACATACGAAAATCCGCGTCAATATCCGCGCGGCATCGCGCATGTCATCAACAACGGCGTGCGCGTCATCGAAAACGCGCAGCACACGGGCGCGACGCCGGGACGCGCACTGCGCGAACCGTTCGGACGAAAAGCGGAACGTGTTGTGAGCGCGTAGAAAAAATCTCACGCAAACTACGCATCTTGTAAAAATCACAAGCGGCGCAAAGGAAATGCAAGAAACAAAGCAAGCAGATTCAAATCGCGGCGCAATTGATGCCCGCGATTTTTTTTCGCGGGTGTGGCGCGTCGTGCATGGTCCGTCCGGTGAACGCGCGACGTACGAGTCAGTCATTGTTTTGTTTCTGCGCGCGTTGGGCGTTGTATATTTCATCGCGTTTGCATCGCTCGCCGCGCAAATGTTGGGTTTGTATGGTTCACAAGGAATTTTGCCGATTGCGGATTTGATGGCGCGGCACGAATTGGCACTTGAAAATGTTTGGTGGATGCCGACAGTATTTTGGCTGAACACAAGCGACTTGTTTTTGCAAGC
>CAZXYP010000538.1:0-2310 GCA_964644955.1 uncultured Anaerolineales bacterium | reverse complement strand
CTTCATTACGCCATGCCACCCGTCATCGGCGGCGTCGAAGTTACCATCGCCGCCCATGCGCGGCTGCTGCGCGCGCACGGTCACGCGGTGCAGCTCATCGCCGGACGCGGCGACGACGCCTTGCTGATTCCCGAAATAGATTCGCGTCATCCGCGCGTCGAAGCGGTGCAGCGCGAATTAAAGCACGGAAACGTGAGTGCTGAATTTCACGCGCTCACGCGCGATATTTTCAACGAATTGGAAAAGGCGCTGCGCGGCGTGGACATTCTCATCGCGCACAATGTCGTCACGCTGCACAAAAATCTCGCGTTGACGGTCGCACTGCACCAACTCGTTTCATCTCAACGCGTAAAATTGATTGCGTGGTGTCACGATTTTGCCTGGGATGACCCGGTGTATGCGGATGATTTGCGCGACGGCGCGCCGTGGGACTTGCTGCGCCGCGCGTGGGTAAATGCAAAATACGTTGCGGTTTCCGAATCACGTCAACGCGACCTCGCGCGTTTGCTGCAAATTAATACGCCGGAAATTGCGGTTGTGCCGCCCGGCTTGGACGCGGCGGAATTTTTTCGGGTGACCGAAACCACCGCGCATTGGCTGGAGACTTTGCATTTGCTCGACGGCGCGCCCTTGCTGCTCCTGCCCGCGCGCGTGACGCGCCGCAAGAATATCGAGTTTGCCATTGACATTGTGAACGCCTTGCGCGAGAACGGCTTTGCGCCGAAACTGCTCGTGATGGGCCCGCTGGGTCCGCACAATCCTGCAAACCGCGCGTATTTGGACGAGTTGAAAACGCGCGCGGGCAACAACATTCTCTTTTTGCAGGAACACGGCGCGGTGAGCGATGCAACGCGCCGCGATTTGTACGCGCTCGCCGACGCACTCTTGTTTCCGTCCGCACGCGAAGGATTCGGCATTCCGATTTTGGAGGCGGGTATCGCGCGGCTGCCGATTTTTTGCGCGGACATTCCGCCGTTTCGTGAAACCGCGCGCGACCTGGCGCACTATTTTGCGTTGGCTGAATCGCCGCGCGTGATTGCGGCGCGGCTCGCGGAATTTTTCGCCGCGGACGCGCGCTATCAATTGAAGCAGCGCGTACGACACGCGTATTCGTGGGAACATGTTTTTACCGCGCACATTGAACCGCTCTTGAACGCATATGCTCACTCCTGAAACCACTCCTTCGCGTCTGTTGGTCATTGGCACGCACAGCCAAGAAATCGAATCGCTCTTGGGATTTGCGCGCACGCTCGCGCAAGCGCGCGAACTGGAAATCGTAGTCGTCGGTTTGGTCGTTACGTCTGCGGATGCAGTGAGCGCGGGCGCGCGCGCGGCGCAAGCCCTGCGCCAGCATTTTACGACGCGCCTGCCGACCGATCTATCGTTTCAGGTGCGCGTCACGGCGGACGCCGCGCAAGAAATCAAGCACTTGGTGAAACAAGAGCGCGGTGAGTTGGCGCTGGCGAACACAGCAAGCGCGCTTGCATCAATTTTGTTGGATACGATACCGTGCGATGTGGTCTTGGCAAAAGGCGCATTGCCTAAACAAGTCAAGCGCATTCTTTTGCCGATTCGCGGCGGTCCGTATGCGGCATTGGCGCTCGAAACTGCCTTGACCTTTGCCAAGGCGTGTGACGCCGAAATCACGCTGCTCCACGCGACGCCGAGCGCGCGCTTTCGCGACCAGACTGTCCGCGCGCTGTTTCAACAACTGCATGCGCTGCCCGAAATTACGCGTTGGCTGCGCGCCAAGGATGCTGCCGCGCACGCGATTCTCGCGCAAGCGAAACCGCGCACACATCAACTTTTGGTCATGGGCGCGAGTCCGCGCGCGCGCCATCCCAAAAGCGGCGCGGCGGTGACGCCCGATGTGTTGGAACAATCGCGCGTGCCGACGTTGGTTGTCCGCACCGCGCCCGCGTTATTGCCGCCCGCGCCGCTCCAAGGCGAACTCGCGCCGGTGGACTATACCATCTCGGTCATCGTGGACAAATGGTTTGCCGAAAACACATTCAGCGCGCACGAGTTCGAAGACATCGCGCAGTTGGTGCGGCTTAAACAACAGCAGTGCTTGACCATCTCGCTCGGTTTGCCGACCTTGAACGAAGAAGCGACGATTGGCAATGTCATCAAGACGATGCGGCGGCGTTTTGTGGTGGATTACCCGCTGCTCGACGAAATCGTGGTGATTGATTCCGCGTCCACCGACCGCACGGTCGAAATCGCCACCGAGCTCGGCGTGCCGGTGGTGAAACATCCCGAAGTGCTGACGCAGTACGGCGTGTGGGCGGGCAAAGGTGAAGCGTTGTG
>CAZXYP010000537.1:0-2313 GCA_964644955.1 uncultured Anaerolineales bacterium | reverse complement strand
AGCCCTTTCGAATGGTCGGTGATGGCAATGTACTGCAAGCCGCGTTTCATCGCGCCTTCCGCCATTTCGCGTATCGTCGCCTGTCCGTCGCTCCATTTCGAGTGACACTGCAAATCGCCTTTCAAATCTTCCAAGCGAATCAATTGCGGAAGTTTGTGCGCGAGCGCCGCTTCAATTTCCCCCGACGCTTCGCGCAGTTCCGGCGGAATCCAACTCATGCCAATTTTTTCATACACTTGCGTTTCATCGGGACAAAAGAACTCCTTTTCGGACTTGACGCGCGTGTAACTCCATTCCGAAAGCGATAAACCTTTTTTCAGCGCAAGGTCGCGGATGCGGATGTTGTGTTCTTTGCTGCCGGTGAAATACTGTAACGCCGTCCCCCAATTTTTCGGCTCCAACACGCGCAAATCGGCTTGCATGCCGTTGTGCGCAATGATGGACGCTTTCGTCTCGCCTTTCGCCAACACTTGGCGCACCTGCGGCAATTTCACAAACGCGTCGAGAATTTTTTCCGGTTCGTTCGAGGCGACGAGAATATCCAAATCGCCAATCGTCGCGCGCAAGCGGCGCAAACTGCCGGCGGGCGAAATTTTTTCAATCGCGCTGCCACACACTTTTTGTAACGCGTCCATCAACTCTTGCGCAAAATAAAACGCGACGGCGAGCCGCACGCGCGTCGTGTGCAAACCAATCGTGCCGATGCCTTGTTTCAAATTTTCAATTGTTTTTTCGCCAATGCCCGGTAGATTTTTTTCGGGATTCTCTAACGCTTGTTTCAAACCGTCGAGGGTGGTGATGTTGAATTCGTGCCAAAATTTGGAAACGGTTTTGGGACCGACGCCCGGAATCGCGAGCATGTCCACGAGTCCTTCGGGAATCTGCGCGCGAATTTTTTCGTAATAACTCATTTGTCCCGTGCGAAACAATTCGTCCAATTTTTCCGCAATCGCTTCGCCCACGCCGTCAATCGCGCGCAAATTCGCAGGGTCGCCTGCCCAAATATCCTGCACACCGCGCGAAGAATGTTCAATCACATCCGCCGCGCGTTGGTACGCGATAATTTTGAAACGGTTCTCGCCCTGAATCGAAAGAATATCGCCGATGCGTTTCAAGAGCGCGGCGATTTCCTGATTCGACCAGAGGCGTGTCGCGGTGACAGCGTCTTGTGTTGTGTCACTCGTTTTCGCAGGCGCGGATTTTTTCGCGTCAGACTTTTTGGGTTTGGCGATTTCGCTTTTGCGCGGCATGTGTTTGGTGTAGTGACGAATTTATTCGTCCCACGCGGCGAACGAATGAATTCGTTACCACGAAGGAACGTGCAAACAAAAAACAATTTACTACAAATAAAAAACATTTGCTTGCCGAGAATTGAACTCGTCGCAATATCACACGACAAAAAAGCATTGTACGCTCTTTTGTCAGCAACCGTGCGTGAGCCGAATTGTTCGGCGCGCAAATGTTTTTCGTTTTTGAAAAAATTTCACTTGCATTATAAGCGCGTGACGCGAAAATGCAACGTTCGAGGTTCGGGCGGGTGCACGGCTGTTGCAAAGTCCATTGACAAGCGGATGTCATTTCGAACGGAGTGTCCAATGTCGTTCATCGGCGAAATCTCGCTTGGCGCGCGGAGAGATTTCTCGCATGAATTCCACGTGAGCAAGGGCGGCTCGAACTGACAGAATCCGCGACTTGGTAACAGCCGTGTAATTTTTTTACACCCCCTTTTCAACGCGCAAAAAATTTTGTAAAATTTCCTATCAATCCCACTTGCGCCGGCGCGCGTGCTTTGCCCGCCCGCCAGGTGGCTCTACGCGATGTCGGCGCGGACACATGTCGAAAGGAGTTCTCTACATGCTTGCCCCGAATCGAACTGACGAGGGTTCGCTTCTCGCCGCATGGCGCGCCCAATTGGAACAGGCGCAGGCGAATCCCTTTCTCTTTCAACTGCTGCTGAAACAATATCAGCGCATCTTGAAACGGCTCGCGTATTTTTACGCGCAACTCGCGTCGTTGCCGCGCCGCAATCGTCGCGCCTTGCAGCGCGCGTTGGCAACGTCGCTTATCGGCGCGGCGATGCTGCTGGCGTTAAGCAGCGCGCCGATTGTTCATGCCGCGAGCATCACCGTCAGCGGCGCGTGCACGCTCGACGAAGCGATTACGAATGCGAACAATGACGACCAGAGTGGCTCGACGGACTGCGCGGCGGGCAGCGGCGCGGATACGATTTACCTGACCGCCGACGTCATTCTCGGCACTAATACGCCCGGAGCTCTGCCCACCATCACCAGCGAAATCACGCTCGAAGGCAAC
>CAZXYP010000536.1:0-2317 GCA_964644955.1 uncultured Anaerolineales bacterium | reverse complement strand
GTTATTACGCTTGTTGAGGTCGTAGTCCTTAGCAACAGGCGCAATTTGGTTTGGGCGAAAATCGGGAGACGCCCCCGACGACGATAGCGAAGAAATGACGCGAATCGAAACCGCCTGAACCATCAGGCGGTTTTTTTTGCATCCAATGACGGCGGCAAAAAGCATACAGCGTCAATTCCGAGAGCGGACCCGGTTGTCCTTCAACGAGGAAGGTAGGCAAAAGCGCCTACCTTTTGTTTTTTTCACCCGCAGAGGTGGGCAGTATGTTCACGAAACGATATTCTCAAGCCGAGATGGAGCAATGGCACATGGCGTGTAGTGACGCCGCCGTGTCCGCACATGACGCGCCGCGTCAAAGCAGTGCGCGCGCGGCGACTGCCAAAGGACAGGGCGAACGCACGTCGGCGACTGCCGACGCAGAGTCCATGTCCGCAGCGCAAGCGCAAACGTCCGACGATTGGGCGGGCGAATGTTTGTTTGACTGGTATAACGGTCAGTGACAAACGTTCGGTCGCTTTTTTATTTTTGTACGACGACCGACAACTGACGACAGACGACCACGCGGGTTGTCCGCTGTCTGCCGTCCGCCGTCGGTGTGGAGTTACATATGCCCAAATTAGCAGGCGCACAAATTTTGTGGGAATGTTTGGTCCGCGAAGGCGTGGATGTGGTCTTTGGTTATCCGGGCGGCGCGATTTTGCCCGCGTATGATGCGATGCTGCAATATCCGATTCATCATGTGTTGGTGCGCCACGAACAGGGCGCGACGCACATGGCGGATGGGTACGCGCGCGCGTCGGGGCGCGTGGGCGTTTGCGTCGGCACGAGCGGTCCGGGCGCGACGAATATGGTGACGGGTCTCGCGACCGCGATGATGGATTCCGTGCCGATTGTGGCGATTACGGGACAGGTCGGCACGCGCGTGATTGGCAGTGACGCGTTTCAGGAAACCGATGTGACGGGCGTGACGCTGCCGGTGACGAAACACAATTATCTCGTCACCCACGTCGAAGAATTGGCGCACATTGTGCGCGAAGCGTTTCATATTGCGCGTTCGGGGCGCCCGGGTCCGGTGTTGATTGACATTCCCAAAGATGTGCAGTTGGCGATGACGGAATTTGAATATCCGACCGAGCCGATTCATTTGCCCAACGAACGCCTGCTCGCCCGTTTTGCGCCGATGGAAGCGTTTGAACGCGCGGCGCAACTCATTGCTCAGGCGGAGCGCCCGTTGATTTTTTGCGGACACGGCGTCATGCTCAGCGGCGCCGAGCGCGAGGTTTTGGAATTCGCGGAAAAGACAAACATCCCGGTCGCCTTGACGCTGCTCGGCATCGGCGGTTTTCCGGCAGAGCATCCGTTGTGTCTCGGTATGATGGGCATGCACGGCGGTGTTTATGTGAATGAGGCGATTCAAAACGCGGATTTGATTTTGGCGATGGGGATGCGTTTCGATGACCGCGTGACCGGCAATCTCAAGACGTATTCGCCGTACAGCAAAAAGATTCATTTTGAAATTGACGCGTCCGAAATCAACAAAAATGTTCAGGTGGATGTGCCGCTGCTGGGCGATTTGAAAGCGTCATTGCAAACGCTCTCGCCGTTGGTGCCGCCGAAACGACATGATGCGTGGGTGAATCATCTCAAGACCGAAATGGAAAAAAATCCGATTCGCGATGTGTTGGATTGGGAATCGCCGGATGGTTTGATGAGCGAGCATGTGGTGCACGATTTATGGACGGCGACGCAGGGCGACGCGATTGTAGTAACGGATGTGGGACAACATCAAATGTGGGAAGCGCAGTACTATTTGCACAACAAGCCGCACACGCTTATCACGAGTGGGGGTCTCGGCACGATGGGCTTTGCGCTGCCAGCGGCGATTGGGGCGAAATTCGCGTGTCCCGACAAGGAAGTGTGGGTGATTGCGGGGGACGGCGGTTTTCAAATGACCCTCTACGAAATGGCAACCATCGTGCAAGAGAAATTGAAAATCAATATCGCGATTTTGAATAACGGCTATCTCGGCATGGTGCGCCAGTGGCAGGAATTTTTCTACGATGCGCGGTACGCCGCAACGCCGATTCTTTCGCCTGAATTTACGAAACTCGCAGAAGCGTACGGCATTCCCGGTTATCTCGTTGACAAGCGCGCGGATGTGATGAGCGTGTTGGAAGAGGTGCGTTCGTCGTCCGGTCCGGCGTTGATTGAATTTCGCGTCAAGATGGAAGACGCGGTGTATCCGATGGTGCCTGCGGGCGCGAATTTGCATGACATGATAAAACGCGAAAAGGTGGCGCAGCCGCTGTGAGGACAG
>CAZXYP010000535.1:0-2322 GCA_964644955.1 uncultured Anaerolineales bacterium | reverse complement strand
GAGTTGCCGAACGCGACCACGCGTCGCTGGCGTACATGCCGGACGCGCAAGTGCAAGCCGTCCTGCATTTTCTGTTACAAGAAAATTATGCCGGCGTCCTGACCTTGGAAGTGTTCGGCGAATCGGATTTTTTCACCTCGCGCACAAAAGTAGAGCGCATTCTGGAACAATTGGCGTGAGACGACCATCCAACTATCAAAATCGCAAAGCCGATTTGATTTTGGTCCTGGGCGGCGCGCGCAGCGGCAAGTCCGCGTATGCGCAAACCTTGGCAATTGCGCGCGCGCGGGAACGCGTTTTGTTTATTGCGACTGCCGAAGCGTTGGACGGGGAAATGCGCGAACGCATTGCCGTCCATCGCGCGGAACGCCCGCCGACTTGGGCAACCCTCGAAGCGCCGCGCGACTTGCCGTATGCGATTGCGAAATTGGAAAGTGCGCCGCAGTTGATTCTGTTGGATTGTTTGACGCTGTGGGTGACAAACGAAATGCTCGCGGACGAAAACAATTTGGAAAGACGGCTGTTGGGACAATTGGATTTGATAATGGAATGGACGCACCTGCACGATATTGATTTGATTTTGGTCTCCAATGAAGTGGGCTGGGGCATTGTGCCAGAAAACGCGTTGGCGCGCCGATTTCGCGATGTGTTGGGACGCGTGAACGCGTATGTGGCACAGCACGCAACACAGGTGTTTTTGATGGTGGCAGGTCTGCCGATAGAAATCAAACGTTTGGCGCGGCAATAAACGCGCGAAAGGAAAACAAATGCGACACGGATTGGTCATTGTCAATACAGGCAACGGGAAAGGAAAAACCACGGCGATGCTCGGCACGCTGCTGCGCGCGTGGGGCCGTCAAATGCGCGTGTGCGTGGTGCAGTTTATCAAAGCGGAAACAGGTAATTGGGGCGAAATTCGCGCGGCGAAAAAATTGAACATGGAGTGGCATGCGCTCGGCGACGGCTTTACGTGGACGTCCAAAGATTTGGAAGCGTCGGGCAACAAGGCGCGCGCAGCATGGGCATTGGCGCAAGAAAAAATCGTGAGCGACGCGTACGATGTTTTGGCGCTCGACGAAATCACGTATGCGTTTCATTACGGCTGGCTGGACGTGAATGAGGTGATTGCCTGGCTGCGCGAAAATAAACCGCCCGCGCTGCACGTCATTTTTACCGGACGCGATGCCCCGCCCGCGTTGATTGAATACGCCGACCTCGTGACCGAAATGCGCGAAATCAAACACCCGTTTCAAAAAGGGATTCTCGCGCAAGCGGGCGTCGAGTTTTGAACTGTGTTAGAATCGTCGCGTTTGCAATTCGTAATCGCTGACCCATTGAGGAAACAATATGTCCAAACTCATTCACGGCGTTTTGCCGCCGGCGCCGACCGCGTTTGATGCCGACGGCAATTTCAATGAAACCGCGCAGCGCGCGAATTTCGCGCGCTGGCTCGAAACGGGCTTGCACGGTTTTGTCATTTTGGGTTCCAACGGCGAATATACGCTCTTGAGCCAAGAGGAAAAAATACGCGTGCTGCAGGTCGCGCGCGAAATGATTCCGTCGGACCGCATCATGATCGCCGGCACGGGCGCCGAATCCACGCGCGCCGCCATTGCCCTCACGCAACGCGCGGCAGCCATCGGCGCGGACGCGGCGTTGGTCGTACCGCCGCATTATTTTCGCAATCAGATGAATGCCGCCGCGTGGATACAGCATTTTCGCGCGCTCGCCGACGCGTCGCCGATTCCGATTTTGATTTACAACGTGCCGGCGCTCACCACGCTCGAAATTGACGCAAGCACAGTCCTCGCATTGGCGCAGCACCCGAACATTCGAGGCATCAAAGACAGTTCGGCAAATGTTTCCAAGATGGGCGAAATCGTTCGCTTTGCGCCGCCCGATTTTGCGGTGATGGTGGGAACAGGTTCCGCGATTCTGCCCGCGATGAGCATCGGCGCCAAAGGCGTGATTCCGGCGTTGGGCAACATCGCGCCGCGCGAATGTGTGGCAATCTATGACGCGTTTCAAGCCGGTGACATGAGCAAGGCGCGCGAGATTCAATTACGCATGATTCGTCCCAACCACGCGGTTACGGTGAAATGGGGCGTGCCCGGCTTGAAAGCCGCGCTCGATGAATTGGGCTATTACGGCGGTGCGCCGCGCGCGCCGCTGCTGCCGCTTGGGGAAAGCGAACGCGCGCAATTGCGCGAAACGTTGCGCGAAGCGCAATTACTGCCATGACGCGCCTTGCGCAAATAAAATCGGCGATGGGTAGCACCCCACTAAATCGTGGAGCAAGTCGAACTTGAACAAAAGCGAGTC
>CAZXYP010000534.1:0-2346 GCA_964644955.1 uncultured Anaerolineales bacterium | reverse complement strand
CGACGTGAAGTTGGGCGACGTCTTCGAGTCGTACTTGGTCGAGCAGGTCGCGCGGGTGCACCGATTTGGGTTCGCGCTTGACTTTGACGAAATGCTCGAGCACCAAATACTTGAACATCTCTTCATCGTAGGGGATGCTGCGCTGCGCGCAATTGCGCTGAAAGATGGTGCGGAAATCTTCCCACGACGGATTCGGGACATTGATTTTGTAGCGAATGCGGCGCAAGAATGCTTCGTCCATCAAATCGCGCGGGTCGAGGTTGGTGGAAAAAACAATCAAGACATCAAAAGGCACTTCAATTTTCTTGCCGGTTTGCAGTGTCAAAAAGTCGTACCGCTTTTCCAACGGCACAATCCAGCGATTCAACAAATCTTGCGGGCGCATCTGTTGGCGTCCGAAATCGTCAACCAAAAACATGCCGCAGTTGGCTTTCATTTGAAACGGCGCTTCGTAGGTTTTCGAGATGGGGTCGAAAATGAGGTCCAGCGTTTCGAGCGTCAATTCACCGCCGACGACAATGAACGGACGACGACACAAAACCCAACGCTGATCGCGCCGCGCCAGGTCGCCGGTCGTCCCGCTCCGATGCGGCTCTTCGATGGCATGGTGATTGATTTGGTCATACAGACGGATAATTTGTCCGTCCGCATAAATCGCGTGGGGCAAATACACATTGCCCCCCAACAACCGCGCCATCCGTTCGGCAATCGTCGTTTTCCCGTTGCCGGGCGGACCGTACAGAAAAATGGAACGCGCCGAATTCACCGCCGGACCTACGCGCCGCAGCATCGCATCTGAAATCACAATGTCGTCAAACGAATTGCGAATCGAACTTTGCTGAACCGAGACCGCGCCAATCGCCTGCTGGCGTACGGTTTCAATATAGGTTTTCAATGGGACCGGCGCCGGACCGGCATATTGATTGCGCGCCAACAATTCTTGCGCCTTGTTGCTGCCTTTGCCCGTGACCGTGTAGCGATACGCGCGTTCGCTGTACCCTTGCGCGCCGGTGATTTGACAGAATTCTTCTCTGACGAGAAACGTCAAGACATTCTCGACAACATTGCTGTGCGGCAAGCACAGCTCTTCGGCGACGGCATGGGCGGCAATTTCGCCGGCAAAGTAAATCACTTTGAGCGCGAGGTCTTGAATAAAACTGGCAGGCAAACCGGTATCCGCGATGGACTGCGGCGCGGCAACGCTCATTCCGGAAGACTCGGAAGCTTTGGAGAATGTCGGAGCGGAAGAAATCAAAGACGCCATGCGCACTCTTTCTGTGACCGGGGCTACACAGGCAAACCACCTGCGATTAAAACATGCGCTGGCGCAAGCAGCAGTCGGAACATCGCTTGCGCGCGGCGCGACATGTATTTTACGCCGCACCTGCCGAACGCGCAACAGGACATTTGGGGTACGGCGGCGCGCAGCCGACCACCTTTCCCCATCCAACAATTTGACGCCATTTCATTTCGGCATAAAATATTTCCACTTTGGAAATATATCGCCATGAAAGCAAAACCGACGCGCCACCTCCAACGCCAAGCCGAGCAAATGAAACAAATCTGGCAGGACCTGCTCAGCCAGCAAGACACCTTGCGCGCTGCGCTGCCCGCCGACCTGGAACGCGCGCGCGTCAAATTAGGCGCGCACGATCAAGACGCGCGCGGCGGCGAATATCATTTGCAGGCATTCCATCGCCTCGCTGCTATTTTTACACAACAAGCGCGCCCAATGACGATGGGCGAAATCAGCGAGGCGCTCAACGTCCCGCTCAGCACCGCCACGCGCACGATAGATGCTTTGGTCGAGCAAGGGTACGCCGAACGCCTGCCCGACGCCCATGACCGCCGTGTGGTACGCGTGACGCTCAGCGCCGAGGGCAAGCAAGTCTATGCGCTCTTTAACCAATTCTTTGGCGAGCGCATGTGTGAATTTCTCTCACACTTTACAGCCGACGAACGCGAACAATTATTGCGATTGTTTCAAAAGACTGCGCTTGTTTTGAAGCAAATGAGCAACACGACAAACGCAACTTCCTGATGTACGCTGAAAATATACGGCAAATTTTTTTCGCCCCGTCTTGATGACTTCCCTCGCGTTGATTCTCGGCTCGCTGCCGGTCGCGCGCGGTCTCGGCGCAGGCGGTTCCTTCCGTCAACCCCTGGCGCTTGTCGTCATTGGCGGTTTGATTACTTGGACAGTTCTGACTCTGCTGCTCGTCCCGACGGCGTACGCGATTCCGGATGCTCTCCAAATCCGATTTCGGCGGAAACCAAAAACCGCAGTCGAACCGGCGCCCGCGCCGGCGGCAGAATAACAAAAACGCCACTGCTTTCTGAAGCCGT
>CAZXYP010000533.1:0-2349 GCA_964644955.1 uncultured Anaerolineales bacterium | reverse complement strand
TTCCTGTGGCAGAGGAATTGGGCGTCGTGTTAATTCCGTACAGCAAGATCAACCGCGAGCGATTTTGAAAACAGAAACCTCCTTCTGCGGAAGGAGGTTTTTTTGAATGAACTATGGCGTCCCGAAAAACAAAAACGCAGCTCTCCTCAACACACGCGCCGCATGCGCGCCGCGCGCACATTCCCAAAAGTCACACCGGCGACAAACCCGAATTTGAAACCATTGGCGACGTTCGCTCGCCGCGCGGGCAAGGCGCGCGCGACGATGTGCCGGCGATTCAACAAAAGCAAATGACGTTCGCGGCACATGACGGAAATTTTTCGTGGCGCGTGTTTCGCATCATGTCCGAGTTTGTGGATGGGTTTGAGTTTTTGTCCAATCTGGAACGCACCGTCACATTTTTTGGTTCGGCGCGATTGCGTGAGGACAATCTGTATTACGCGCAGGCGCGCGAACTTGCGTATCGTTTATCGAAACGCGGATTCACGATTGTGACCGGCGGCGGACCCGGCATCATGGAAGCGGGCAATCGCGGCGCGTCCGAAGCAGGCGGTAGAAGCGTCGGGCTGAATATCGAACTGCCGCTTGAACAAGAATTCAATCCGTACGTCAAGCAAGGCATCGGCTTTCATTATTTCATGTCGCGCAAATTCATGCTCGATTATTCCGCCATGGCGTACGTTTTCTTTCCCGGCGGTTTTGGCACGCTCGACGAATTATTTACCATCAGCACGCTCATTCAAACCGGTAAAGCCGACCGCGATGTGCCGATTGTTTTGGTCGGTCGCGAATTCTGGACGCCGTTGTTGGATTGGGTGCGTCGCGAATTGGTGGCGCATTGGCAGACCGTCGCCGCGCGTGATTTGGAAATTTGGCAAATCACAGACGATTTGAATGAGGCGGTTCACATGATTTGTGAATCCTGCAAATAGCGGTTCGCCAATCGCGTATCGCAACCCGCAAATCCGATCGGACAAGCGCACGAATCACGCTATCCCATCATTCCACCGGCGCACGATTGAACCTCCCCCGTTTTTTGCGATATTTTCAAGCAGTGCTAGAATAAATCCGCCATCACTCGGCAGAGGGCTTTGCAGTGATGGCGTTATTGTGTAAATTCATCACAGAACTTTACCCGGGTTTGCGCCGTCCCATAGATGCCGCGAATTCGGACGCACAAATCCTCCGCTCATTTCGTAAAGGAGAAAGCAAGAAGGTATGTTTAATGCACGCATTTCAACAAAAATCGCGCTCGCTCTCAGCGTGCTGCTTGTAGTCGTTGCCGCCTGCGGCGGTACGACTGCGCCGCCGCCGCCAACCAATGCGCCGGGCGGTGGCACCATTCAACGCACGCCGACGCCCGTTCCCGCTTCCGATGAAGAAGCGATTCGCCAACTCATCAATGCCGAGTGTGAAGCCGTCGTTCAACAGGATGTGGACCGCCTGCAATCCATGTGGTCGGACAACGGCATAGTAACCGATGCCAATCACACACAAGCCAATGCCGGCGACGACGTAACCTGGAAAACATGGGTGGCATTGCGCGACCGCTATGTCAACCTGATTTTCCCATCAAACCCAACGTTTTGCGAACACCCCGATATTCAAGTGACCATCAACGGGAACAATGCAACGGCGACCAGCAGCGTCAAAATCGGCACGACCAATTGCCAGAACTGCAATCAATGGGCATTTACTAAAGGTGGCGACGGCTGGCGCATTGTCGCACTGACCTATAACCTCAATCCTCAGTGACACCGGACCTCAAGGAGCATTCCTCTTTGAGGTCTTTTTTCTTTTATCCTATTGCTCGACGGATGCACGTGATGATATAATCTTCTCGACAGCTCGTTATGGAAAAAGTTGGCAATCGCCTGCGCGAAAAAATTCTGATTGTGGATGATTCGCGCTTGCACCGTACGCTTGCCGCCGATATTTTGGCAAAAAACGGGTATGCGACGGTCCAAGCCGAAAACGGTTTGCGCGCGCTCGAAATGGTCAACAGTGAAAGCCCGGATTTGGTTGTGCTGGATGCACTCATGCCGGATATGGACGGTGTGGATGTAATGCGCCGCCTGAAAAACGACCCGTTCACGCATCACATTCCCGTGTTAATCATGAGCGGACAAGAAGAGTCGCCCACTTCCGCACAATCTCTGCGTCAGGGCGCGGACGGCTATTTAGGCAAACCTTTCCAGTCCGAAGACCTGATTGCAAATGTCGAAGCGCTCTTGCGGCGCAGCTATCAATTCAATTCGCTCACCAAACTTCCGGCAGCGCCCTATCTGCATCGCCAAATCAACGCGCGCCTGGCGCGGCTTGCGCGTAATGCCGTGGGCTCGCGATGTC
>CAZXYP010000532.1:0-2351 GCA_964644955.1 uncultured Anaerolineales bacterium | reverse complement strand
CTGCCAGATTGAGCAGCGTCGCCGTCCAAAATTCATCTTCCATCTTGCCAATGATGCCGAGTTTGAAAAAGAATTCATACGCCGGGTCGCTCGCGCGAATCAATGCCTGCACCTGCGCGTACACGCCGTCTTCGTCAAAGGACGAAAACGTAATCATGCCCGCAAACATGTGCCCTTGCGGCGTCATGAATGAGAATTGTTCGTCGTCCACGTAAATCACGCGCACGCCCGTCGAAAGCGGCATGCCGCCGGGACCCTTCAAATTCAACACCGCGACTTCGCCCGGTTGAATTTCGGTGAGCGGGGCATAAAAATTATTGCCGCGGGGCCAAAATTTTGGAAAGTTCGCTTTCCAGCCCGCGATAATGTCTTGCGGGGTCGCGGCTTTGCCGCTCATGGGCACGCGCGGCGCAATCATCTTGATGCGGTATGTTTTCTGCCACATTTGCCCGAACCCTTGCAACGGATTGTTCAACTGCCGCCCGTGCACGTTCAGGTTGATGGAACCGGCGGGCATTTCGTGGTCCACATGCAAATGGTCCGTCGGTTTTGCCCATGCTTGCTCGGACGATTTTTGTCGGTCGGAGGGGGGAGGATTCGCTGACATAGTATTCTTCTTTCGTAATGGGTTGACCGGGTGACAAGGTGACAGAGTGATTCACCGTGTCACCCCTTCACCTTGTCATCCTGCTGCTTGCATCGCGCTTGCTTCATCGTTGTAAATTCCGATTGCCTCGTTCAAGCGCGTGAGTTGAAAAATTTGTTGATAGTGGTCGCTCAAGCCGTAACTGAACATGCGCTGTTTTTGGCGATTCACGCGAATCAAGAGCGTGACCAGCAGTCCGATGCCGGAACTGTTCATGTATTCCAGGTTGGAAAAATTCAAAATGATGGTGCGCGTGCCGCCCTGGCTCGCTTCTTCGTACGCATTCATCAACGGTGTTTCGGCGGTGCCGGTGACTTCGCCCTGAATGTCAATGATGCCGACTTGCGAATTTGGTTTGCGAACTGCGAGTTCAATTTTTGAGGTTGCCATTTTTTGCTTATCGCTGATGGCTTATCGCCTATCGCGGGCTTTCGCCAAGCGATTGGATAAACCGTGAACGATTTGCGATACGCGATATGCGATACGCGATAGAGTATCTGCTATTGGCTGTTTGCCAATGCTGCTTGTTCGTCGGGATAAATTTTCATAAAGTCGGACAGGCGCGTGATATTGAAAATTTCGACATAGTGCGGCGAGAGTCCGGTGGTCAACAGGCGCGTGCCGCCTTTGCGCGCCTGCGCGAGCAGCATCACAATCAGCGCGATGCCTTTGCTGTTGATGTAGCCGACCTCTGCAAAATTCAAAAGCACCGCGTGCGGCTTGAGCGCCGTCGCTTCGGCGTATGCTTTTTGCAGCGCGTCCTCGCCCGCGCCGTCAATGTCGCCTTTCAAATCAATAATCGCCGCATTCGGTTGTTGGCGGACGATTGCTTCAAGAGGAGTAGCCATGTTCGTGTTTCAGACCTGACAGGTTTTTGCTGCGGGCGCGTCGGATAGACGATTCCCGTTGGATTGCGCGTCCGCGTAAAGCAAACGGGCGTTTCAGAAACCTGTCAGGTCTTGTTTTCCTCCAAATGCCAGATCAATTCGACGGTGTGATGTTTTTCGTCAGTGATGATGTTCAGTTCATCCACGAATTGTTTAATCAAAAACAAGCCCCACCCGCGCGGCGATTGCATGCCTTCCAATTTCGCGTTCAGGTCCGGCGCGGGATTGTCGGGAATCGGCACACTGCCGCCTTCGTCGGTGATGTGAACGGATAAGAGTTTTGGCGATGCCTTGACCTCGACATGCACCGGGAGGTCGGGATTGTTTTTGTTGCCGTGTTCCATCGCGTTCATGGTGGCTTCCGCGACCGCCGTTTTTAATTTTTCCAGTCGCGATGCGGGCAAGACATTTTGCGCGGCTTCCGCGACCCGCGTCATGACTTGGCGTTCGTTGCCTTCGCCGCTTGGCGTTTCAAATTCAGCAAGAATCGTCCAATCGCCCGTTCGCTCGCCGATGGCGTGCGGGTGCGGATGCGTGTGCGCGGTGGAAACGCGTTCCAGAGTCATGAGAGTGACATCATCTTCCTGTTCCCAATTCGGACCCGTAAACACTTCCAAATCTTCCAGCACCGATTCAATCAATGCCGCGCCGCCTTCATGATTCGCCACATATTCGCTCAAACGCGGAAAGCCAAACATTTCTCTTTGCGGATTGTGCGCTTCGACCAAACCGTCGGAATAAAACAAAATGCTGTCGCCCGGTTCGAGCCGCAGTTCCTCGACTTCAACTGCCCGATCTGCGACGAGAAGATCCGCATG
>CAZXYP010000531.1:0-2367 GCA_964644955.1 uncultured Anaerolineales bacterium | reverse complement strand
GACGCGCACCCCGCGCGGATACTGAAACGTCGGCACAAAAATTTCGGTCGGCGCCGCAATCACCTCGTCGTGTTCAAACGAAAAATCAAATACGCGCGTACGCCAATCAAAATGCACGCGCAAGAGTTTGCCTGCCGTCGCGCGCGGGTACGGTCGAATCAAGGTTCGCAGCGCGCGTCCGCCCGAATGAATATCGTCCGGCTTGACGCGTTCCGACTGCGTGAAAATGCTCAGGTCTTCGCCGTTAAAAGAATCGCCCCGTTCAAAGGTATTGTCCGGCGAATAATTCCAAATCGTTCCGCTCATCAAATTGGATTCCAACGCGCGAAACGAACGGTCCAGCGCGCGTGTTTCCAACATTTCATCCGCCTGGCGCAAAACCGCGGGTTTGCGCAAATCAAACGGAATACCAAACTCGCCGAGCAGCACCGGCACACCGCCCATGTCCTTTTCCGCTTCGTGACGAAACACCGCGAGCTGCGCGGCAAACGAACGCTGCACCGCGTCCGCGCCCAACACCAAACGCCGCTTGAGCATGTCCGCGCCGAGATGATTCCAATAGCGCCGCACCATCAGCGTAATGCCGTCGTACCAATGCGGCGCATACACCATATTTGGAATATCGCCCACATGCAGCGCGGGCGCGGGTTCGCCCGGTTCGCCCTGCACAAAAATCAACGCGCGCGGGTCAATGGTTTGAATGGCGCGCGCAAAACGTTTGGCGAACGCGGGATAATAATCGCGCGCGAAATTTTTTTCCTGTCCGTTGCCGTGTGAAAAGTGATTGGGGCGCAGCAAGCGCGGTTCGCCGCGCGCGTTCGTGTCCCACACACCGTTTTGTTTCCAAATGCACTCGCGCCCCGGCAGCCACGCGCGCGCGCGTTCGCGATTGACCATTTTCCACCACACGCGCTGCGGAAATCCTGCGCCCAGCCACATCCCCTGCATCGGACTCGGCGTAATCCAGTACCGATACTGCGCGGACGAAAACAGATTGCGCCAACCGATATAACCGCGCGACGGTTCATTCATCACTTCATAACCGACCACACAATTCACATCGCGCAATCGTTCTGCCAATTTCGAAATCGCGGCGATGTACTGTGATTGCAAAAATTCTTGTGCGGGGATTCCGTCAATGCTTGTCGCAGGCGCAAAATCATTGCCTGCGTAAAACAGCGTGAACATGGTCGCGGGCGCGAGGCGCGCGTAATTTGTCGCCCACACCAACAGCGGCGGACGACGCGGGTGCGTGTGGTGCAGCATCGCCGCGCCCGTCGGTGTCATGTTTTTTATATCGAACCCGACCGCTTCCAGCGTCCACCCCGGCGCGCCGTCGCCGCCCGTGAAACGACTCCACACGTCCTGGTGCGGGTCAATCAACACTTGAAACCCGTATTCACCCGCTTTTTCAAGTACCGCGCGCACATAGTCGAGATATTCGTTATCGTATTCATCGGGACCGCGATGCGCGATGGCTTCCCACGTCACGACAAAACGCAAAAACGTCAGCCCCCACGCGCGCAAACGCTCGAAATGTTCGTCCGCGTCTTGCAGGGAAAAAGGACGTCCGACAAACGACACGTCGCGATGTTGAAAAAACTCCGCGCTGTCCGGTTCCGCGCGCGGCGCGAAGGGAATTTTGCTGCTGCCCGCGAGATTCACGCCGCGCAGCATGAGCGTGCGCGCGTGTTCGTCAACGAATTGATTGTTTTGAATTTGAAGCGATACCATAGCGGCTGATATTGTACTCGAATGTTGGCAAGAGACTGCATTGACACTCGTCCCAAGCAATGCTACATTCTCACGCATCACGCGTCCTGAAGGATAAACTCATGACACAAACATTCAACAACTATATCGGCGGACAATGGGTCGCCGCGTCAAACGGCGCAATCACACACGACACCAATCCCGCGAATACGCGCGAGGAACTCGGCACGTTTCCTTCCGCCACGCGTCAAGACGCGCAACACGCGATTGATGCCGCACATGGCGCGTTCGCGGGTTGGGCAAAAACGCCGATGCCGAAACGCGGCGAAATTTTGGACCAAGCCGCGAATTGGATGGAAGCGCGGCTGGACGAAATTGGCGCGGCATTGACGCGCGAAGAAGGCAAAACCTTTGCGGAAGGTAAAGGCGAAGTGGCGCGCGGGGTCAGCATTCTCCGTTACTTTGCCGGTCAATGTATGGAACCCACCGGCGATGTATTTCCGAGCGCGAGCGCGTCCACGTTTTTGTTTGCGGAACGCGTGCAGCGCGCTCAAGTTCTGCTACCAGCCCTGCCCGTGAGCTTCGGACCCGCGCCGGCCACACGCCCACGCGCCCCGCACGGCTTGGCGACATGATCCAGCCCGAGACCCGCTA
>CAZXYP010000530.1:0-2389 GCA_964644955.1 uncultured Anaerolineales bacterium | reverse complement strand
GTGAATGGCGACGGCGATGAAATTTTGTTGATGGACCATTATGGCGATGGTTATGCTGCCGCGCGCGCGCTGCTGCCCGCGCGGTGGCGCGATTGGCAAGCGCGCGTGACGGGCGAACTTGTTTTGGGGATGCCGACGCGCGATTTACTCTTGGGATTCTCGCGCCAACACCCCGCTTTTGACGATTTACGCGCGCAAATCCGGCGCGACGCGGAGGCAGAGCCGAACGGTCTGTTTTCGAATTTGCTTGTTGTGCGCGACAATGCGCTGGAAATTTTTGCGCGATAAAATGTTGCAGTGAGGCAGTACATGACATACGAATTTATTTTGGTGCATCGCGAGGAACCGATTGCAATTGCGCAAATCAATCGCCCCAAGCAATTGAACGCGCTCAACGGTCAAGTGATGCAGGAATTGACGAGCGCGTTGGAAGAATTGGACAATGACGACGCGATTCGTTGTATGATTGTGACCGGCAACGAACGCGCGTTTGGCGCCGGCGCGGACATCAAAGACATGGCAGACGCGACGGCGGTTGAAATGTTACAGCGCAATTGGATTGCCTATTGGGATAAAATCAAAAAAATTACAAAGCCCGTAATTGCGGCGGTGAGCGGCTACGCCTTCGGCGGCGGCTGTGAATTGGCGATGGCGTGCGATTTGATTGTGGCGTCCGAGTCCGCGCAGTTCGCGCAGCCCGAAATCAATCTCGGCGTCATTCCCGGCGCGGGCGGCACCCAGCGTCTCACGCGCGCGATTGGCAAAGCCAAAGCGATGGACATGGTTCTGACGGGACGCGCGCTTTCGGCGCGCGAAGCCGAAGCGCATGGTCTGGTCGCGCGCGTGTACCCGAACGAAGTGTATTTGGAAGAAGCAAAAAATCTCGCGCGTGAAATTGCGTCCAAAGCGCCAATCGCGGTGCGTTTTGCCAAAGAAGCGGTGAACAAAGCATACGAAACACCGCTCGCGGACGGTCTGGATTATGAACGCAAATTGTTTTATTTTTTATTTGCCACTCAAGACGGGCGCGAGGGCATGAAAGCATTTGTCGAAAAGCGCAAAGCGGAATGGAAGGGAAAATAGAGATTAGAGACTAGAGACTAGGGAAACGTCATTCCGAACGGAGTGAGGCATCTCCTATCTCCAATCTCCAATCTCCAAATTCACATGGAAGCCGAACCCGAACTCATTACCATCGTCGAAGGACCGCCGCCCGAATTCAAAGCGGTGGATGAGGTGTGGATGTATTCGCTCATCGAATCGTCCGCGCCCTATCAGATTTCATTGTGTCAGGTGCGTTCCTTCAAAGGGAAAATGTTGATGGAACGCTGTCAGCGCGCGTGGTCGTCCCAACGTCCGATTCGTCTGGATTTTCCGACGCTGAGCGGTTTGCGTAAACAATTGGAAATCGTCGCGGCACGGCATGACAAACTGCCCGAAGGCGATTTGCTGAATTTGTGGGTGCGCCATCAACCGCAGGATGTTTCCGACAATTCGCCCAACCGCGCGGATGAGGATGAGGCATGAGCAACATTCGTGCCGCCGTCGTCGGTTTGGCATGGGGGCAAATGCATTTGGATGCTTTGCGCCGCGTAAAAAATCTTGATATTGTCGCGGTGTGCGACAGCAACGCAGAACGCGCGCAAACCATCGCCAAAAACGCGGGTATCAAACTTGTGTTTACCGACGCGAACGAATTGTTTGCGCGCGAAGATGTGGATTTGATTACGCTGGCAACGCCGCCCGCAACGCACCATGAGTTGGCAAACAAGGCACTGCTCGCGAAAAAAGCGGTCTTGTGCGAAACGCCCGCCGGTCTGAATTCTGCGGACGCGGAAAAATCATTCAAAACCGCGCAGCAGCGCAAAATGGCAAGCGCGGTCGCGTTTCAAACGCGCTATCTGCCCTCGTATGCGTACGCGCAAGAATTGATTGCGGAAGAGTATCTCGGAAAATTTTTGCGCGCGACGATTTCATTTCAAATGGCGCAGCCGTGGGGACTCAACGGGAATTGGGCGGCGGACGACAAGCGCGGCGGCGGTGTGATGCGCAACGTTGCCGTGCATTTTATTGACGCCTTGCTGTGGTGGTTCGGTCCGGTGGAACGCGTCATGGCGGAACGCGAAACACTCTTTTCCGAAGTGCGGCGCCCGATTCAGGTCGGACGCGAAACCAAAATTGAAAAATTTACCGCAACCGCCGACGATACGTTCACGGCGCTGCTTAAATTTGAAAATGGCGGCGCCGCGCTGTTGAATTTTGTCAGCGGCGCGCGTCAGGACATGCCGTGGAGTATTACGCTCGTCGGTTCGCGCGCGACACTCCAAATCACGAGCGGCGCATTGTCGGGCAAACGCGACACGGAACGCGATTTCGGGCAATTGCAAAT
>CAZXYP010000529.1:0-2418 GCA_964644955.1 uncultured Anaerolineales bacterium | reverse complement strand
TTCATCAGGCGCTGCTGCATGCGCGCGGACAAGAGATTTTGGTCACGCGCGATTTTGTATTGCAGCCCGACGCGGCGGAAACCGAACGCGCGCGCGCGCTCATTGCCTCACGCGCCGACCAAACCGTGTGGGGCTGGAAAGACCCGCGCACAAGTTTGGTATTGGACTTTTGGCATGCGCTGCTGCCCGACGCGCGTTTTGTGCTGGTGTATCGCCACCCGCTCGACGTGATGCTTTCACTCGCCCGCCGTTTGCAATTGGTTGGCTTTGAGTTTTACGCGGCGCTGGAAGCGTGGTACGCGTACAATCAAGCACTTTTGCACTTCGCACAACAGCATCCGCACCAAACGCTCTTGTGCAGCAGCTATGCCGTCGTCGAACAAATTGACGCGTTCCGTGACGCGCTCGCGCAAACATTGGATTTGCATCCGGCGCTCGATGCCGCACAGCGCGACGAGATTTTTTCGAGTCAATTACTGCGCCGACCCCCGCACACGCCGGTCACTGAAAATCTCTTGCAGCAAATTCATCCCGATGCCATGCGCCTGTACAACGCGCTGCAAACGCACGCGTCACTGCGCGACACGATCGCGCTCCAAGACGCGCCGGCGGAACAAAACGCGCTGGCGCAATTCACCCGGCGCTTGTCCCCCCCCCTCGCTCCCGGACAGCAGCGCGCGCTCGCGCACATGCTCGCCGCCATCATGGACCCGGAACTGTACGAGCGCTTCAGCCGCGCGCACGCCCAGCAAACCGTAGAACTTGACGCGCAGCGCCGCGCGTGGGAACAGACCGCGCGGGAACGCGAACAACTCCTGCGCGCGCAAACGGCATGGGCGACACCACGCATGCAGGAATTGGAATCGCTGGAAAGCAATCGCCTCGTACGCGCATTGCGACGTCTGGGAATGTTGGCATGACGAATCTGCCCCCGGTTTCTATCATCATTCCGTGTTACAACGCGACCCGCTTCGTGCGCGACGCGGTGGACAGCGCGCTGGCGCAAAGTTACGCGGAAATTGAAATCGTTGTCGTCAATGACGGTTCCACCGACGATTTTGAAAGCGTCACTGCGCCGTATCGCGAAAACGCGCGCGTAAAACTTGTTGCCCAAGAAAATCGCGGCTTGTCTGCCGCGCGCAATCGCGGCATCCAAGAATCACGCGGCGCCTATCTGAAATTTCTCGACGCCGATGATTGGCTGCGCCGCGACGCCATTGCCAAACAAATCGCCGCGTTTGAAACACAACCCGAACTCGGTTTCGTGTATTGTGACGTGCAGCATGTGGACGCGTCGGGCAAACCACTCGACGACTATTCCGTCGCCAAGACGCGGCGCATTTTGAACGGTGACATTTTGCCGTCCTTATTGGTCGGCGGTTATTTCACGCCCAACACCGTTTTGGTCCCGCGCCGCGTGCTTGACCGCGTGGGGTTGTTTGATGTAACCCTCACCGCGCGCGAAGATTACGAATTGTGGATGCGCATCATGTGCGAAGGATACGCCGCGTATTTCGTGCCGGAAAAATTGGCGTACTATCGGCGGCACGGCGGCAACATGACCAATGATACCGCATGGATGACAGAGACACATTTGCGCGCGCTCGAAAAAATTGTCGCGCGCTATCCGCACCGCGTCGCGGCGGCGCTGCACGAATTGATTTACGAACATCAACGCGTGGACCGCGACAGCGCGTGGGCGCGCGCAACCATCGCGGCGCAGCAGCAAGAAATTGACGCGTTAAAACGCGCGCTCAACACACGCGGCGTACGCGCGGTACGCGCGTTGGAGGCGTGGCGAGCGCGATGACGCCCCTCAAAGTCCTGTTTTGGTTCCGGCGGCAGCCCGAAACACGCGGCGGCGATTGGACCGCGCTCAAGCATTACGTTGCAGCGTTGCGCGCGCAACAGATTGACGCGGACATTTCCGACAATCCCGCGCACGATTTGACTCCATACGCGTTCGCGCACATTTACAACAGCTGCGACCCGTACCTCACGCTCGAATACGCCGTCAGCGCGGCGCAGCAAAACAAAGCGTTCGTCGTCACGCCGATTTATTGGGATCACGCGCAATGGTTTCAAACGCGCGCGCACGCGACGCCCGAAACGCGCCCGGAATTTTTTTTGGGAAAACTTTCGGAACAAGAATGGCGTCAAATCCGTTTTGTTCAAGCGCGCGAACACGAATTGTTCATGGCAGTCCAGCAGCTCACTTTACGCGCCGCGAGCATCGTCTTTTCCCTGTCCGATATGGAAGGCGCACTCGTCACGCGCGATTTCGGCGTTTCAAAAGCGCGGTTATGCACCACCTACAACGGCGTGGATTTGCAGTACGCGCACGGCGACGCGGCGCGTTTTGTGCAAACATTCGGCGCGCGCGATTTTGTTTTCTGTGCGGCGCGGCTTGAGGAACGC
>CAZXYP010000528.1:0-2447 GCA_964644955.1 uncultured Anaerolineales bacterium | reverse complement strand
TGGGAGACCGGAGATTGGAGACTGGAGATCAATGATGTGACCGAGCAATTTGCTGTGCTTGGGCTGTGGGGCCCGCACGCGCGGCAGGTGTTGGAACGCGTCACGCGCGCGGAGGTGTCGAACGCGGCGTTTCCATACATGACGGGACAATACATCGAAATCGAAAATGCGCGCGTGTGGGCGCAGCGCGTGACCTACGTGGGCGAATTGGGTTGGGAAATGTACATGCAAAACGCAGATGCCGCGCGTGTATGGGATGCCTTGATGCAAACAGGACGCGATTTTGAAATTCGTCCCGCGGGTTACAAAGCCATTGATTCGCTGCGTTTGGAAAAAGGGTATCGCTATTGGAGTACGGACATGACGCCGAATGAAACTCCGTACGAGGCGGGTTTGGGTTTTTGCGTGAAATTGAGCAAAGGTGATTTTATCGGACGCGACGCGCTGCTCCATCAAAAAACGCAAGGGATTACGCGCAAACTTGTCACCATCACGCTTGAAAAAAATATGGGCTTGTACGGCGGCGAACCGGTGTATCACAACAACAAGTTGTTGGGACGTTTGCGCAGCGGCGGATACGGCTACACGGTCGGCAAAAGTATCGGTTTGGTGTACGTTCCAACGGAGCTTGCCCAAAGGGACACGCCGCTCGAAATCGAAATTTTCGGCGAACGTTTTCCCGCGCATGTGGACGCGGATGTGTTGTACGATCCGAAGGGCGAAAAAATTCGCGCGTAACGAACGCGAGGAACAATGCCAACGAGCAATGAAATTGTGCGCGCGGAATGGGTGCGCGACGAGATTTATTTATTGCGTGACCGCAATGATTTTCCCGTCGTCATGACGCAGCCGTGGGGCGTGAACGGCGCCGACTTGTTACCATTGAGTCTCATCGGTTGCGCGCTGTGGGACATTGTCGCAATTTTACGCAAGCAGCGTCAACCGTTGACTCATGCCAGCGCTTGGGCAGAGAGCGCACGCGAAAGCGAACCGCCGTGGCGTTTTACGCGCATCCAAATTCATTATCGTTTTGCGGGCGACGGGCTAGACAGCGCGCGTGTACAGCGCGCGATTGCGCTGAGCGAAGAAAAATATTGTTCCATTTTCGCGACCCTGCGCCGGGCATTGGAACTCACCAGCGATTTTGAAATTCGGGAGGTGTCCGATGGAGCATGAGAATATCGAACTCGTGCG
Organism: uncultured Anaerolineales bacterium; assembly: GCA_964644955.1. Lineage (GTDB taxonomy): Bacteria > Chloroflexota > Anaerolineae > UBA4142 > SHND01 > SHND01. The sequence goes on along the minus strand of CAZXYP010000528.1, from coordinate 1,253 downwards.
CGCGTTTAATGACGCGCTCAATGCGCGCGATGTGGACGGCATGATGCGGCGCATGACCGACGCGTGTGTGTTTGAAAACACGTATCCCGCGCCCGAGGGAACGCGGTATGTGGGGCAAGCCGCGGTGCGCGCGTTTTGGGAAAAATTTTTCCGCGACGCGAATGAGCCGCGCATTGAAATCAAAGAAATTTTTGCATGCGCGTCGCGGTGTGTGATGCGCTGGCGTTACGCTTGGACAAATGCATCGGGCGAATCCGGATACGTGCACGGTGTGGACATTTACAAAATTGAAAAGGGTTTGATTGCCGAAAAACTTTCGTACGTGAAAGGATGAGCTCTATTTCTATCGAACAAATTCTCCCGCGTCTCGCCGTCCTGCAAAACAAAACGTTTACCGTCGCGCCGTTGAGCGGCGGGTTGACAAACGCCAACTATCGTGTGATCGCGGATGGCGTGCCGTACGTCGTGCGCCTACCCGGCGCGCAAACGGAATTGCTCGCGATAGACCGCGTGAACGAAGTCTATAACGCGCGCGCGGCGCACGCGGCGGGAATCTCGCCGCGTGTGGTGGAGTATCTTGACGATGAAAGAGTGATGGTGTTGGAATTTATTCAGGGCGAAACGATGAGGATTGCGCGTTTGAATGAAGCGGGCATGGCGGCGCGCATGGCGGCATCGCTGAAACAAATGCACGCGGGTCCGCGCTTTTTGCGCGACTTTAACATGTTTCGTTTGACCGAATACTATTTGCAAATCGCCAAAGCGCACGCGGTACAAATCGCCAATGCTTATCCGGCGTACCTGCCGCGCGTGCGCGCAATCGAAACGGCGTTTGCGCGCAGCCCACTGCCCACTGTGCCGTGTCACAATGATTTGCTCGCGGAAAATTTTATTGACGACGGAAACAAGTTGTGGATTATTGATTTTGAATACAGCGGCAACAACGACCCGACGTTTGAATTGGGCAACACCGCGCAAGAGCAGCAATTCGACGACGCGCGCCAACGTGAATTGTGCGCGGCGTATTTTGGCAGCGCGGCGGACGATAAAATGGCGCGCATGAAATTGAATATGGTCATGTCCGATGTGGGTTGGGCGCTGTGGGCGGCGATTCAGGCAAACATTTCGACGATAGATTTTGATTTTTCGGGCTGGGCAGCGGAACGCTGGGAGCGCGCCGCGACGAAAATGGATGCGCCGGAGTTTCGCGCGTGGTTGGACGCGGTGTAGATGCGTGAAACGTTCGGTGCGCC
>CAZXYP010000527.1:0-2464 GCA_964644955.1 uncultured Anaerolineales bacterium | reverse complement strand
TCATTTCGCGCTCGCGCAAATCGAAATTATCGAGGCGTTGGTCGCGGTGCAAATGCAGCGTCGAGAGTTCCGATTCGACGCGATTCGCGCCGCTCTGTCGAAAATCGGGCGCGTTGATGTGAACGATTTGACACAGCGTCACATCGGCGAGACGCGAACGTAAACGTAAATCAATTTCTTCCAATTCCTGATTCGTCGTAATGACGGTAGGCAGCTGCGCGTTGTACCGAAAATTCAACAGTTGAAATAGTTTTTCTTGCGCCCACGGCGTCGCGCTGTGTGAACCGAAATCGTCGAGCAGCAGCAAGGGCGCGCCGCGCAACGCTTCGAAACGTTCGTCGTATGTCACCGCGCTGTTGGGCGAATAGGTCGCGCGCAAATAGTCCAGCAAATCCGGCACGACGATAAACAACGCGGGCTGCCCCAATTGCAGGCGATAATTCGCAATCGCCGCCGCGAGATGAGTTTTGCCCGCGCCAAAGCCGCCCTTGAGCAAAAGCCACCCTTGCGGGTCCTGCGCAAATTGAAACGCAAGGTCGTATGCGCGCTGGAGATTCTTTTGGCGTTCGGGGGCGAGACCGAGACCCTGCGGAATGAAATTGTCAAAGGTCATGTGCCCAAGCACATAGATACCGGACGAATCCGTGAGACTGCCTGCCACTGCCGGCGTGGTGGAGACGGGGCGCGCAGGACATGGAAACGCCTTGCCGAAATCGGGATGCCCGACCGGAACATCTTTGCGCACATAGCCGATACCGCCACAGATGGCGGGGCCGCCGCACAAGGGACAAGTGTTATTTGGGTTTGACGACATCTGCCAATTTTCCGGTAATGGCAGGTCGCCGCTTTGTAGCAGGTCTGCGAGTCGTTTCATGTTTTTTATCCCGCGTCCAGTCCCCCAGAATTTTATTCACATAGCGCCACGACCGCGCATTGTTTTCGGCTGCAATTCTGAACGCGTCCAAAATGACTTGAGGCGGATAATCCTGTTCCGCTTCTTTGAGTTCTTCGGCAATGATGGGATTCAACGGACCAATGTGCTGTTCATACAATTTAAAAATGTTGGGTGACGCTTCGACCGGCGCGGCAACCGCGCGCGCGTTGGCGACGAAATTGGCTTCTCCGCGCTCGATTTGTTCGATTGCCTTGCGCCCTTCGGGCGTGTTAAAGAAATAAATCGCCGCGCCGTCCGCTTCTGCGAGCAACAAGGCGCCGCGCGCCGTCGCCTTGTCCAAACCGCGCTTCAAGTTTTGCGGCTTGTACTCCAACGCGCGCATCAGCGTTTCATCCGCGCGCAGTTCGTCATACGTCACAAAACGCGGGCTGCCCTTTTTTTGCGACAGCAGGTAAAAAATATGCAGCGTCACATGCAGCGCCGCCGCGTCATCCATCAGCGGCAGCAGCTCGCTGAAAATCACATTCGGCACCGATGTGAATTCGAGACGACCGGAAGGAATGCCGGAAAATCTGCTCATCGCGTATCGCGTATTGCAAATCGCATGTCGCCAATCCAAAACGATAAGCGATATGCGATTCGCGCTTACCCTCCGGGCATCACTGCCAAGTCACCATACTTGGCGCGCTTTTCGTCAAAAAACATTTTGAACTCACTCGTCGGTCCGTGGCGGTGTTTCGCAATAATGATATCGGCAATGTTTTCCGGATAGTCTTTGTTGGGAAAGGCGCGCTGCCACGATTCGAGCGATGGGTAATAGATTTTTTCGCGATGCAGCATCACCACGACATCCGCGTCTTGCTCGATGGAACCCGATTCGCGCAAATCCGACAACTGCGGGCGTTTGTCGGTGCGATTTTCCACCGCGCGCGAGAGTTGCGACATGGCAATGACCGGCACATCCAACTCGCGCGCCAAGAATTTCAATTGCCGCGAAATGTTCGACATTTCCTGGACACGATTTTCCGTGCGCCCACGGTCATTCATCAATTGCATGTAATCAATAATAATGAGGTCCAAGCCGTTCAATTCCGCAGAGAGGCGGCGCGCTTTACTGCGCATTTCGACGGGCGTCACGAGCGACGACTCGTCAATATAAATATGCGCTTGCGCCAATTCGCCCATCGCTTTCGCCAAAATAAAATACTGTTCTTCGGTCACGTCCCCGGTGCGCAAGCGTTGTGAATCGAGGCGCAGACTCTCGTACTGTCCCGGAAATTCGCTCGCCATCGTGTCCGCGATTTGCGAAATCAAACGCTCGACCAATTGCGCGGCAGACATTTCCAGCGAAAAAATTGCGATGCGCTTGTGACTCTTGACAGCGACATTGTACGCAATCGAAAGCCCGAAACTCGTTTTGCCGGTGCCGGGACGACCCGCCACAATAATCAAATCACTCTTTTGCAGACCGCCCAATACCTTGTCCAAATCCACAAAACCGCTCGACACGCCCAACAAATCCGCTTCGTGTTCGCGCAGACGCTCGATGCGGTCCGCCCATGTATCCAC
>CAZXYP010000526.1:0-2482 GCA_964644955.1 uncultured Anaerolineales bacterium | reverse complement strand
TTGATGGTACAGTTGTCCCGGTTGCTCAAAAAATTATAGTCGAACGAATTGAGAACCCCTTCGCAATCGCTGACGATGAAAAAGGGCGGGGTGTTGATAACGTACGTATTCCAATCGAACAGCGTACTCCAAAGCGATGCAGTGCCGGTGAGGGCTTGATAAATTCCCGCGCCCTTGCCATAGCCCGCCGTGCTGATTTGATTGCTTGCAACGGTGACGTGGTACAAGCTCAGGTCGCCGTAGCTGTAAATTCCGCCGCCTTCCTGTGTCGCGGTGTTGTTGGCGATGGTGGAATTGACGAGCGCAGTAGATTGTGTGCTTGTCTGCGAAATGCCCGCGCCGTTATTCGCCGTATTGTGGTCAATGGTGCTGGCACTGATAAACAGTTCGCCATTGTTGCGAATGCCGCCGCCTTCCAGGGTAGCAGAATTATTTTTGACGGTAACGCGATCAAGGCGCAAATTGCCGGTGCTTTCATTGACAATCCCACCGCCAACACCGATGACTGAATTTTGTTGAAGCGTACTGCGCTTGAGCGTGGTCTTGCCCGCGTTGTACAAACCGCCGCCCTGCCAACTTGTGCTGCTTTCGACGATGCTTTTGACGAGCGTAAGCTGCGCGCCGGACTCGACGTGGATGCCGCCGCCGAAATTGAAATTGCCGGTCGCGCTCCCGTGCGCGATTTTGACCTTGCTGATTTTTACTTTGCCCGCGAGGACATGCAAAATGCGGTCACTGTAATAGCCGTCAATGACTGTGCCGGACGCGCCGCCGCCTTGCATGACCAAATCGTCGAGAATGTCCAAATCGCCCGTGCGCGCGTTATCGTTATACGGTCCGGTGTAGGTCAATGTGTATGGCGCCGCGTTGGCGGGCAAAACAATCGTATCTTTGCCTGCCAGCGCGTTGGTTTCCATCACTGCCGCGCGCAGGGTGCATAATTTGGATGGCGCGGATTTGCATTTGCCGTCGCCCGGTTTTGCGTCGGGTTCATCCGCGATGGTGTTCACCGTGAACGTGACGCCGTTCGGCGCGGCGCGCGCGTTGAACGGTGCGGACACGACGAGCGCGCCGAAAAAACACAGCAGCCCAAGCGCACATAATTTCTTCATCAGTACTCCAAATGGAATTGATTCGTATCTTGTGGAGAATACGCAAGACACTTCAGCCCGGAATGAGAATGGGCTAAACATTCTCGTAGGGGCGAATTAGGGCGCAAGTGTGATTTCCTGCGGCGCTTGCCCATCCGGCGCGACGACGAGTTTGAAATCTTGCGAGTTTGCCGGAACGAGAAAATACACGGTGAATTTCGCGGATTCGTTCAGCAAAATCGTTTGCGCACCGGACTCATCAAACGCCATTTCGGCGGGCGCGTCTTCGGCGAGCAATTGGAAATATTCACTGCCGACCGACATGCCGTTTTTTGCATCCACGTTTTGCGCTTGCGCGTTCATACGTACAAAGCGTTTGCCCTGCGGCGCGCGTTCGGCGCGTTGTCCTGAAACAACGCCATCCATGTCCAACTGCGCGTCCGTTATCTCGACTTGAATCTTTTCGCCATACTTGTTGACTGCGGTCACTGCGTCGCCGACTTTCAACGCGCGCGGATACTCTGATTTTGCGAGTGCGCCCGTCAACGGAATTTGCAGTGGCTCTTTGCCGTTTTCAGAGAGAATCAAAACGGCGCCGTCCCACGTGGTCTCGGGTTTTGCGACGGCGCGCAGATTCAGTTCCTGTGAATCATTTTTGTTCAGCCGAATTCCGTCGAGTCCGCTCGCGTTGATGCCGTCCGCGAATGTGATTTCAAATTTGGGGGTCGTCACCGGATACGCTTGCGGGTTGGTCACTTTGATGACGACATTTGCCCACGGATTGCCCGGCATTGTTTTTTCGCGATTCATCAAATCGCGATTCGAGATGGATGCTTCCTGAATAACAAACTCTGCGCCGGCATAACGAAATGCGCGCGACGTTGGGTCGGGCAAAAGGCGTTCCAACAGCGGGATGCTTGCGTCCGCATTCGATGAGGGAACTGCTGCCTCGGTTGGCTCCGGCGCATTTGTGGGACCGGAGGTTGTCGCGGCGTTGGCTGTGTGCGGTGATGCGGTGGGATGGCTTGTCGAAGCGGTTGACCCGCCGCACCCGATGAGCCACACTGCAATTCCGATACACAGGAATAAAATCGAATTTTGCTTGTTCACGTGTTGCGTCTCTTTTCGGTTTCTTGGCAGCTATGCTAACATGATAGCGCGCGCAAAAGGTGACATTTTGTGACAATTGGAATTACAAACCTCTGACGGAATCTGCTGCCTCACGCCTCTGCGAGAAAGTATCTTTTGGTATGGGAACGAAATATTCGAGCGAATCACGGGAGCTTGCGGCAAGTGGCGTGCCAATCAAAAGCTTTGGCGAATTTTTGAAATTTCTACGTCGCCGCGCGCGCTTGACGCGGTCGCTTCGCTCGGCGAGCGGCTGAGCGCGC
>CAZXYP010000525.1:0-2503 GCA_964644955.1 uncultured Anaerolineales bacterium | reverse complement strand
GCGGGCGATGCGGAAGCGCGCGTCTTTGCCAAAGCGGAAGCGATTGAACATTATCGCGCCGCGCTCGACGCCGCGCTCCGTCTCGATGCCGAACGCGAAACGATTATTCAACTCGTGACAAAACTCGGACGCATGTACGAATTGCGCGACGAGTACGCGAACGCGTTGGAAACCTACGCGCGGTTGAGTGAATTGGCGCGCGCGCGCGACGATGCGCATTTTGAACTTGCGGCGCTGATGCTGCAAGCGACACTGCGCGCGACGCCGACAGCGGTGTTTGACCCGCGCCTCGGACGCGAAATTTGTGACCGTGCGCTCGCGCTCGCGCGTGCACTGCATGACCAAGCCGCCGAAGCGAAAATTTTGTGGAATCTTTTGCTGGTCAATGGTTTTTCGGGAAATTACCGCGCGGCGGTGGAATATGGCGAACAATCGCTCGCGCTCGCGCGCAAATTGAATTTGAAAACACAAATTGCCTACACCTTGAACGACATTGGGAATTACGGTTATTTTGCCAATGGGCAGACCGAAAAATCGCGCGCCGCCTTGGCGGAAGCGCGCGCGTTGTGGCGCGAACTGGAAATTTTGCCGATGCTCGGCGACAATCTCAACAACTCGGGCATTTTCGAATATGTTTGGGGTGATTACGCGCAAGCACAAGAATTTTCGGATGAGGCATTGGTGATTAGTGAACGCATCGGCAGCGCGTGGGGACAAGGTTTGGCGCATGCGTTTCGCGGGGTACGGCTCTCGGAGCAGGGCGCTTACGGCGCGGCTCTGCGGGAACTGCAAACCGCGTACGAAATTGCGCAGAAAACGGGTACGGGCATAGCCATCATCGCCGCCACAAATCTAGCCCTCGCCTACTGCGCCGTCGGCGAAATCGAATTGGGCTATCATGTTATTCAAATTGCCGACCACGAGATCGAGATTCCGCTGTATCGAACGCCCGCCAAAGCCGCGCTCGCGTACCTCACTTTTTTGAACGGCGATGTGGAACGCGCCGAAATTCTTTTGCAGGACGCGCATCTGCCCGCGCAAACGGAACTCGAGTTTTCGTACTTGCCGAGCATCATTGCCGAAGGCGAAATCGGGCTGGCGCGCGGGCGCGCGGCGCAGGTTATGGAATATACCGAAACGCTGGCAACGCATTTGATACGATTCGGTATCTCGAGTTTTGTTGCCGACGCGGATTTGTATCGCGGACGCGCATTGACCGCGTTGGGACGCTTCGACGATGCGCGCGCGGCGTTTGAACGCGCGCACGCCTACGCGACCCGCATTGGCTCACAGCGCGTCTTGTGGCAAATTTACGCGCACTGGAGCCAATTGGAACGCGCGCAAAATCATACTGCACGCGCGGACGAAATGGAAAAACACGCGCGCGCGTTGATGGATTCCATCGCGGCGACGCTGCCCGATACCTATCGCGCGGCATTTTTGAAACAAAACATGCTCGATTGAGCCGCGCATTCTGCGTTTTCTTTTCGTCATGCCCGACATTTCCGTTATTATTGTTTCGTGGAACGTGCGCGACTTGTTGCAGCGCGCTGTCGCGTCCCTCCTCGCCGATGCGACCGCATCGCATCTTGCCGTCGAAATCATTGTCGTTGACAATGCGTCGCGCGACAGCACGGTTGAAATGCTGCGCGCCAATTTTCCGCACGTGCGCGTGCTGGCGAATACCGAAAACAGCGGCTTTACGCGCGGCAACAATCAAGGACTGGAAATTGCGGGCGACGCGCGTTATCTGTTCTTGCTCAATCCCGACACGGAAATTTTTCCCGGCGCGCTGCGCGCCATGCTTGATTTTATGGACGCGCCCGAAAATGCGCGCGTCGGCATCCTCGGTCCGCAATTGGTGTACGCCGATGGGTCTGTTCAATCTTCGCGCCGCCGTTTTCCAACCTTTGCCACCGCGTTGTTCGAGTCCACGAAACTTGAACAATGGTTTCCAAACAATTCACGGATTACAGATTACCGCTTGCGGAACACCGCGGATTCGCAAACCCAAGACGTGGATTGGGTCGTCGGCGCGGCGCTGTTTGCGCGGCGTCAAGTGTACGAACAAATCGGCGGACTCGATGAACGCTTTTTCATGTACTCGGAAGAATTGGACTGGTGCAGGCGCGCGAAAGATGCGGGTTGGCGCGTCATCTATTTCCCCAACGCGCGCGTTTTGCATCACGAAGCAAAGTCGTCGGAACAAGTGCGCGCGCAGCGCGACATTTATTTTCATTCCAGCAAGGTGCGCTATTTCAAAAAACATCACGGCGCGCTGCAAGGTGAACTCTTGCGGTATTTTTTATTGTGCATGTTTGCGTATCAATGGTTGGAAGAAGGCGTGAAATATCTTTTGGGACATAAACGCGCGTTGAGGGCGGAACGCGTCAAGGCGTACAAACAAGTTTTGCAGAGTGGGCTCAAATAAATGCGCGTCCTCTTTATCACCGGCGAATTTCCGCCGACGCAATGCGGCGTAGGCGACTGCACGATCGAAATC
>CAZXYP010000524.1:0-2507 GCA_964644955.1 uncultured Anaerolineales bacterium | reverse complement strand
TTATTGGGTGCATATCGTGTACGGTAAGAAAAAGTACGGCACGTACGAGCATGAAGTTTTGTTAATTGACCCGCACAACGTGAATCCCGCGAGCGTGAGCGAGACCAAATATTTTTTCGCGGAACAATTCGGCATTGAGAGTTTTCGATACGAGTCCGACGGTGAATACAATTGGTATCTTGCTGCCGCTGCACCATCGTTCGCCGCGCTCGGCGCGCTCGTGAATTGGCAGCCCGGACGCGCCGTGATGATTGCGCACGAATGGCTCGGCTTGCCCGTCGCGTTCGCGGCGATTCATCGCCAGCCCGGCGCGTACAAATGCGTCTTTTACGCGCACGAAGTGGCGACGATGCGTCCAATTGTGGAAGGCGACCGCGGGCACGACACGCGTTTTTACAATGTGCTGCGCCGCGCGCGCCAAGAAAATTTGTATGTCGCGGATGTGTTCGGCGACCAATGGTGGAATTTCCGCCATGCGCTGGTCAACGCCGCAAGCGGGTTCGACGCGTTCTTTGCCGTCAGCGACATCACGATGCAGGAACTGCAATTTCTGAATCCGCAATTCGCCGCACGTCCCATCGCACTCGTCTATAACGGCGTACCCGCGCCGAACCTCAATCTCGACCAACGCTGGATCAGCAAAGACAAGCTCGCGGAATATGCGCGCAATCTGTTGGGTTTTCGCCCGACGTGGGTGTTTACGCACGTGACGCGCATGGTCCTGTCCAAAGGATTATGGCGCGATGTGCGCGTGATGGAACAATTGGACAATCTGCTCGCGGCGCGCGGCGAAAGCGCGGTGCTGTTCACGCTGAGTTCCACGATTCCGCAAGGCAAGTCGTCGGACGACGTGTGGCGGTGGGAACGCGAATACGGCTGGCCCGCGTGGCATCATTGGGGCAACGGCGACCTCGTGGGTTTGGAGCAAGATTACTGGCAGGCGATTTTTGCATTCAACCAACGCGCCCGCGCCTGTCGCATTGTGTTGGTGAATCAATTCGGTTGGAGCCGCGACCGCTGCGGCGAACGGATGCCTGCGGATATGGAATACAGCGACATTCGCCGCGGCAGTGATGTGGAATTCGGACAGTCCATTTACGAACCGTTCGGCATCGCGCAGTTGGAACCGTTGTCGTCGGGCGCGTTGTGCTGCCTCAGCACGTCATGCGGCTGCGCGTACTTTATTGAAAAAAGTGACGGCTTGCGCCTGGACAATATCGTACTGGCGGATTACATCACGCTGCCGTACGGTTGGGAATACCCCAACGCGTTCGCGCTGCGCAACATCGGCTCGTTTGAACGCGACCAAATCGAAGCCGCCGAAGCGTGGCGCGCGGCAAACAAAATTATCGAACGGCTGCCGCGTCAAGGACACGACGCGTGGCTCTTGCAAGAAAACGGACGCGCGCTCGCGGAAAAAATGTCGTGGAAAGTGATTGTTGAACAAGAGCTCGTGCCGGCGTTGCAGAGCTTGTTCTGAGTTGTGCCCAAGCTCGGGAAACGCGAATTTGCGCGAATGAAAACGAATCTACGCGAAATCGCTTGGGGTCGCAATGAGCCAAATTTTGTACAAAGATGAAGTATATGCCCTCGTCGGCGCAGCGATGGATGTATATAACGAATTGGGCTCCGGATTCTTGGAGGCAGTGTATCAAGAAGCATTGGAAATCGAGATGAAATTGCACGGGATTCCATTCAAGTCACAACAAGAATTATATATTTTCTACAAAGGTCGCAAGTTGAAAAAAACCTATACTCCCGATTTGCTTTGCTATGACAAAATCGTGGTTGACCTAAAAGCAATCGAGCATCTCACACCTGTCGAATATGCCAAAATGAAAAATTACCTCAAGGGTACAAAATTCGAACTTGGACTTTTGCTAAATTTTGGCAACGCCCCCCAGCTCGAAACCAAAAGAATTATCCTCTCACGATTTCGAAAATCCTTTATCATTTTGTGTAGATTCGTCAAGATTCGCGTAGATTCGCGTTTTCAATCCTCACACTGAGGTAACACATGTCCAACACACTCGCAATCATTATGGCAGGCGGCGCGGGGACGCGGTTGTCCGTGCTGTCCGAAGAACGCTCGAAACCGGCGGTGCCGTTCGCGGCGCGCTATCGCATTATTGATTTTACGCTGTCGAATTGTGTGAACTCGGGTATTTACAATATTGCGGTGCTGACACAGTATCGCCCGCGTTCGCTCAACGACCACATCGGCGTCGGCAAACCATGGGACCTTGACCGCGCACGCGGCGGCATTCGGCTCTTGCAGCCGTATCAGGCGCGCGGGCGCGAACAGTGGTACGGCGGCACCGCAGACGCGGTGTATCAAAATCTCGACGACGTGCGCGAACAACGCGCCGACCACGTGATCATTTTGTCGGGCGACCACATTTACAAAATGGACTATCGCCCGATGCTGAAATTTCATCAAGAAAAAAATGCTGATTTGACGGTCGGCGTGATGAACGTACCGCTGGAAGAGACAGACCGTTTCGGCA
>CAZXYP010000523.1:0-2542 GCA_964644955.1 uncultured Anaerolineales bacterium | reverse complement strand
ATGTATCGAGGTGCGCGGCGTCAAAATCAAGATGACGCAGGTGCCGATTCCGGTACCCTACGGTTCCGCGTTCGAAGGCGAAGTGGTCCGCAAAGCCGATTTGCGCGTCGAGTTCGGCGGCAAACATTCGCGCTGTTTTGAATATCTCTACATGCTGCCGATGGACAAGGTCGAGGACGGCAAAATTCAAGTTTTTGGTCCGAATCTCGACACGGCAAAGGACGGCGGGGCGATGGATGTGGGCATCGTCGTCGAGGTCGCGGGACGCAAGATGCAAAAAGATTTCGAGCCGGTGTTGGAGCGCCAGATTCATCATTTCATCAACGGCGCGTCGGGCGTACAGCACATCGGGCAGCGCGACATTGCGTGGATTCGCATCAACAAAGCGGCGTTCGAAAAAGGTTTCCGCCTCGAACATCTCGGCAAAATATTGCACGCGCGGTTTCATGCGGACTTTGGCGCGATTGTGGACAAGGTGCAGGTCAATCTGTACACCAATCCCGCCGATGTAAATTCGATGCTTCAGGTCGCGCGCGACGCATACGCAGACCGCAATGTACGGCTCGCGGATTTGACCGACGAAGCGGTGGACGAATTTTATTCCTGCACGTTGTGTCAATCGTTCGCGCCGAATCATGTGTGCGTGGTTTCGCCGGAACGGCTCGGCTTGTGCGGCGCGTACAACTGGCTCGACTGCAAGGCGAGTTTCCAAATCAATCCGACGGGGCCGAATCAACCGATTCCCAAAGGCATTTTGGTGGACCCGACCAAAGGATACTGGCAAGGTCCGACCGCATTCGTCCAACAACATTCGCACGGCAGCGTCGAACAAGTTTCGATGTACTCGATTATGGAAAATCCGATGACGGCGTGCGGCTGTTTCGAATGTATCGTGATGGTGGTACCGGAAGCGAACGGCGTGATGGTGGTCTCGCGCGAAGATACTTCGATGACGCCGGCGGGGATGACGTTCTCGACATTGGCGGGCATGGCAGGCGGCGGTTTGCAAACGCCGGGCGTGATGGGCGTGGGCAAATATTATCTCACGTCAAAAAAATTCCTCAGCGCGGACGGCGGTTTCAAGCGCGTTGTGTGGGTGTCGTCCATTCTCAAACAGACGATGGCGGAAGAATTGAAACGCGCCGCGGAATTTGCGGGCGAACCCGATTTGCTCGACAAGATTGCGGACGAAACGATTTGCACCGAAGTCCCGGATTTGGTCGCGTATCTGGAAGCGAAAGAGCATCCCGCGTTGACGATGGAGCCGCTGATGTAACAGATGGCTGCGACGGGCAAACTGCGCCAAGCGAGAAACGAGAAGCGAAAATGAATCAACTAGTCCGCGATTACATGAAAATCGGCGTCCCGACGTGCGCGCGGGAAACGACGTTGGACGAGGTCGCGCGCATCATGGCGCGCGATTGCTGCGACGCCATTATTGTGATGGATGAATTTGGCGCGTGCGGCGTCGTCTCGCAAACCAATCTCGTGCGCGCGTTTTCGCGCAATTATGAATTGATGACGGCGGAAGATGTGATGCACGAGCAAATCATAGGCATCTCGCCGGAATCCACTCTGCTCGCGGCGGCGAACCTGATGGAGTACGAAAACGTGCATCAACTCTTTATCATGCACGCGCATCCGGGACCGGCGCGTCCGAGCGCGGTGCTGACGATGCGGCATCTCGTGCGCGCGATGGCAGGACTGCCGCCGGAAAAAATCGAGACGCCGCGCGTCAAGGTCAAGGAGCAAGTATGACTGTAACGGTTGAAATTCCCATCGAAAAATACGCGGGCGCGGTGCGCGAAATCACCATTGGCGCGACGCGCGAACAAGGCGGCACGCGCGCCAAAACGATTACGCTCGGCGGCGCCAAGACACTGCCCTTTTTGCGCTTTGAAGGAGAAATGCCCCACGCGCCTGCCATCGCCATTGAAATTCAAGACCGCGCGCCAAGCGATTGGTCGCCAATTTTGCTGCAAGCATGGGGCGAAGTGGTCGGCGACGCGGCAGTGTGGGCAAAAGCGGCAGAGGCGCGCGGCGCAGATTTGATTCTGTTGAAGTTGAATACGACGCAAGCCGACGGTTCCATCAACAACGCGGAGAACGCGCGCCGCGTCACGCGCGCGGTGTTGAACGCGACGGGCTTGCCGCTCATCGTGTTCGGGCCCGGACAAGCGGAATTGGACAATGAACTGCTCGTCGCGGTTGCGGAAGAAGCGAAAGGCGAACGCATCGTGCTGGGCGTGTGCGAGGACAAAAATTATCGCACCATCGTCGCCGCAGCAATGGCGAACGACCACCTCGTAGATTCGCGGACGCCGATGGATGTGAATCTGTCCAAGCAGCTGGTGATTTTGATTCACGACATGGGCATGCCGCTCGACCGCATCGTCATGGACCCGTCAACGGGCGCGCTCGGTTACGGCATCGAGTATGGTTATTCGGTGATGGAACGCTTGCGCCTCGCCGCGTTACAGGGCGACACGATGACGCAATCACCGATGCTCGTCACAGCAGGTGAAGAAGCATGGCGCGTCAA
>CAZXYP010000522.1:0-2560 GCA_964644955.1 uncultured Anaerolineales bacterium | reverse complement strand
TCAAGCACAACAGCAATCCCGTGTCCAGAAAAGTAATGACGCCGTTCAAACCGGAGGGCACGCTGAGGATGAGGTTGATAATCAAAACGACTGCGCCCACCAGCATCAGGGCAATCAAATTGGCGCGCTTGGGGTGAGGGATGGTATTGGCAAGACGAAACCAATTGGTCAAGCGTTCAATAAAATCGTACCAGTAGTGTTGCGCCATGGTTGGCTCCAAAAAACAAAAAAAATGCGACGGTCTTTGGTCGGCTTGAGGTAACGTTGCGCGCCATTGCGCAATTGTTGTGATTATAATCCCGATTTGGCAAACTGGGCGATACAAAAATGCAACTGGCTTTTTGTTCCACCTGTGGCGCGAAACTGACGCCGGGGGCTGTGTTTCAAGCGCAGCATTGTGAAATGTGCGGAGAATGGCATTATCACAATTCAAAACCCTGCGCAGGCGCGTTGGTAATTCAACACGGACGCGTGTTGTTGGCAAAACGCGACGTCGAACCATTCAAGGGTTATTGGGACGTCCCCGGCGGTTTTCTCGAAGCGGGTGAACATCCCGAGGACGGCGCGCGGCGCGAACTCTTGGAAGAGACCGGCTTGGAGATTCGCATCACGGATTTACTCGGCGTGTACATGGACACATACGGCGAGGGTAATTACTACACGCTGAACATGTATTACATTGCCGAAATTGTGCGCGGCGAACTGCGCGTGATGGATGATGTCGCGGCGTTGGAGTGGTTTGATTTGGAAGATTTGCCAAACGAGTTTGCGTTTCAACATCAGCGCGAAATGGTGAAGGATTTGCGTGCACGGATGGACAAGACCGCACACGCATTACGCCATAGGAAATAAAAACGATACGCGGTACGTGACAAGCGAGGTATTCATGTCTTTTCAAGAAGTAAAAACCCAAGTAGATTTTCCCGCGCAAGAGCGCGAGGTTATTAAATTCTGGCGCGATTCGAAGGCATTCCAACAAACACGCGCGTTACACAAGGGCGAAGAAAAATGGTCGTTCATTGATGGACCGATTACGGCGAACAATCCGATGGGTGTGCATCACGGGTGGGGCAGGTCGTACAAAGATTTGTACAATCGCTTTTGGACGATGCGGGGACGCGAGCTGCGTTATCAAAACGGATTCGATTGTCAAGGGCTTTGGGTTGAAGTCGAAGTCGAAAAGCAACTGGGGTTCAAATCCAAAAAAGACATCGAGACGTTCGGGCTCGCGCAGTTTGTTTTGAAATGCAAAGAACGCGTTCTAAAGTACGCGGCGGTGCAAACCGAACAATCCATGCGGCTCGGTTATTGGATGGATTGGAATGACCCTGATGATTTGCGCGCGCTCGCGGAAAAACTGGTGACGAATCCTCAACAAGTCATTACCGTGCAGGGTCCGGAAGGTCCGGTCACCGACACGGTAGAACAAATCGTCGGGCGACTCGGCTTGCCGGAACTCGGCGGCAGTTATTTTACGTTCTCGAACGAAAACAATTACATGATTTGGACGTTCCTCAAAAAATGTTGGGAGAACGGCTGGCTCTATCGCGGCGCGGATGTCATGCCGTGGTGCCCGCGCTGCGCGACCGGCATTAGTCAACACGAAATCGTCACCGACGGATACGCGGAATTGACGCATCAAGGCGTTACAGTGAAATTTCCGTTACGCGGGCGCGCCAACGAATTTTTGTTGGTGTGGACGACAACCCCTTGGACGCTCACGAGCAATGTCGCGGCTGCGGTCGGTCCTGAACTCACGTACGTAAAGGTCCAGCAAGGCGACGAAATTTTTTATTTGAGCAAAGGCACAACGCACATCTTGCAGGGCAAGTATCATGTACTTGCCGAGCTCAAGGGCACGGACTTGGAAGGTTGGACCTACGACGGTCCGTTTGACGAATTGCCTGCGGAACAACAAGTCGGCGGCAACACCGAACTGCGCGAACTGGTGAAAGAGGTGCGTGTTTCGGCGAAAGACGCGCACCGCGTCATTTTGTGGAACGAAGTGGGTGAGGCAGAAGGCACGGGCATTGTGCATATCGCGCCCGGCTGCGGCGCAGAGGATTACAAACTTGGCAAGGAATTCAATTTGCCGCTGGTCGCGCCGTTGAATGACGAGGGATATTTCATTGACGGTTTTGATTGGTTGAGCGGAATGCAGGTCGCGGATGTGCCAGAACCCATTCTCGCCAATCTCGACCAGAAACATTTGCTGTATCGCGTCGAGAATTACACGCATCGGTATCCGATTTGTTGGCGCTGTAAAACGCAGCTCGTGTTTCGTTTGGTGGACGAATGGTTCATCCGCATGGACGAACTGCGTTACAAAATCATGGATGTCACGAAACAAATCAAATGGATTCCGTCATTCGGGTTGGACCGCGAACTCGACTGGCTCAAGAACATGCACGATTGGATGATTTCCAAAAAACGTTACTATGGTCTCGCGCTGCCGATTTGGATTTGCGATGATTGTCACGCGTACGAGGTCATTGGCAATGAAACGGAATTGCAAGCGCGTGCGGTCGAAGGTTGGGAAACATTTGCGGGACACACGCCG
>CAZXYP010000521.1:0-2563 GCA_964644955.1 uncultured Anaerolineales bacterium | reverse complement strand
GGCGCGCCGAAACCACAAAACGCGTGCCCGAACACTAAATGATTGTCATTGTCCTGATACAAATACAACGCAGCGATTTCAAAATTGTTGACGGGGCTAAAATCCACTTTGGTGGTGATTTGATAGTCGCCGAATGGCGCGACCTGCAGCAGTCTGTTATTGATTAGCGTCGGCTGTGTCGTAATCCGTAAAAAGCCCGGACGCGCGGTCAGACTCCAATGCGTTGCGTCCTCGTCAATCCAACTCCAGCGTTTGTTGAGTTTGGAGGACGTGAACGTATCCGTGTTGGCGAGAGGCGCAAAAGGAAAATCCGCGTCCAATTGGAAAAACTCAAAATCGGCGTTAATGCCGCCCGACGCCAGCCCGCTCGTATCGGTTGCCAAACCAATGCGCGGCGCAAACGTATGCGCGGTCGTATGCGTTCCAATAAAATCCCATGCGCTGCCGTCCTCGCTGTAATAACCGCTGTACGAATTGCCGCTTCGCACGACGCGCAAATATGCCTCATCCAATTCGGTCGTCGGCGTGGCGTAATTGCTGCTAACAAATGAACCGTTTTCTTCGTGGTTAAAATAAATCGCGTTATCCTGACACATGGGGTCGGCGCACGACGCATACGCGCGTCCCAACATCAAAAAATTTTCGTCGTCCTCGTACAGCAGCAAGCCCGCGATTTGAAAATTCGCCGTCGGCTCGTAAAACACCTGCGTGGTAATTTGGTAATCGCCCGTCGGGGCGGTTTGTAGGAGCAAGTTTTGGGCGTCCCCGCCACTGCCCAGCAAAAAGCCCTGTTGGGTCGTAATCCGCATATATCCCGAATTTGCACTCAAACTCCACGCGGTGTTGTCCTCACGCACCCACGCCCAATTCGGATTCAACTCTGTCACCGCAAAATCATCACGCCAACTATAATCGTATGGAGTATGCGGC
Source organism: uncultured Anaerolineales bacterium (assembly GCA_964644955.1). Lineage (GTDB taxonomy): Bacteria > Chloroflexota > Anaerolineae > UBA4142 > SHND01 > SHND01. Next base: position 1,633 of record CAZXYP010000521.1, on the reverse strand, counting down.
GCCGCGTTCACCTCCATCGGACCGGCAAAGAGAAAAATGCCGCAGCCGCAAAGCACGAGGCAGACCAGCCATACTCGCAATCGCAATGTACACATCGCAACCTCCCGTTGCAACCATTCGACAACAACCCGTTGGCTATCATCGGAGCGAAACCACCTCTTTTTTATTGTGTCAGAATCAGGTCAAAATTCGGTAACATTCTTGATTCGGCGCTTCGCGCCGACGCAAGGACCATAGCACTGCGCCCACATTCTCTTTGTGTTATCGTAAGGGACAAGGTGTTTTGCGTTTCGCTGTGGTACGTGGTACAAATCACTGTTGACACCCTTTTTTACTTGTGGTACTCTTGCACGCAGATTGGGAATCCATTGCAGGCAGGGGCATTTACTCGAAGGAGAATTCAAGGTATGGCAGACCAAAAGACGCGCACCCAACAAATCATCGAACGCTTGCGCAACATGCGCTCCTCCAGCCCGGACATTGAAGCGTCCGCGGTCGTTAGTGTGGATGGCTTGACCATTGCATCGGATTTGCCCGCGACCACCGAAGAAGACCGCGTGTCCGCCATGTCCGCCGCCATGTTGTCACTCGGCGAACGCATCGCGTCGGAACTCGGGCGCGGCGGACTCGATCAGGTATATGTGCGCGGCGATAACGGTTATGTTTTGTTGAACGCCGTTGGCGAAGAAGCGGTGTTGACCGTGTTGGCACGGCGCGATGCCAAACTCGGGTTGGTCTTTTTGGACACCAAACGCGCCGCCGCCGATTTGGCAGCTATGGTATAATGTCCTAACGTGAGAGTGCGTAAGCGCCAACCGGGCGAGATGGCTCGCCAAAATTTCATGAACCGACTGTCGCACACAGCCGGACAATAAGTGTCTCTCAAAAACACGGAGTAACAGCGCTCCGTGTTTTTATTGTTTTAGCTAAAGACCTGACAGGTTTTGGGAAAAGCGCGGAATGTATCGCGTGCGCGTTGTTGTGTGCAGATGCTTTATGTAGAATGGGCGCGTTGAAAACCTGTCAGGTCTCGTGAACTATGACCCAATACATTTTTGTAACCGGCGGCGTCGCGTCGTCGGTCGGCAAAGGCGTCACGGTTGCGTCCATCGGGCGCGTGCTCAAAGCGCGCGGCTTGCGCGTTTCCGTTCAAAAACTCGACCCGTATCTGAATGTGGACCCCGGCACCATGAGTCCGTACCAACACGGCGAAGTCTTTGTCACCGAAGACGGCGCCGAAACCGATCTGGATTTGGGACATTACGAACGCTTTATTGACGAAAATCTCGCGCGCTATTCCAACGTCACAACCGGGCAAGTGTACTCGGAAGTGATTGCCAAAGAACGACGCGGCGATTATTTGGGCGGCACAGTCCAAGTCATTCCGCACATTACGAACGAAATCAAACGGCGCATCGCGCTCGCCGCCAAAGGCAGCAATCCCGACGTGCTGCTCGTCGAAGTTGGCGGCACCGTCGGCGACATCGAAGGGCAGCCGTTTCTCGAAGCGATTCGCCAGATGCGCAAAGATGTGGGGCGCGACAATGTGATGTACATTCACGTCACGCTCGTGCCTTCGATTGGCGCGACGGGTGAATTGAAAACAAAACCGACACAGCACAGCGTGCGCGAT
>CAZXYP010000520.1:0-2578 GCA_964644955.1 uncultured Anaerolineales bacterium | reverse complement strand
GCAAACATTGCTGCAAGCGATGGCAATTCCGCCTGCGCAAATTTACATCGTGCCAAATGGTGTGGATGTATCTGCTGCCGATTCCGTTGCGAGCCGCGCGGAACCCAATACATTGATTTACAATGGGGCAATGACGTTTGCGCCGAATCGGGATGCCATGTACTTTTTTGTGCGCGAAGCGCTGCCGCTTGTCCGCGCACAAGCGCCGGACGTGAAATTGCGTATTACCGGACACGTCGAACAAGTTGCCCAAAATGAGTTATCCGAAGATAATGTCGTTTTGTTCACGGGATATTTGCCGGATATCAAGCCATTGGTCAAGGCAAGCACGATATGCATTGTGCCACTGCGCCAGGGCGGCGGAACACGTCTGAAAATTCTGGAGGCGATGGCATTGCGTACGCCGGTGGTCGCAACTACCAAAGGCGCGGAAGGCTTGAACGTGCATCATCGTGAACATTTGTTGATTGCGGATACTCCGCGCGCGTTTGCAGACGCCATTCTGGAATTGTTGGAAAATCCGCGACTGCGCGAAACATTGACCGCCAACGCGTACGCCCAAGTGCGGCGCGAGTATGATTGGAATGTCATTGGTGAACATCTCAACCGTTTGTTGGTTGAATGCGCGCCACGTCAAGTATGCTAGAGCAACGACTGAGACGCATCGGGTTTGATACGGACGGCTTGCGCCGCATAAACTGGAGCAAGTGGGTCTTGATTGTCATGACGTTGGTCATTGCCCTCACGATTGGTTCGGTGGGCATACGCAGCGCGTTTCGCGGGCGGATTTGGCTGGAAATCAGCATCCTTGGCATTGTGTTTTTTGTCATGCTCGGTTTGATATTGTACCGCCTCGAATTGGGCGTCGTAGCGATAATGTTCACATCGTTGTTTGTCCGCTTTACAATACCCACCGGCACCAGCAGTAACATTCCTGCAAGTTTGATTGTATCCGCCATCGTCGTTCTGATTTGGGTGCTTTCGATGTTGGTCAGGCGGCACGTGCAATTGGCGCCGGGACGCTATGTTCTTCCAAGCATCGTATTTATCGTTTTGGCGATTTTGTCCGTGCCGTACAGTTGGTTGTTGCTGCGTCCGGATTTGTTCGGGCTAGGTATTTGGGCGAAAACAGAACTGAGTTTCACTTTTGCGCAGATTGGCGGCGTGACCCTGATGGTGCTGCTGCCGGCGGTCATGCTAATGACCGCCAATATTCTGCGCCAAGAGAAATGGTTCAAAGTCCTGTTTGCGCTCATGATTTTGGTGGCAGTTCCCGAGGTTTTGCAGCGCGCGATGGACACGCGTTTTGCGATTGGGGATTTTCGTTTGCAGACGGGCGCCTCGTATCCGTTGTGGATTGTCGCGCTCACCATCGGTCAAGCGTACTTTAACCAGTCTCTGCGTTACTGGCAGCGCGGTTTGCTGGTTGGCATTGCCGCGCTTTGGTTCCTATTCAATGCGGAACGCAATACCGTTTGGTTATCGGGATGGATGCCTGCGGTCGTGGCGCTCATGTTTTTGACATTTTTCCGTTCGCGGAAATTGTTTATTGTATTTCTCCTTATTGGACTGTTCGTTGTTGCCGCGCGCGCCGATTATTATCTCGGCTACGTTTTGGACGATGCCATCAAATCGGACTCGAATCGGTTCGAAATTTGGCGCATCATCATTTTCGACCTGACACTCACCAAGACCAATATCATTTTTGGCGCGGGACCTGCCGGCTATTTGCCTTTTTATCAATTGTACTATCCGGGTCAAGCCTGGTCCTCGCACAACAATTACATTGACATTATCGCCGAGATGGGCATTGTCGGCATCAGCGTTTTTCTGTGGCTATTGTATGGCGTTTTCCGAACCGGTTGGGAACAACGCAAAGAAATGCCCTCGGGCTTTTTGCGCGGTTTCAATTTTGGCGTACTGGGGGGGTTTGTCGGCACATTGTTTGCGATGGGACTGGGTGATTGGTACATTCCGTTTGTGTACAACGTCGGTATCCCCGGTTTTGATTTTGCCGTACACGGCTGGCTGTTGACGGGTGCAATGCTTGCCCTCAGCTACATGAAACAGTCTCAAACCGCATCTGCTCATGTCAAATCCTAATCTCCACACAGAGGAAGCAGCTCTCTCTGTTGTCATTGTTAATTGGAATACACGGGAGTTGTTGCGCGCTTGCTTGCAATCCGTCTTTGATACGGTACGCGCGTCACCCCTGCAAGTGATTGTGGTGGACAATGCGTCGAATGACGGGTCGGCGCTCATGGTCCAGCAGCAGTTTCCGATGGTCCAGCGGATTGCAAACACGACAAACGTCGGGTTTGCACGCGCCAATAATCAAGGGTTTGCCTTGTGCACCGCCAAATACATACTGCTGTTGAACAGTGACGCGCAGTTACTGCCCGGCGCGGCAGATGGCTTGCTGCAAGAATTGGAAAATTATTCCAATGCGGCGGCAGTCGGTCCAATGATTTTGAATCGTGACGGGACCTATCAAGCCGGCGGCACCGATTTTCCCAATTTGTGGAACGAGACATTGTTGGCAGTGGGCGCGGCGCGTTGGTTGCGGCGCGGCTATTAT
>CAZXYP010000519.1:0-2623 GCA_964644955.1 uncultured Anaerolineales bacterium | reverse complement strand
GCGCGTTTGCCGATACGCCGGGCAGCCGGTCATTAAGCCACATGTTGCCGCCGAGCAGCATGGTCGGCTGCCGCAATTGCGCGTCCAAATCCGGCTTGAGCGCCATCAGGTCTGCATAATCGAGCTGCTGGCGCGCGTTTGTATGCAGCGCGTTCACGGCTTGGAAATTCTCACTTTCCCACATCCACCACAATACGCCGAGCAAACACACCAACGCGAACGCTGCGATTGCGGCGCCGCGCTGCCATTCCGACCATTGCTGTCCCGCTCGCCGCAAAAAAAAATTTCCCACTGCCGCGACCAAAAACGCGGCGGCAATCCCGAACGGCAGAATCCAAACCACACGCCACACGTGAATCGCACTGACGGCGCTGCCCCACAGCGGCGCGGTCAAAGGATTGATGACGCTCAACAAAATCAACGCGCCGGTCACAAGCCAACGCGCGACATGACGACGACGCCATTGGAACGCGGCAACACATCCCGCCAAGCCCACCCACGCAAAAGGCAGTCCCCAAACAATTTGCGGATTCACCACAAAGAATATCTCGTTCCAGGTGAGCAGCCGCTCCGCTTGCGCCGAACGCGGCAACGCGCCGACATCAAACGGAATTTTTGCGGTAAACGTCACATCCAACAAACGAATGCCGAGCGGCGCCAGCATCATCAAGACCAAAACCAAGCCCATCCGCGCGGGCGCGCGCCACTCGCGTTTCGCCAGACCGTACAACAACACATACACTGCCACCGCCACCGCCGTAATCGCCATCAACGTCGGATGCGTCAGCACCAGCCCCGCGCCAATGAGCGTCGCCAGACAAAAACGCCCCAACGTATGGCGTTTGAGAAACGCCGTGACCACACAGACAAACAGCGGCGCCATGAGGAACGCGGCAACAACTTTGTCTTCGCCCTGACGATTCAGCCAGACCAGTCCCGGTTGATTCACTCCCGTGAGCATCAACAGCGCCGCCGCTTGCAGCGTCAAGCTGAAACTACTCCACGCGCGCGAAAATTCAAGACCGCGCGCCAGCGCGTACGTTGCCGCCAATGCCGACACGCCCAAGAACGGCGCCAGATACACGCGCGTCAATTCCATCGCAGGCACGCCACTCCAACGCGCCAGCAGCGCCTCATCCAACGTCCAATACGCCAACCAAAAACGCGACGAGGCAAGCCGTTCCGCGTCAAAAAAAATTTCTTGCCAATCCCAGTGCGCCGCTTCGAGCCAATGCGCCACATACGCCGTGTACGTCAAATCATCGCCTTCGATGACCAGCCGCAGGGTGAGACGCGCCACCAGCGCACACGCGACCAACGCAGGCACAAACAGCAAAATCGAAACCGCGCGGATTTCCAACTGCTTGCGCCACTGCCACTGCCAACCCTGTCGCACCGCCCACCCCAACACGCAAAGAATCAAGACGGCGCTCAAGCCCGCAATGACAAAAGCCATCGCCACATGCAGCGCAGTCGCCAATAATCCCAATACGCCGGTCAGCCCAACCGCCGCGCCAAATCCTGCAACCACGCGTTGACTGAACGAAACATCCGCGCCGCGCCACAGCAATTGCTGTACTGCAAAACCGGGGACAAGAAAAACAGAAAAAGCAATCGCCAACCGGACCCATGCCGATTCCACAAACCCTTGCCATTCGCCCCACGCCAACCAGAGAAACAAGCCAAGCAGGACAATCAGCACCAAGGTCATGCCGCGCGCAGTCAGACTCAAGTCCAAATCAAAAGCAGTGGGCAGCTTCAACCGACGGGAAACACGTGTCACTTGAAGATGGAACATGCCCGTTAACCCGAAACCTCCACGCCCGCCATTTTTTCAATCACTTTGACCAGCGCGAAATTGCCTTCGCGTTCCAAACCCCATGCCTGCAATGCTTTTTGCAATTCGTACGTCAGCGCGGTGCCGGGCAGCGAGAGATTCATATCGCGCGCGGCTTGCATCACCAGGTTCAAATCTTTTTGCTGCAAGCTCACCATAAAGCCCGGCGAAAAATCGCGGCGCAAAATTTTGGGCGCGTAATTGTTCAATGCCCACGAGCCCGCCGCGCCCGCTTGAATTGCTTCCAACACTTTGGACACATCCGCGCCCGCTTTCGCCGCAAACACCAACGCTTCCGCCATCGAAAGATTGTTCAATACGACCGCGATTTGATTCGCGAGTTTGCAAACCTGTCCCATCCCGTTTTCGCCGATGTGGACAATGCGTTTGCCCATCGCGTCGAACACGGGGCGCACACGCTCCAACACCGCCGCGTCGCCGCCGACCATAATCGAAAGCGTTCCTTCTATCGCGCCTTTTTCGCCGCCGCTCACGGGTGCGTCCAGCATCTCTACATTTTTTTCTTTTAACGCGTTCGCAATCTCGCGCGTCACCTGCGGCGAAATGGTGCTCATGTCCACGACGACGGAACCCGCCCGCACGCCGTGTATCACCCCCCCCTCGCCCAAAATCACTTGCTGTACGTCAGGCGAATCGCTCACCATCGTAATGATAATGTCGGAATTCTCCGCGACCTCTTTTGGCGACGCCGCGCCTTGTGCGCCCAACGCGACGAGTACCACCATGCGCGACGCGGTGCGATTCCACCCCCTCAACGCAACACCC
>CAZXYP010000518.1:0-2670 GCA_964644955.1 uncultured Anaerolineales bacterium | reverse complement strand
CGCGCGTTGAATTTCGGATTGCGCGAAAACAAGAAAAGGAGCAACACGAGCGGCACAACGAGATACAAAAGACAAAAGAGCAAAGGCGCGTTGGCGCGTTGAACAATGAACGTCGGACGTTTCAACGCATACGCAATCAATCCAATCGCCAGCGCGACAAGCCACACCAACGCAATGTATTGCGCGATTTGTTCGAGCGCCGATTCGCCGACCGCAAAATTGATGCCGATGTGCCGCAGGGCTTCATCCAATTTCAAGTCGCCGCGAAAATAGCTCGCGTCTTCGCCCAACCGATTCAGCATGAACGGCACCCACGGCAGGAACGCGACAAAGATTGCGGCAAAAGAAATCAACGCCCCGCGCCACGCGCCGCGTTTTTCGCGCTGTCTCAGAATCACGTACAACGCATAAATCATTTGAAACGCGATGAGGGTGAATGCGAAATAGTGCGTTTACACGGAGGCGATGTTGGCAATCTCAAAAACAATCCACCAGCTCACCTCACCCCTAGCCCCTCTCCCAAAGGGAGAGGGGGACAGTGCGCGCAAAAGCGCATAACTCGACAGCAAGCCCAAAAACGTAATCAGCGTGTACATGCGCGCTTCTTGCGCGTACCACAAATACAATGCCGAAAACGTGCCAAGCAACGCCGCAAAAATTCCTGCCGTGGAATTGAACAAACGGCGTGCCGTGACGTACAGCAGCGGTATCGTCAACACGCCAAACCACAGCGACACGAAACGTACCGCAAATTCGGACGCGCCCGCCAGCGCAATCCACACATTCAACAGATAGTAATACAGCGGCGGCTGAATATCGGCGGCGGTGCGCGCAGTGATGGCTGCCAAATCAAAGCGGCTCAAATACACGCTGAACGCTTCGTCGTACCACAAACTCTGTTTGTCGAGTTGAAACACGCGCAAGCCAAACGCGACGAGCGTGAGCGCAAGCACGCTGAGGAATGAACGAGAGAATATTTTTGACACGGTTGTGAATCTTAGCATAGGAAAATAAAAACGGGGAATCGCGATGTGCGTAGGGGATGGGGGTCTGGAGACTGGAGACTAGAGATTGCGACTTGCGACTTGCGACTTGCGATACGCGATTTGCAATTCGCAATCCGCAAACGTAGTAAAATGAGGGCGGAGAAACAATGCCATGCCACAAGCCCTCCCCGTCGCCGATGAAAAAATCGGACTGAAAATTTTGCGCGCGCTCGCGCGTGACCGTTCGCTGCTCACGCCGCTCAAAATGATGCACCAATTCGTCGGCAATGCGTTTCGCATCACGCTGCCCGGTTTTCAACCCGCCGTGTTGGTCGGTCCGCACGCCAATCGCGAAGTGCTTGTCACCGCGCGCGATAAATTTTCGTGGCGCGTGGAAACCGACCCCGTCGTGAAATTGTTGCGGCGCGGTATTCTCGTCACCGACGACGCGGAACACGACCACTTGCGCGCCGTGATGGAACCGCCGCTCGTACGCGGGCAAAGCGTCAACTATGTGGCGCAGATGTGGGATTATACGAACGCGGTGACGGACACCTGGCGCGACGGCGAAACCTATGACATGCTCGTCGAAATGCGCCGCGTCGCGCTGCTGATTTTGGTCGGCTGCGCGTTTCGCGCGGATTTTGCGCCGCACATGGAACGGCTGTGGCATCCGATTTTGAAATTGCTCGAATATATTTCGCCCGGCTTGTGGATTGTATCGCCCAAAATTCCACGTTGGGGTTACAAAAGCGCGATACGCGAAATGGACGCGTATTTGTATGAACTGATTCGCGAACGCCGCGCGGAATTGGCGCGCGACGAAAACGCAAAACAACACGCGGATTTATTGACGCGTTTGTGTTTGGATGAAACATTGGACGACGACCGCGTGCGCGACCAATTGCTCACCATGTTGATTGCGGGACACGATACCAGCACCGCGCAGTTGGCGTGGAGCTTGTATTTGCTCGGTACACACCCCGACGTTTTGCAACAAGCGCGCACGCAAGGGGATGCGCTGCTCAAAGCACGCGACCACGCGCCCACCGTCGAACAGCTGTATCGTCTCGATGTCCTCGACCGCGTCGTCAAAGAAACCCTGCGACTGTATCCGCCCATTCACATCGGCAATCGCCGCGCGCGCGAAAATGTGTGCGTGCTCGATTACGAAATTCCGCGCGACACACGCGTCATGTATTCCATTTATCTTGCGCACCGCGACCCGCAGTATTGGGAAAAACCGGAAGAATTTTGTCCCGAACGTTTTCACAATCCGCACGATGAAAAACGTCCGCCGTTGACGTATGTGCCGTTCGGCGGCGGACCGCGCAACTGCATCGGCGCGGCATTTTCGCAAATCGAAGCGTTGGTCGTGTTGGCGCGTTTGCTCCAAGAATTTGATTTTGAATTGTTGAACGCGAAACAAATCAAACCGTACATGGGCGCGACACTCGAACCGCGCCCCGGCGTCAAAATGCGCGTGACGCGGAGAACGCACGTATGAATTCGTGGAAACCCGCCGCGCGGTTGACGTTGCTGGCAATTCCGTTCGGTTTGCGCGCAGACAAAATGTATCGCGACATGCCGAAATTGCGCGCGCAAAATGCGGACGCCCCGATACAAAATTTTCCCTCGTTGTCTATCATTATTCCCGCGCGCAATGAATCTGCCAATTTGAAAT
>CAZXYP010000517.1:0-2681 GCA_964644955.1 uncultured Anaerolineales bacterium | reverse complement strand
TTCTACGGCGGCGATTTGCAGGGCATCATCGACAAAATCAATCAGGGTTATTTCGACAATCTCGGCGTCAGCGTCCTGTACTTGAATCCGATTTTTAAATCGCCATCCAATCACAGGTACGACACCGACGATTATCTGACGATTGACCCCGATTTCGGAACGCTTACGGATTGGAACAATCTGGTCAGCGCGGCGAACGCGCACAACATCAAAATCATTCTCGACGGTGTGTTTAATCACACCTCGTCCGACAGCAAATACTTTGACCGTTACGGACGTTTTGCCGAGACGGGCGCGTGCGAATCCACCGCGTCCGCGTATCGCAATTGGTATTACTTTTCGGACGCGCACAGCATCGGCGCACCCGGGCGCGACGGAGACCCGAATTCGGGAACCCTTGTCTATTGCGCCGACAATCCGCCGGGGCGTACGTATGAAGCGTGGTACGGCTATTCGTCCTTGCCGAAACTTCAAGCCAACACAACCGCCGTGCGTAATTTGATTTGGAACAATGGTTTGTCGTCCGTCGGTCCGTATTGGACGAATCAAGGCGCGTCGGGGTGGCGGTTCGACGTGGGCGCGGACGTGGACCCCGGTTTGACGAACGATGCAAGCAACGATTATTGGGAAGGATTTCGCGGCGCGGTGCGCGCGTACAATTCGCAAGCATTGACGTTGGGCGAAGAATGGGGCGACGCGTCCGCATGGCTGCTCGGCAATGAATGGGACAGCGTCATGAATTATCGTTTTCGTTCGGCGGTCTTGGCGTGGTTGTTCACGGGATGTGTTTCGGGTGAAGGGTGCAATGTGAGCGGCACGTCGTACGAAGAAAACGACAGCAACAGCGCGAGTTCGAGCGGCGCGATTTCATATATCTCCCCTTCGCAATTCAACGCGCGTCTGCGTTCGATTCAAGAGGATTATCCGCCGATGGCGTTCAAAGCCATGATGAATCTCGAAGGGTCGCACGACACCCAACGGATTCGCTTCCTCTTGAAAAAAATCAACAACAACAATGATACCGCCGCCGTCCAGCGCATGAAAGAATGGTGGCTCTTTGCGTTCACGTACGCGGGCGCGCCGACGCTCTATTACGGTGACGAAGTCGGTTTGTCACAAGATGGTGTGTGGGACAGTGGCAGTGGGCGCACGCAGGACGACCCGTACAATCGCGCGCCGTTTCCGTGGGACGATACGCCCGGCGATTTTACCGCCAACACATCCAATCTGCTGCCCTTTGCGCGCAAGATGGCATCGCTCCGTTTGGCGTATCCCGTTTTGCAAGATGGCGACGTGCAGCACGGCATTGTCATTGACGACGCAAACAAATTGTACGGCTTTGCGCGGACGAACGGTTCGCAGACCGCGCTGATTGTGTTGAATCGCGATGGGGTTTCGCACAACGCGACCATTTCCGGCTTGAATGCCGCGCCGTACAATTTGTCCAATGGAACGGTATTGTATGACGCGATGGAAGGCAACACATACACGGTCAGCGGCGGGAGTGTGACGGTCCCCGTGAATCCGACGTGGGGTGTTGTTTTGCTGCAGCAAACAGCGGTGCAAACCCCATCCGTCCCCGCGCAATTCACTGTCACGCCGAACGGCAGTCAAAATATCCTCGCGTGGAACAGTGTCACGACGGATACGAACGGCGGACGTGAATTGGCATATCAATACACTGTGCATCGCAGCACGACGCAGGGGTTCACGCCGAACGCGGGCAACAAAATTGCGGATGTCACGCCGCCCAACTTTGGCTCGACGAACGGGCGCGTGACCTACACCGACACGAATCCGCCCGCGCCGATGGAAGGACCAAACGCGACCAACTATTACGCCGTGTGCGCGCAGAATGCGGGCGGCGGTCAAAACTGCACCGCGACCGCCGCGCCGACCGCGCTCGATTTGATTGCGTTCGACGCGCGCGTAAAACAAAATCAAGTGCGCTTGAAATGGGAAACCGGCGCCGAGTTGAATGTGTTGGGCTTTAACGTTTTGCGTCGTCAGGGCAAGCAAGGCGAATGGACGCGACAAAACGCACAAATGATTCCCGCGCAATCGCCCGGACAAATGCAGGGCAATGCGTATGCGTATCAAGACGCGCCAAACGCGGGAACGTATTTTTATCGTCTCGAAATTGTCCGCGCCGATGGCGCGTCCACGCAATCCGAAGCCGTGCGCGTGCGCGTCGCCGCGAGCTGTCCCGCGCGCCCGACGCTTGTCTCGCCGCAAGCCGATGCCGAAATATCCGCCCGCCGCGTGGCGTTGGATTGGAACAATGACGCGTGCGCCAAGACTTGGGACGTGATGGTGCGCGCGGACAATCCGCAAGGCGCGGTCGTTTTCAAACGCACCGGTCTCACGCAGTCGAACGTGACAACGGCAAAACTCAAAGCAGGCAAAACGTATGTGTGGCGCGTCGCGGCGTGCGGCGACAACGGCTGCGCGCGGTCGGCATGGACCACATTCCACATTGCCGCAAGCGCGTTGGAATAGAATCTGCGCGCTGCTGACAAACCATTTCTGCAACGCACTTGCGGGGCGTACAAGGAACTTGTACGCCCCGCAGTGCGTCTAATTGCAAGAGACCGCGCGCGCATGCGGGTTTCCGTGTTGGCGGGGCGCATTTCACTCTTGGGGCGAGTTTGACAGGCGATGTCCCCAACACAGTTGGGGCG
>CAZXYP010000516.1:0-2695 GCA_964644955.1 uncultured Anaerolineales bacterium | reverse complement strand
GGACGGCTACTTTTGGATTATCGGACGCGTGGACGATGTGCTGAATGTGTCGGGGCATCGCCTGGGCACCGCGGAAGTGGAAAGCGCGCTCGTGTCGCATCCCGCCGTTGCCGAAGCCGCCGTTATCGGATTGCCGCACGAAATCAAAGGGCAGGGCATTCACGCGTTCGTACTCTTGCGCGCGGGGTACGAAGAATCGGAACAGTTGGAAAAGGATTTGATTCAACACGTCGCCAATGTCTTGTCGCCGATTGCGAAACCGGAAAAAATCTATTTCATGGCGAAACTTCCCAAAACGCGTTCGGGCAAAATTATGCGCCGTGTGTTGAAAGCGCGCGCGCAAGGTTTGCCGGAAGGGGATACGAGCACGTTGGAAGAATAGGACAGTGGCTGGTAATCGGTAATCGGTGAACAGTAATGGGGACTCGCCGCGCGTGTTTCCCACGCGCGGCATTCTTTTTGGCGACAAAATTTTCGCACGATGCTTGCCTCGACAATTCCACTCGACCGCAAATTGATTCGCGCGTTTTGCGAACGCCACCGTATCCTCAAATTCTCGATTCTCCTTTTTATGGCGAGCGCGCGCGTTTTTCCCTCTTCTTTTGTGCTATAATCCTTCCCCACACCGCCGAATTGCGCGCGCGGTCATTCTATTTTTTTTCCTCGTTTCCTGTTACTGCGTGCACGCTGCCGGTGCGCGCAGTTCGTTTTAGTGCCCGGTTCAATCCCATTGATGGCGGCGCGTGAAAGCGCACGCGCGAGAATTGAATTCACTTGTACAAATGTTTGTAACACCTTTGCGGCTGTGGTTGAGTTTGGCATGTGCCATTTTGCTCGGCGCGGCGTTGCTGGGGGTAACGCTGCTCTATGCCGCGCCCAATCTCAAGTACACCAAAAAACTACATCGCGACGAACGGCTCGTCGTCAAGCGCGAGGGCTGTCAACTCCGGCTTGGTTCACAGACCGCTTCCAAAATCATTGTGCGCTGTATTGCGGTCAATGCGTCCGAGCGCGCACATTCCGCTCCGCAAGACAAATCGGTCGTGGTTCTTTTGCCCGGCGAAAAATTGGTCGTCAAGGCGAACAACTGTCAACTCGAAACGCCGGTCATGAGCAAACGACGCGTTGTTATTCAATGTGTGGCAACAACCGGAATCGTGACACCGACGGAAACGGTTGTGACAACGAATACGCCGGACCTTGCTCCCACCGGAACTCTCACGCCTTCCAAAACGCCAAACGTGTCTAATACGCCGACACCAACCTCTACTCCATCACACACCTTCACGGCTACGCCGACGCGTACACCGACGCATACGCGCACGTTCACACCCACCGCAACCTCGACCAAAACGCGCACATTTACGCCGACAAAAAAGCCCAGCAAGACACCAACGTATACACCGACAAAAAAGCCCAGCAAGACACCAACGTTTACGCGTACACCGTCTGCAACATTTACGGCGACCAACACACGCACCGCGACCAACACGGCGACCAACACCTTCACGCCGACACACACATTCACCGCAACTGCGACGCGCACATTCACGCCGACTTATACGCCGACCCACACGCGCACATTCACGCCAACGCCAACCGCGACCAACACGGCGACCAACACCTTCACGCCGACACACACGTTCACTGCAACCGCGACGCGGACATTTACCCCAAGCGCGACGCCGACCAACACGCGCACGTTCACGCCTACTCAAACTCCTACGAATACGCGCACGTTCACACCGACACGGACGCCGACCAAAACTTTTACTCCCACGTTGACGCCGGTACCGTTTTTTGGAATGGATGAACGGGGCAAAATTATAGGACAGCCCACGGCGGTCGCACTCGCGCAAAACGCGCATGTGACCTATATGCGACGCAGCATTGCGTGGAATCTGGTCCAACCGCAGCGCGGCGTATTTACCTTTTCACAGATAGACCCGTACATGAACGGCATCATTAACGCGGGATTTGTGCCGGTCATTTTCCTGTCGGACAATCCGTCATGGATTGCCAACACGCCCTGCGGTCCGATTGACACGAACGACCCGGTGGCAATAGCGGATTTTTCAACCTTTGTTTCGACGGTGGTGGCGCGCTATCGGGCAGTCAAAATCTGGGCGTTGTATAACGAACCTGACAATTCCTCGTATGCGTTCAAAGGTTACACCAGCGGCGGCTGCTTTGGCGACAATGTCACGAACGACATTAACGGCAACGGCGTCAACGACCGCGCCGAATATACGCGCATGTTGGCGGCTGCGTGGAAAGCGGTGCATCAAACCAATCCCAACGCGCGTCTCGCCATCGGTGCGGTCGCGTACGACTATTTTGACAGCATCTCGGCGCCGTCCTGGTACGGCAGCAGCGGTAACTTTAATTACAATTTTTTGAGCGAGGTGTTTGCGTACATCCAGGCAAATCCGCTGCCGCCGGGCGAAGCGTACGCGGATTTGGTCATGTTTAATTATTACGACGTGTATGCCAAGAAATGGGAAAAGGCGGCGAGCGGCAAAGGGATTCAGGCAAAAGCCAATCACATCGCACAGCGCATGACCCCGTATGGCTTGACCCTGCCCTTGTTCGTCGGGGAAACCGGGGTGGATTCAAACGATTATGGCGTGAAAGGGCAAGCGTATTGTTTGCAAATGACCATGACGCGCGGCGCGGCGGTGGGATTGCAGGGCGT
>CAZXYP010000515.1:0-2707 GCA_964644955.1 uncultured Anaerolineales bacterium | reverse complement strand
CAGACTTGGTGTCCTTGTTGCCGCGATTTGTAATCGCCTGTCAAAATCGCCCCAAGAGTGAAATGCACCCCTTCAACGCAGCGGCGTCGGGGCGGGGCGCGCTTGTGATTCGCTCAGAATCACGCGCCGCGTGTTGATATACCACTGTGAGATGTTGCGAAAACGGTCGCCCGCATCGAGCAAGGGCGCGAGTTGTACGCCATGCAGGCGTTGGTCAATGCCGTACGTGTAAACGGGATAGTACAGAATCGCGGCAGGCACGTCTTGCATAAACAACATTTGAAATTGACGATACAATTCGGCGCGCTGCGCCGGGTCTGTTGTGCGCCGCGCTTCTTGGAGCAAATCGTCCGCTTCGAGATTTTCCCAGCCGCTGTAATTTTGCCCGACTTCTGATTTGTCGGGCGTCTGCGTGCTGTGCCACAAGGCGTACGGGTCCGGGTCGGCAGGCAGCTGTGTTACGCCAAACAAGACCGCATCAAAATTGCGCGGGCGCAGTGATTCTTGCACCAACGAAGGCGCAGGCACCAACTGCACTTGCACTTCCGCGCCAATTTTTTTCCAGTCATCCGCCAATTGCTGCGCGATGCGCGCCCGCAGCGGGTCATCGGTATTGGTCACAATACTGAACGCGAGTTGCTCGCCGCCTTTTTCGCGCACGCCGTCGTCATTCGTATCTTTCCAGCCCGCTTCGTCCAACAGCTCTGCCGCGCGCTGCGGGTCATACGGATATTTTTTAATCACCTCATCGTACGCCCACGAATTCGGCAAGATAGGTCCGCTGCCCAAAATGCCTTGCCCCTGCAAAATTTCGTCAATCATTTTTTGCCGGTCCATGCCGTACAACAACGCTTGCCGCACGAGTCTATCTTGAAACTGCGGCTTGCTCGTATTGAAAAAGACCAGCGTCATGCCTGCCAACTGCGCGCTCGCCAAATCCAACTTGGGCAAGGCGCGGGCGCGCTCCAATAATTCCGGCGTCACTTGCGAAATGCCTTCAATTTCACCGCGCTCGTAGGCGGCGAGTAAGGATTCATGGTCCGGATAAAAGATAAATTGCAGTGAGCCGAGGTACGGGCGCTGTCCATAGTAACGCGGATTGGGCGATAACGTCGCGCGCTCGGTGGTCAATTCGTCCAACACAAAGGGGCCGGTCCCAATCGGTTGACGGGAAAATTGCGCGGTCGGCAAATCGGCGGCGCTGATGTCTTGTAAAAGATGCGAAGGCAAAATCCCAATCGTCGTGTAATCGAGGAACGGCGCAAACGGTTCGGACAATTGCATCCGCACTGTCGTCGGATTGACTTCAGTAATGGCAACGGTGCGCCATAACGAAGCAATATCGGTAAGCCCGGGATAATCGGAGGATTGAATCGTTTGAACAGTGTAAATGACATCCGCCGCGCTAAAGGGCGCGCCGTCGGACCACGTCACATCGCTGCGCAAGGTAAAGGTATAAATCAACCCGTCGGGGGAAATTTCCCAATTGCGCGCGAGGTCGGGCTTGATGACGCCGCGCTCGTCCGCGCGCGCCAACCCGTTAAAAATCAGCGCCGAGAGGTCACGGTCAACGGGATTGAATTGATTGAATAAGGGATTGACGATATTGGGCGTGCCGGCGATGCCTTCGATATAGGTGCCGCCGTAATCGGCTTGCGCCACCGTCGAAAGACCAAATGCAAAATACGCGAGGAGCGTGCCGACAAAAATAATCCCGAGGACGGCGATGAGCGCCTGCCAGCGGATATGAACCATAGAGAGGATAGTGCAATCGTGCGATGATGCAATCGCGCAATCGTTCGGATGGGACGCAGCCGCACGGTCGGACTAGGACACGATTGTACGAATGCTCTATTGCACGTAGAGCGGAACGAGCGCGCTGACGAGCGCAAATGCCAAAAACAAGATCGAAAGCACAATCGTGACGTGATACAACGTCGCTTCGAGACCGCGCCGCTGATGAGAGACGGGATTGTCACTCCCGAACGCGCCGGACAAACCTTCGCCTTTGATTTGCAGCATAAGCACCGCAATCAAGGTGACGGAAATTATAATCATGACGATATTGACAACCGTTACCATAGCATCTTCCTCTTGAAAAAATACCCCGCACCCGAGGTTTCGCAAGCGGCAATTATAACATGCGCGAACGCGCGCGCCAAATCGAATCGCGCCGGCGATTCATTTCAGAAATCCGACAAACGCGCCTATAATGTCATTGTTATGCCGCAAGAAACCGCGTTGTCAGAACGACGCCCCGAACTTTATGATTCGTCGGAACCTCTCTCCGTCTCTCCAAAGGTTGCGCTGGTCACAGGAGTCGCCGGATTTATCGGGTCACACCTCGCGGAACGTCTTCTCAACGAAAATTTTCGCGTCGTCGGACTGGACAATTTTACCGATTATTACGCGCGCGCCATCAAAGAAAACAATTTGCAAACGTGCCGCCGCCACCCGCGTTTCACTTTTGTTGAAGCCGATTTGCGGACCGCGGATTTGTCCGCGCTGTTGACCACACACCACATCCGCTACATTTTTCATCAAGCCGGACAAGCCGGCGTGCGCCCGAGTTGGGGACAGGATTTTTTGCCGTACGTCGAGCGGAACATTTTGGCGACACAGGCGCTGCTCGAACACGTCAGTCGCCTGCCCGACAAGACACAAATCGAAAAATTTGTGTTTGCGTCATCATCGTCCGTGTATGGCG
>CAZXYP010000514.1:0-2723 GCA_964644955.1 uncultured Anaerolineales bacterium | reverse complement strand
GCCGGGTTTCGGCAAATTGCCCGCAATCACACGCGGACCGGGGAGTGAATCCAGAAGCACGTGCGGTTTGTGCGTTTCCGCCGCGCTTTCGTAGAGCGGCGGCGGCGGCACCCACGCAATCGGCGTCTCGTCCGCGCGTGCAGCGTTGAATGAGGGAACGTCTTCGGGCATGGAAGGCGGCGCGTCGAGCGGGGTGTAAAATTTTTCGACCGGCGGAAGGAACGTATCCAAATCCGGTTCAATGTTCTGAACGGTGGGCGGCGCAAGAAAATCCGACCCCACTTCTTCGGGCGCGCCCGTTGGCGGCGCAATAAATTCCAGCTCCAACGCGTTGGGCAAATCCTCCGGCATGGAGGGAGGGGGGGGGGCAGCATAGGGGGGGGTGAATTCTTCCGGCACCGAAGGCGGTGGTGGGGCAAAGGATGAAGGCGGAAGGTGGGAGGATGAATCCGGGCTTGCTGCGGATGGCGGCTCGGCGCGTCCCAAGGCAATGTGTAACGCGTCGTCAAGCGAAAGAGTTTTTTCGGGTTGTTTTGGTGGCTGCGGCTTGAGTGGAATCTCCGCGGTCTGCGGTCTGCGGTCTGTCGTCTGTGGTCTGTCGTCTGTCGTCTGCTTTACATCTTCCACCGCGAGGAACGAGACAAAATCATCCGCTTCTTCGATTTCGGGTTTCGGTTCAATGCGCGGCGGCGCAGAAAATGAATACGTCGGGGGAGTCGGTTTCTTGGTTTGTTCGTCGTCCGTCGGCGCGTGTTCGATTTTAGGGCGCGTGGAACGGCGCGGCGTTGGTTTGGGCGCGGGTTTCGGTGTTTCGGATTTTTCGACAGGGACGGACGCGGCGGATGTCGGCGGCGGCTCGGTTGTTTTTGCAACGCGCGGCGCGGGACGCGGGCGCGGCGTTGGTTTCGGCGCGGGCGTCGCACGTTTCGTCGGCGTGACAGGAATCGTGACGCGCGTGCTTTCGTCAACGCCGATTTGTTCGAGCGCAATATCGCTATAGTAATGGCGCAGAATGAAATCGTAACTTTCGCCCAAACGCGCCATCGCCACCATGCCGCGCAAGCACATGCCGATGCCGTGCCCCTTGAGCGCGGCGAATCCGCACGGACAAGCGACGCTTTTCAAATACGCGGGCGCGTTGACCAAAACGCCTTGCGCGTCGCGCGTTTTGCCGTCACAGTGTTCAAAATAAAACGCTTCGATAAAATGGTCGTGAAAGGTGGCGACGATGCTGCGCGTTTCCAGCACAGCGCGCGCGGCGCGCGGATTGGCGCGTTCGTTCCACGCTTGACAATGACGCGCCGTACACAAATCGGCGCCGCGTTCTAAATGGCGATGCGTGTGCGCGGCGAACGTACGCGCGGCGACCGCCAATGCTTTCATGGCTTCGAGGGGCGCGTCGGCAGGCAGCGCGGCGGCAACGACCCCGCGCAAATAATCTTCGAGCAGGATGTTTTTCACCGTGCCGTCGGGCAGCAGCAAACGAATGGCGGCGGGAAGAGAGAGCGACATTTTGGATTGGAGACCGGAAATTAGAGACTGGAGACTTTTTTGGGGACTCGCAATTTCTGATTTCTAATTTCTAATTTCGAATTTCGAATCTTCACCTTCCCCACAACCCAACCTTCTTGCAGAGTGACGCGCTTTGTGCGCGCTAATTCTTGCAGTAAGGATTTTACCTCAGGACGCGGAATGGCAAACATTCGCGCGAGGGCATCGGGCGGCGCGGCGAGGACGGTTTTGAGATAGCGTTCGATCAAAACGACGCGCGCTTTGCGGATATCCAATTGTTTTGCCGCGTGCGCTTGTTCGGGAAACCAGTGCGCGACCAAATCAAAAATTTGCGAGGGCCACGCCATGCCTTCATTCGTCGCGCCCATTGGCAGCGCGAGCAATCGCTTTTGCAAGTCGTCCAATGCTTTGTGAAAGCGCGCGTTGCCGTCTTTGCCCACAAAGCCCGAATTGCGTTTCAACAACTGCGTCGGCTGCGCGCCGAATTGTTTCAAGCAATCGTATACGCGTTTGGTGTCGTGTGAAATCGCGCCGTGCCCGTACGCGCGTTCGAAATCGTCTTGCCCCAACGCGGCGAGCAAATACGGCAAAACTTTTAGCGATACAAAACAGGGTTTGCCCGCCAACGCTTTCCCGTAATACGCGCGTTTTGCCGCGGGCAAATCATTTTTCCACGCCCACACCTTATCGGAATCGGCATCCCAATTCTCAATATGCACGTCGCGCTGTCCTTTGACCGCTTCAAAGAGCGCGGGCAGTTCAAGTTTCCGGTCGCGCGGCGCAAAGAGCCAGCAAAAACCAAAGCGGTCAATGAAACGCGCGGCTTGCGCAGCGGTCACGACGCGCGCGGCAGGATCAAGGTGGTAGTGGACAATACGTTGACGTTCAAGTGCGCGGAGGTCCATACAGAAAAAACCACGCCAACGCGCGAACTGATTTTCGCAGCGTTGGCGTGAAAACTATATCATGCGCCGTACCGACTGTCAATTTTTCGTGGTCTGCTCCCGCAAGCGCGCGGCTTCGCCTTCCAACAGTTCAATCGCGCGCTGCACTGCCGCCTTGTCTTTTATCGCCGTATCACGCCGCGTGACCTCCGCGCCCGCTTCAAAGCCCCACGGGTCTTGCGGAAAGTGCACGCGATATTTACCGAGCGCTTCTTTGGCGGTTTTCCAATGTTCGGTTGCCGCGAGCGCGTTCACCAAAATCACAGT
>CAZXYP010000513.1:0-2732 GCA_964644955.1 uncultured Anaerolineales bacterium | reverse complement strand
ATTTGCAGCGTCCCGAATGTATTCTCGCGGAACGTGACGGCACCATTTGGACGGCGGATGCGCGGGGGGGGGTGATGAGACACGCGCCCGATGGTACGCAGATGTTGATTACGCCCATCATGCCCTCACCCCCTACCCCTCTCCCAATGGGAGAGGGGAGTAATTTTGAAAAGCGGTACGTGCAGGCGCAGGGTTCACTGCCGAATGGTTTGGCGTTCACGCGCGACGGTGATTTCATTATTGCGAATTGGGGCACGGACGCGTTGGAACTCATGACGCGCGATGGCAAACTAAAAACACTGTACACCGAAATTGACGGCGTGCCATTGGGCAAAGCAAATTTTCCACTGCGCGATTCCAAAAATCGAATCTGGTTTTCGGTGACGACGCGCGAACAGCCGTGGACGAAACAACTTCAGACCAAAGCGAACGACGGTTATATCGCACTCGTGGACGAGCACGGCATTCGGATTGTGGCGGAAGGTTTTTGCGGCACGAACGAAATTCGTTTTGATGACAATGAAGAATGGTTGTACGTCGTCGAAAGCACGGGGCGAAAAATTTCGCGTTTGCGCGCGCACGCCGACGGTTCGCTCACAGACCGCGAAATCTACGGACCGACAGAGCTCGAAGGACATCCCGACGGATTCGCGTTCGACGCGTACGGCAATCTTTGGGTCACGCTGATTTTTTTGGACAAGCTGATTGCGCTTACGCCGCAAGGCGATGTGTTGACTATTTTAGACGACAGCAATCCCGAAACGAACGCGGTGTATGAAAAAAATTTTCGCGCGGGAACGCTGACGCCCGAAATCATGAGCGCTAATCACGGCACGCTTTGTCCGTGGATGGCGAGTCTCACATTCGGCGGCGCGGATTTGCAAACCGTGTATCTCGGCAGTTTGCGCGGCACAACAGTTCCGTACTTTCGCAGTCCCATCGCGGGACAAAAAATGATTCATTGGCGCGAGTCAGAGACCTGACAGGTTTTTGACGCGAACGCGTGCGTGAAACAATGAGGACAGAACAACGCGCGCGCGACACGACTCACATTTGTCTAGAAACCTGTCAGGTCTTGGCAACATGTTATCCAATCGCCTCTCGAACAAAATCGCCATCGTCACGGGTATCGGCGCGGGCATCGGGCGCGCGTGCGCGTTGATGTTTGCGCGGCACGGCGCGCGGGTGATGGGCTGCGATATTGATGCCGCGTCCGCGCAAGCCGCGCTCGACACGGCGCGCGCAGAGGGTTTGGATTTCGACGCGGTGTTTCCGTGCGACATGACCGACCCCGCGCAAGTAAAAAATTTCATTGACGGCGCGGTCGAAAAATACGGCGGACTGGATGTGTTGGTGAATGCCGCCGCGTTCGGTTCGTTCAAATGGCTTGAGGAAATGGATTACGAACGCGATTGGCGCAGAACTTTGACAGGCGAATTGGACATTGTGTTTCTCGCGTGTCAAGCCGCGTGGAAACATTTCATTGCGCGCGGCGGCGGTTCGATAATCAATTTCGCGTCGGCGAACGCGTGGGGCGTGCTGCGGCGTTCGCCTGCGCTCGCGCACTGCGCGGGCAAGGGGGGGGTGTTGGCAATGACGCGACAATTGGCGTTGGAAGGCGCGCCGCACAACATTCGCGCCAACACGATTTCGCCAGGGCTTGTGATTACAGCGGCGACCGCGCCTGTCGTCGCGGACCCGGAAATTCATGACTTGTGGCTCGGCAAACACATGCTCCCGCGTTTCGGACAGCCCGACGATGTGGCATGGGCGGCGGTGTTTCTCGCGTCGGATGAATCGAGTTGGGTGACGGCGGCGGATTTTGCGATTGATGGCGGCACGAGCAAGTTATAGTTACGACTTTCGTTGCAAGTGGCACGACTAAAGTCGTAACTACAAAAGGTTTATGTTTCAAGGCGAAATGTTTTGGCGCGGGGAGGATGGTTACGAAAACGCGCGCGTTGGACGCGTATTCAATCATCGCCGTCCCGCGCGTTTGCCCACAGCCGTGTTGTTCGCGGAAAATGAAAATGATGTAGTGAACGCGGTGCGATTCGCGCGTGAACGCGGTTTGAAAATTTCCGTGCGCGCGGGCGGACACAGTTGGGCGGCGTGGAGCGTGCGCGACGATGCGCTGCTGCTCGACTTGTCATGCATGCGCGAAATGGCGCTCGACGCGGAAACGAAAATCGCGCGCGTGAGTCCGGCAATGCAAGGCGGCGCGGAACTCGACCCGTTTCTCGCGGAACATGATTTGTTTTTCAACGGCGGACATTGTCCCACCGTCGGCGTCGGCGGCTATTTGCTGCAAGGCGGCATGGGCTGGAATTGTCGCGGTTGGGGTTGGTCGTGCGAAAGTGTTGTAGGAATTGATGTTGTGACCGCCGACGGCGAATTGCGACATGCGAGCGTGAATGAAAACGCGGATTTATTCTGGGCAGCGCGCGGCGCGGGTCCTGGTTTTTTTGGCATCGTCACGCGTTTTTATTTGCAAACGCGCCCGCGTCCCAAACGCTTGTCGCAAAGCACGCAAGTGTATCCGATGGCTTGGTACGATGATGTGCTGCATTGGTATTTCACCGCGAACGCGCAGGTCGCGTCGAATGTCGAAGTCGTCGCGCTCGCATTGACCGCGCCCGCAATTTCGAATGCACCCGTCATTGTCCTTCACGGCGTCGCAATGACAAATACGGAACACGATGCACGCGAATCTCTTGCGGCGCTGGAAACAT
>CAZXYP010000512.1:0-2736 GCA_964644955.1 uncultured Anaerolineales bacterium | reverse complement strand
CGCGTCATTACGCGCGCCGGCGCGAACCTCGCCTCGGCGGGTTCCGTCGCATGGATGTTTGAAAAACGCGGCATCTTTACCGTTCCCGTGCAAGGCAAAAACGCGGAAGATTTGGAATTGGAATTGATTGACGCGGGTGTGGATGACATCAGCGTCGAGGGCGAACACATCGAGGCGTATGTGGCGCCCGAACATTTGCGCCCCGTGCGCGAGGAAATGCAAAAACGAAACATCCCGATTGAAAACGCCGAACTTTCGCTGATTGCAAAAAACACCGCCGAAGTTTCCGCCGACG
Source organism: uncultured Anaerolineales bacterium (assembly GCA_964644955.1). GTDB lineage: Bacteria > Chloroflexota > Anaerolineae > UBA4142 > SHND01 > SHND01. The sequence goes on along the minus strand of CAZXYP010000512.1, from coordinate 2,441 downwards.
ATGCCGTCAAAACCATGCATCTCGTCGAACAGCTCGAAGAACTCGACGATGTGCAAAAAGTCATTACCAATCTGAACATTACCGATGAAGTGATGGCAGAGTTTGAAAAAGCAGCAGCATAGTGCGATAGTGGTCTCGTGCGATAGTGCGATAGGTTCTTTGTCAGCATTGCGCCCTCTCACTACCGCACTATCTCACTACCGCACCATTGCACTAGCTCACAATGATTGCTCTCGGCATTGACCCCGGCACGGCGCTCTGCGGATACGGCATTGTGCGCGCACAGGGCGATGAGTACGCACTCGTCACGTGCGGCGCGATTGCCACGCCCGCCAAAACGCCGCTCGAACATCGCCTCCTCGCCATCTATATGGAACTCACTGCGCTGATTCGGGAACACCAACCCACAACCGCCGCCGTCGAAAAACTTTTTTTCTCGCGCAATACCACCACTGCCCTTTCGGTCGGACACGCGCGCGGCGTCGTTTTACTCGCCATCGCGCAAGCGCACATCCCTATCAGCGAATACACGCCGAACGAAATCAAACAAGCCGTCGCCGGTTACGGCGGCGCGGATAAATATCAAATGCAGCAAATGGTGCGCGTCCTGCTCCGCCTCGACGACGTGCCAAAACCCGACGACGCCGCCGATGCCGTCGCGATTGCGATTTGCCATTTGCAAAGCGCGCGATTGCGGGAATTGATTGATTCACAGAGTTGAGCCCATGATTGCCTATCTGCGCGGAACTTTATTTCAACGCACCGCCGATTCCGTCATCATTGACGTGAACGGCGTCGGCTATCGCGCCCGCGTGCCGGCGTCCACATTGGAACGATTGGGCGATATTGGCACGCAGGTCGAATTGCACATTCACACGCACGTACGCGAAGATGATATTTCGTTGTTTGGTTTTGCCACGACGGACGAACTCGATTTGTTCGAAATGCTGTTGAGCGTTTCGGGCATCGGGCCCAAAGTCGCGCTCGGCATTCTCTCGTCCGCGCCGCCGAATGAAATTCGCAGCGCCATCGCGTCGGGCAATCTCGAAATCTTGGGCGGCATCAAAGGCATCGGCAAAAAAACCGCGCAGCGTTTGGTGCTGGAACTCAAAGGCAAAGTGGAATTGGGCGAAGAAATATCCGAACTGTCTCCGCTCGACGGCGAAGTGGCGGCAACGCTCATCAATCTCGGCTACAGCGCGGCGGAGGCGCAGCGCGCCGCGCGCGCCGCGTCCGGCAGAACGCTGGAAGACAAATTGCGCGGCGCATTGCAGTATCTCGGCGGATGAATGTGGGAATTTCTGATTTCTGATTTTTGATTCAGGATTTCGCGCAGTGGAACAAATAGATGTCGTAATCGCAGGCGGCGGACCGGGGGGCTTGTCCGCCGCAAGACTTTTGGCGGAACGCGGTGCGCGCGTCTTGGTGCTTGAAGCCAACGCCGAAATCGGTTCGCCGACGCGCACGACCGGTGGCACATTTATCAAGGACGCGCAGGAACTCGGCATTCCGCCGCATTTGTATCACGTGCTGCGGCGCGGGCGCATGCATTCCGCCCATCGCGTCGTCACGCGCGAATACCCGACGCCGTTCGCGTGCATTCTCAACGTGCGCGGCGTGTTTCAATTTCTCGCCGAACGCGCGATTGATGCCGGCGCAAACATTCGCGTCAGCACAACGGTGCGCGATGTAGTGATGGAAAACGGGACGGTCGTCGGCGTGCGCGCGCAAGACGCGCGCGGGCGAACGTTTGACACGCGCGCGAAATTGACAATGGACGGCACGGGCTATCGCGCGACCCTCAGCAAACGCGCGGGCGTGCATCCCGGCTTCAATCGTTTCGGCGTCGGCGCGGAATACGACATGTACGCGCCGCACTATGACGAAAGCGAAACGGTAGGCATTGTCGGCAGCGCGTTCGCGCCCGCGGGTTATGCGTGGACTGCGCCGTACGGCAATCATCGCGTGCGCGTCGGCGTCGGCATCATTCACGGCGACTCTACCGCAAACCCTGCCGACTATTTGGACAAGTTTGTGAGTCACGCGGAGCGTTTCACCATCAACTTGAAAGGCGCACAGCCGCTCGAATATCATCACGGCTTGATTCCCTCCGACGGCATGGCGACGAAATTTGTCGGGAACGGGATTATGGCAATCGGCGACGCGGCGGGGCAGCCGTCGGCATTGTTGGGCGAAGGCATTCGTTGGGCAATGCGCGGCGGAATGCTCGCGGGAAACGTCGCGGCGGACGCGCTGCAAGCGAACAATGTGTCAGAAGCGTTTCTCGCGCAGTACGAAAAACAGTGGCGCAAAACGTACGGCAAAAATTTACGCATCGCCGCTGTGATTAACCGCCGCATTGCGGGTTGGAGCGACGCGCAGTGGGATGAAGGCATCGAATTGCTCAATCAATTGAACGCGGAGCAATTCGGACAGGCGCT
>CAZXYP010000511.1:0-2740 GCA_964644955.1 uncultured Anaerolineales bacterium | reverse complement strand
ACAACCCGCAGGCGCTTTCGCACTCTCTCTTCCACTCTTTAACTGTTAAGGTTCGTTGCTCGCCGCAGTCTCACAAATAATCGGCGCAAGAAAATCCGCCGTGCGGCAGAGTGAATTTCACTCCCGCGCATTCGGCGGAGACAAAGAGCCATGAGCATTCAAGCAATCTTGCTTGCCGGAAACCTTTTTCTTCTCTTTGTCCTCCTCGCCCAAATTTGTAATCTTGCCGCGATGTTTTCTATCGAGCGTCAAACATTATACCACTCGGTATGGATTTGTCAATAACCCCGCGCCCCATTCGTCCCTTAAAATTCTGACGCGCGGAGCAACACAGGCGCGCCTGCGACCATTCTCCAAACAAGGAAACCACCGATATTGCATTATAATCGCTTCTGCAATGCGTGTCCTGATGCTTTCAAAAGCCTGCATAACGGGCGCCTACCAAACCAAGCTCACTGCCCTTGCCGCCAAAGCGGATGTGGAATTGACCGTGGTGGTCCCACCGTATTGGCAAGACGAACGCGGACGCGTCGAATTGGAACAACGCCATACGCAAGGTTATACGATGCTCGTCGCCCCGATGCGTTGGAATGGACATTTTCATTTCCATTACTACCCCACGCTGCCCGAGATTTTGCAATCCGTTCAACCCAACATTTTCCATATTGACGAAGAACCTTATAACCTTGCTACCTTTCACGCCGCGCGCGCCGTCCTGCGCCTCAACCCCCGCACAAAGATTATCTTTTTTACCTGGCAGAATATCCCGCGACAATATCCGCCGCCGTTTGCATGGATGGAACAATTTGTGTATCGCGCCGCCGCCGGTGCCATCGCCGGCAGTACCGAGGCAAAACGGATTTTGTTGCAAAAAGGGTTCGACAAATCCATCGCCGTGATTCCGCAATTCGGCGTGCCGGCTGTTTTTTTGCCTGAGCCGGTTGTTCGCACAGCGAATGCTTTTGTGATTGGGTACGCGGGCAGATTGGTTCGCGAAAAAGGAGTGCATGTCTTGCTCCACGCGGTCGCACCCTTGCAAGGCGAATGGCGCTTACGCGTGCTGGGGAGTGGTCCGGAAAAGGATTCGCTCCAATCCCTCGCACGCGAATTAGGCATCGCACCGCGCGTCGAGTTTGTAGAGTGGGTGGAATCGAATGCAATGCCCCGCTTTTACAATTCGCTCGACGTAGTGGTCGTGCCATCGCTGACGCGTCCCAATTGGAAAGAACAATTCGGGCGCGTGCTGATGGAAGCAATGGCTTGCGGCGTGCCTGTCATCGGTTCCGCTTCGGGAGAGATTCCGTACGTCATTGGCGACGCGGGCATCATTGTGCCGGAAAATAATTCCGACGCGTTGACACGCGCCTTGACCGAATTGCAGAATTCACCGCCATCCCGCGCGCAGCTCGGGCAAGCTGGGCGCACGCGCGCGCTGAAAGAATTCTCCGAGCAACGCATTGTGGATGACACGTTCGCGTTTTACCAAACAGTGTGACGAGTTCCGCCGCGCAAAAATTGCAGTCCATGAATGTGAATTCTGATATAATAGCAAGCGTGCAAGACGTTCGTCCGCGCGCGGCGCTCAACGCGCAGCTGCTCCGTTTGAATGAAGGATATCGTTCTGCCGGCATTGCGCGCTATATCTTTCACCTTTTGCGCCAATTACCCCAAGCCGCTCCCGATTTCGTGTTTGATGTTTTTACCACCGAACCGCTCGCTCCGACGTATTTACAAAATGTAAACATCCGAACGACGCGCTTGCCGGTCCACAAACCACTCTGGCGGATTCTTTGGGAACAAACCTTGTTTGCATGGGCGCTGCGCGACAACTATGCGTTGCTCCATTCGCTGGCGTATGTTTCACCCTTGTTGAATCGCACGCCAAGCATCGTGACGTTGTACGATTTGAGTTTTTACTTGTATCCCGAATACTTTCGTCCCTTTCACCGACTCTATTTGCAAATCGGCACCCGCGCGACAGTGCGGCGCGCGCGAAAAATTCTCACCATTTCGGAAAGCAGTAAACAAGACGTCGTTCGTCTCTTGCAAGTGTCGCCTGCTCGGGTGCAGGTCGTCACACCGGGCGTCGAGCAAGATTTTTTCCGTACCGTCACGTCGGCTGAATTGGAGACTTTTCGCCGCGCGAAAAAACTGCCGGAACATTTCGTTTTATTTTTAGGCACGCGCGAACCGCGCAAAAATCTGCCGACGTTGATTCGCGCGTTCGTCGCGGCAAAGCGCGCGGCAAAGCTGCCGCACTATTTGATTTTGGCGGGCGGGCGCGGCTGGTGGGATCATGAGATTGAACGAACGATTCATCAACTCGGCGTGACCGAGCAAATTCTTTTTCCGGGCTTTGTCGAGCAAGCCGAGCTGCCGCTGTGGTATCGCGCCGCAGACGCGTTTGTTTATCCTTCACAATACGAAGGGTTTGGGATGCCCGCGCTCGAAGCGTTGGCGTGCGGGACGCCGGTCATTGCCTCCAATATCTCTTCTCTGCCCGAAGCCGTCGGCGATGCCGGACTCTTGGTCAATCCGCGTGCGCCGGACGAAATCGCCAATGCCTTACTCGCAATCTTGACCGACGCGACTTTACGGGATGAACTCGCGGCACGCGGACCGCAACACGCGCGCCAATTTAGTTGGGCCCGCGCGGCGCAGCTCACTGCCGAAACCTACCGTCAGGCATTGAATCTGTCGGGCGCAGTGACGACCTTGCATCCCATCACTTTATAAAATG
>CAZXYP010000510.1:0-2740 GCA_964644955.1 uncultured Anaerolineales bacterium | reverse complement strand
ACTGTTTGCGTGGCGTAAATGTTACTTGCGAGGCGCGTTTCCGTTGCGGGCGCGTCAGGCGTCGGCGCAAAGGATGGCAAGGCAGAACACGCGGTGAAACAAAGTGCGGCGAGCAGGAAAAGATGTTGTTTCATTTTCAGTGTGATGAATCAGATTATTTCATCCGCAAAAACTGTTCCATCACCGCATTTGCGTACGCCTGCGCGCCCTTTTCGTTGGGATGAAAACAGTCGCCATATTTCTCGAGTGTGAGGATCACGCGCATCAAGTCGGGGACCTCCCCGTTCACACCGGGCTGCCCCGGATATTGAATCCACGTCTCATCAACATCGGGCGCGCTGTCGCCGCATTTGGGGCGCGGCGCTTCGCGACCATAAAATTTTGGATTTACGTTTGCTGCCCGCAGGCGCAACGGTCTGCCAAGCGGGACAAACACATTCAGCACGAACGCGTTGTTCATCGCGTCCACACCGTACTTGGTGCGTTCATAGCAATCCAATTGCCCAATGATTTTGTTACATGGCTGAAAACCTTTTAGCGAGAACAACATGCTCGAATGATTGAATGGGTTATACAAGTCCGTGATTACGACATACACATTGGGACGTTCGAGCAAGCGCGAGACCTGCGCGCGCAATTCTTGCGCCACTCCGTCGGCGATGCCATTCGCCCACGGCAGATATTCATCGGCGCGGTCGCGAATGTGCGGCAGCAAGTTTGCGAGACTCGTCCAGCCAAAATCATTCGCGCCGATATTGATCGTCACCAATACGGGACGGTCATCGGGCATTTGATTTAGTGCTTCGTCCACTTGATTGCGAAACCATTTGAAACGGCAGCCGTCGCAATTCAATTTGTCAGGCGGGGGTTTCGCTGCCGTCGCGCCCGAACACGCGAGAATGGTGTAACGAATTTCTTGAAAATGCGGCTTGAGCAATTCCGCCACTTGGCGCGGGTAACTTTTGAGCGAACGATGACAAGGTTCGCCGTCATCCATCAATCCGTGTCCCGAAGCAATCGAATCGCCCAACGCGAAATAGTGAATCGCCGCGCCGCCGCGTGAAGGCGCAAGCCGCGTCAATTCTGCGACGGCGGTTTGTTGAATGGAGGCGGCTTGCGTTTCCGCGCGTTGAATTTGTGCCGCGAGCGCGGTTTGCGCGGCTTGCGCGATTTGGGTTTGCACCGGCGCGGCTTGCGTTTGCGCGATCACCGCGCCGGTCTGAATTGCGTTCACCGCTTCCGTTTGCGCGGCCACTGCGCCGGTTTGAATTGCGATGGCGGCTTGCGTTTGCGCCAGATTCATCGCGGTTGCGGCGCCTTTGGCAACTTCGGTCTCCAGCGCGCTTTGGGCTTGCGGCGAACAGCCCACAAACATGATCTCGAGCCACATCAACCAACCGATGGTGATGAAAAGAATAAGCGCTATTCGCATGTCGATTTCTTTTGCGCGCAATTTATTTCTTGTGCCGTTGTTGATTCAAATAGAAAGCGCCTTCCGCGAGACGCCGTTCCTCCGCGATGCGCCGCAGCCGTTCATCCCCTTTGGCGATTAAATCGGGTTGCACCGTAACCGCAGGATAAGGATCGCCCTCATCCCAGCGCCACTGCTTGCCGCAGAGATTACATTCAAGCTCGTGTCTTTTTAGGGCAAGGGCGCGGCGCTGGTTGATTGTGTGTCTTGAGAAAATGTAAATGACGACTAAAAGAACCACTGTGCCGATGAGGACCGCATTTGCAATTTCTCCATTCTGTTTGGAAGAAGAAGCCCATGGGCCAAGGATTTGCACCAGCCCCCCCAAAAAGAGAAATGACACAAACAGGCACCCACAGCTGCCCATACTTTGTATGGGTGTCCGCGTGGTAGAATCGAGATGAATCACTTTATCATTCGTCTTGAATCCGCCGCAATTGGGACATTGCAGTTGGTCTGACATGGCTCGCTCCTGCGTTCGAGTTAGACTTTGACTCGTGCTGAATGTTTTATTCACTCTGACAACCCGTCAAATCGTACACACGGGTTGCGCCATCTTTGCCAAATACAATCAGAGGCGACGCGCGCGCGTCACGGTCGGTATCCAAAATCATTACAGTCGCGTGTTCCGTTTGCCCGGGTCCGATAAAGTGTGGCAGTGGGCTTTTGACGCGGACACGACATGTTGCTGCCGTGTCCGCGTTTCAGCGTGTAGTGTTTGAGTTAGTACTACTTTGTCACTTGACGGTCGGGCGATTCAAATCGCAGCAACCGATGGCAAAATCGGCCTGCGCCGATTGAGATGTTACCCAATTTCAAACGATTTTCAGCCTGCGTAGGCAGACTTGGCAATTCGTTGCTGCGGTTTCCAACCGCCCAAAGGTCAAACTGACAAAGCAGTATTAGTTTACCCAGCAGGAATTGCCGGGCTGCCGATTCACCCCGACGGCAAGCCAACCCGGATTCGGTTGACGCGTTGGAATCATTTCGCGGTTCATGATTTTGTTCCTTGCGCTGCCGCAAGCGCTTGCGCGCTGTGGCTATTTTAATTGATGTATTTTTGCGTGGATTTCTGTCATCCACTTAGGGTTCGCAAAAGTATAACTTCCCTACGGATACCGATGTTCGTCCATGAAACGCGAATCGGCGCGAATCCAAGCGAATCTCCACAAAGTTCTTGGGACAACATAAATTTCGCGTAAATTCGTAATGATTGGCGGTATGTCAAATTTTGTGTAAAGTCGCGGAGCCGAGTCGGCAGCGCGCGGA
>CAZXYP010000509.1:0-2744 GCA_964644955.1 uncultured Anaerolineales bacterium | reverse complement strand
AGCCGGGGACGCCCGTTCAGGACGGATGGATGGCGTTGGACGGCACGGTGCGCGAGGTCGTGTATTTGGGAATGCTCACGCGCTATATTGTCACCATCGAAGGCGGCGGCGAATTGACGGTCGTGCGACAGAATCTGGACGAAACCTCGATGGACGTTTTGAGCGCGCAAGGCAAACGCGTGCAGTTGACGTGGCAGCGCACGTTCGACCGCGTATTGGATCAAGTATAAATGGCGACTTTTGCTCCAACCGACTCGAACGCGCGCCCGTCACTTGTTCGCCGCGTCTCGGCATTTTTTCACAAGCATCCGGCATTGACGCTGGCGCTGCTGTTGTCCATTCCGTTGTTGTGGCTCGGCGTCGTTTATCTCGGTTCGCTTGCCGCGTTGTTGGTCCAAAGTTTTTTCAAGCTTGACGATTTCACCGGACAGGTCGTGCGCGAGTTTACGCTTGACACGTACGCGCAATTGTTCACCCGTTCCAACATTGACATTATTGTCCGCACGGTTGCCATGTCCGCGGCGGTGACCATCGCGTGCGCGTTGCTGGCATTTCCGATTGCCTTTTACATGGCGCGCTATGCGTCCCCCGGCGGCAAAATCGCGTTTTATATTGCCGTGACGCTGCCGTTGTGGTCCAGTTATCTCGTGCGCGTGTACGCGTGGAAATTGATTCTCGCCAAAGAAGGCATCATCGGTTGGTTCTTTCAGACGTTCGGCTTGCAGCCGGCGCTGGATGCAATTCTTGCCGTGCCCATCATTGGCGGACCTTCACTTTCCGTTTCCATGTACGGCACGTTTCTGGCATTCGTGTATGTGTGGATTCCGTACATGATTATTCCCACGTATGCGTCATTGGAGCGCGTGCCGCGTTCGATGTTGGAAGCGTCCGCGGATTTGGGTGCGAAACCGGCGGACACTTTTTTCCGCGTCATTTTGCCGCTCGCCATGCCGGGCGTGATTGCAGGTTCTATCTTTACGTTTTCGCTCACACTGGGCGATTACATTATTCCGGGCGTGTTGGGGAATTCCTCGTTTTTTATCGGACAGGTCGTGCTGGTACAGCAAGGCACGGCAGGCAACATTCCTCTTGCCGCCGCGTTCACCGTCGTGCCGATGGTCATTATGTTTATTTATCTTTGGATTGCCGGACGCATGGGCGCGTTTGAGGCGTTGTAAGTCGGTTATCGGTTATCGGTTATCGCATTTCAAAATTGAAATTCAGCAAATGCCCTAATCATTCGATTCACTCTATCGCAAAATGCTCTCGCGTAAATCGTCAAACAAATCGTTCGCCTCGCGCGCGCCGCTCGGGTTGAAAATACTCGTCGGGTTCGTGCTGTTGTTTTTGTACTGCCCGTTCGGCGTCATTATGTTGTATGCGTTCACGACCGAAGAAACGGCATTCACCTTTCCGCCGCCGGGATTGACATTGAATTGGCTTTACGTCGCCTTGTTCCAACGCCCTGATATTTGGGGGCCGCTCGGTTTGTCCGTTCGGGTCGCGCTCGTCGCCACCTTTATCGCATTGATTTTGGGCTCGTTGATTGCGCTTGCGGTTTCGCGCACGCGTTTTTTCGGACGCGAAGCCATCACGTTCCTCGTGATATTGCCGATTGCGCTGCCGGGCATTATTACGGGCATCGCGCTGCGTTCCGCCATCGGCTTGTTCGGACTCGATTTTTCATTCTGGACGATTGTGGTGGGACACGCCACCTTTTGCGTGGTCGTCGTGTACAATAATGTCGTCGCGCGTTTGCGCCGCACGGCAAAATCGCAGATGGAGGCATCGGCGGATTTGGGCGCGCACAGTTTTCAAACGTTTCGCTATATTGTGTTGCCCGCCATCGGCACGGCGCTGTTGGCAGGCGGCATGTTGGCGTTTGCGCTTTCGTTCGACGAAGTGATTGTCACTACGTTCACGGCGGGACAGCAAAATACACTGCCAATCTGGATTTACAGTCAATTAACGCGCCCGCGCCAACGCCCCGTCACGAATGTCGTCGCGCTGTTTGTCATTGCGCTCACATTTATTCCGATTGTGATTGCGCAGCGTTTAACGCAGGATACGAACGAATAACCCAATCCGGCGGCACGGCAGCCCCACCAAAGTCATTTGTCATAATCCCCAAAATCCCTATAATCTTTGTCGTATTCATCTCACCTGCTCCGCGGAGGTTTTTCGTGCGACGATTTGTCCTCGCATTTTTTGTTTTCATTCCCTTTTTGCTTGTGACGCCATCCGCGCGCGCGGAAAATTGCGAACTGGCACCAATTTTCTCCGAAGCGCCTGCGGGAGAAACCAGACTCATGGCTCAGCGTTGGTGCGCCAAGCCCGCGCTCACCAATCGAGCCGTTCCGCTCGGGAAAATCATCGGCGGCGGCATCATCTATCTGCACGCCAACGACGAAGCCAAAAACAGTTCGCTCAATAACGTGCTGCATGCCATCAACCAATTGGACGGCAAACTCATTTATCCCGGCGAAATTTTTTCCTTTAACCGCGAAGCGAACCTCTTGCAGCAAGACATTCCCTATGATTTGGGACCGGACGTACGCAACAATCTCGTCAAAGCAGGCGGGGTGTGCATGGTCTCGACGCTGATTGCCACTGCCGCGCACGACGCGGGCTTGCCCTTTATCAACGAACGCGGCAAACCCATCAAAGCGCCCGTTCCGCACAGCCGCTATTACAAATATTATCATCAAGTGAATGAATACAATGGGCGCAAGGTGCCGATTGTG
>CAZXYP010000508.1:0-2756 GCA_964644955.1 uncultured Anaerolineales bacterium | reverse complement strand
GCCGCGGGCGAAGCATTCGATAAAATCGCGCGCCTGTTGAAATTGGGTTATCCCGGCGGACCTGCGATTCAGCGCGCGGCGGAACACGGCGACGCGACGGCATTTCAGCTCCCGCGCGCGCAAACGAAACGTCCGTACGATTTTTCGTTTAGCGGTTTGAAAACTGCCGTGTTGAATTTGGTGAAACGGTTGGGCGAGGACAATTTGCCGGTGAATGATATTGCGGCGAGCGCGCAAGCGGCGATTGTGGATATGCTTGTCGAGAAAACGCAATTGGCGGTCGAAGAATCCAACGCACACACCGTTTTGCTCGCGGGCGGTGTCGCCGCCAATCAATTGCTGCGTGAGACCCTGCGCGCGCGCGCGTCGCGTCCCGTATTGTATCCGCCGCCCAAATTGTGTGTGGACAATGCTGCCATGATTGCGGCGGCGGCGACATGGCATTATCGCGCGGGACACATCAGCGGATGGGATTTGGATGTGATACCGAATTTGAAATTGGCAAAATAAACGCCGCCGTTTTTCACGGCGGTGTTTCTGTTGGGGTATTTTGCGGATGGCGGTCCAATTTGGTATCGTCGTACGACGCGGGATCATTCAGCGCTTCAAGGTGCGTAAAAACGCTGACGGCAGGGAGCGCGCTGCGAATTTCACCTTCGATTTGTTCCAGCAATTGATGCCCATGCTGCACCGTCCATTCGCCCGGCACCAGCACATGCATTGAAACAAAACGCCGTGCGCCCGCTTCGCGCGAACGCACGGCATGGAACTCGACGCCTTGCGCTTTGTATGTATCCAGAATCAGGTTGACCCGTTTCATTTCCTCCGGCGGCAGCACCGTATCCATCAAGCCCAAGACCGAGCGCTTGACCAGATGATAGCCGGTCCAAATGATATTTGCCGCCACCGCCAGCGCAATCAGCGGGTCGAGGATATACCAACCTGTGATTGCAACCGCCGCCACTCCGGCAATGACGCCGACGGATGTCCACACGTCCGTCATCAAATGCTGCGCGTCCGCTTCCAACGTAATCGAGTTGTATTTTTTGCCCGCGCGCATCAACACGCGCGAAACGCCAAGATTGATAACCGAAGCAATGGCGGCAACGACCAAACCGATGCCTGCCGATTCGATGGGCTGCGGATTGAACAAACGCGGAATAGCCGCCCAGACAATCAGTAGCGCGGCAAAGAAAATCAACGTCCCTTCCACGCCGCTGGAAAAATATTCTGCCTTGTCGTGACCGTACGCATGCTCGTCGTCGGGCGGGCGTGCCGCAATCGTAAGCATCACCAGCGCGACGACCGCGCCGACGAGATTGACGATGGATTCGGCAGCATCGGACAACAACCCGACCGAGCCCGTAATCAGAAACGCGCCGACCTTTAACCCGATGGTGACAAGCGCCGCCGCAATCGAGAGCCACGCAAAGCGTGTGAGAAAAGAGCGATTTTGCATGTCGCGTACGAATTATATCCCTATGTCCGTTTTGACCATAAGCCGCAGCTATAGTACAAGTACGCCATGCCAACTTTTGATGTCTTTCTCGCGCGCACCTACAAAGTGCGGATGCAAGCGCCCGACGCCTTTACGGCGGAACGTTTGGCGGAGGATTTTATCGGCGATGCCGCAGACGTATCCACACCGCAAGACCGCGCGGCGGAAAACTTTCAAATTCAATCTGTCGAAACCACCGACAATCACGCGTTCGATGCGATTGAATTGGACGCATAGTTCGTTTGACGGTTGAACGTTCAAACGTCGAAAGCCCCATGTCATGACCACCGACGCTTTTCGCAGTCTGCCTTCCGTGGACGAACTCGCGCAACATCATATCCTGCGCGGCTATGAACGCAAGGTCGGACGCGCCATCGTGATTGACGCCATCCGCGCGCAGCTCGACGCCGCGCGTGCCGACATTCGCGCGGGACGCCCTGCGCCGATGCCGGCGTTACTGCTCGACGCGATTACGGAACGCATCGAACGCGCGATTCGTCCCACCCTGACGCGCGTGATCAATGCTACCGGCGTGATTTTGCACACGAATCTCGGACGCGCGCCGTTGTCGCAAGACGCGCTGCGGGCGATACAGGATGCGGCGGCGAGCTATTCCAATCTCGAATACGATTTGGACGCCGGCGAACGCGGTTCACGTTATGTTCATGCCGAAGCGCTGATCAAAAAATTAACCGGCGCGGAAGGCGCGCTCGTCGTCAACAACAACGCGGCGGCAGTCATGTTTGTCTTGCGCGCGTTTGCGGAACGGCGCGAGGTAGTTGTTTCGCGCGGGCAGCTGGTCGAAATCGGCGGCGGGTTTCGCGTGCCGGACGTGCTCGCGCAATCGGGCGCGTTGATGATAGAAGTGGGCACAACCAATCGCACGCGCGTCGCCGACTTTGAAAACGCCATCACTCCGCAAACGGCGCTGCTGCTGCAGGTACATCCGTCAAACTTTCGCGTGATTGGGTTCACCGAAGAGGTCGCGCCGGACGAAATGGCGGCGCTCGCGCACAAACATCAATTGCTCGCCGTGGACGATTTGGGCAGCGGCGCACTGCTCGATACGGCGGCGTACGGTTTGGCGCACGAGCCGCTGCCGCAAGAAAGGTTGCGCGGGGGCGCGGACCTCGTCACCTTCAGCGGCGATAAATTGCTCGGCGGTCCGCAAGCGGGTATCATTGTCGGCAAAGCGGAATACATTGCGCGCTTGAAAAATCATCCGTTGGCGCGCGCGCTGCGCGTGGACAAACTCACC
>CAZXYP010000507.1:0-2761 GCA_964644955.1 uncultured Anaerolineales bacterium | reverse complement strand
GTTAGGGCAACTGCTAAAATAAAATTCAAGATACAACGCCCCACCAATTTACTCGCATCATTTCCAAATTCACGTGAGCAAATCACTGCGCGCGCTTGAATTTTCCCCACTTTTCATAGAAAATACCTTGCGTGTCAACGCAAAATCCCACAGCCGACGCGGCGTTACACGCCGCGCTCGAAAAATATTTTTCATACCCCGCCTTTCGTCCCGGGCAAATTGACGCGCTGCGTCATGTTTTGGCAAAACGCGATACGCTCGTCGTCATGCCGACGGGTTCGGGCAAGTCGCTGATTTATCAAATCGCCGCGCTTGTCCAAGACGGCACCGCGTTGGTCATTTCGCCGCTCGTCGCGTTGATGAAAGACCAAACCGATTCGTTGACGCGGCGCGGCATCGCCGCCACCTTCATCAATTCCACCCTCACCGTTTCCGAACAGGACAAACGCCTCGACGCGCTCGCGCGCAATCAATACAAAATCGTTCTCGTCGCGCCGGAACGCTTACGCAGCGGCACGTTTCGCGGCGCATTGAAACGCGCGCAATTGAGTTTGCTCGCGATTGACGAAGCGCATTGTCTTTCGCAGTGGGGTCACGATTTTCGCCCCGACTATTTGCGTATCGCCGAGGCGCGGCGCGAATTCAATCCGCCCGTCACACTCGCGCTCACCGCGACGGCGACGTTACGCGTGCAGGACGACATTATCAAAATGCTCGGACTCGCACGCGCGGAAAAATTGGTGACAGGATTCAATCGCGAAAATTTGTATTTGGAAGTTTTGAACGCGCCCGATGTGAAAACGAAATTGCATTCGACGCGCGAATTTTTATCAAACGTCGAGGGCGCAGGCATCATTTACGCAGGCACGCGCCGCGACGCCGAAGAAGTCGCCGATTTCGTACGGCAAATTTGTAATTTGCCAGCGCAGCACTATCACGCGGGTCTGGAAAACGACACACGCGCGGCAATTCAAGATACGTTCATGGCGGGCGATTTGCCGCTCGTCGTCGCCACCAACGCATTCGGCATGGGCATTGACCGCCCCGACGTGCGTTTTGTCTTGCATTACACGATGCCCGGCACGCTCGAAGCGTATTATCAAGAAGCAGGACGCGCGGGACGTGATGGTTTGCCCGCGCGTGCGACGTTGATTTATTCCCCCAAAGATACCGCGCTGCACGAATCGTTCATTGCCAATGATTCGCCAACAATAGACAATTTGCGCGTGGTACATCAATATCTCGCCCAACATCGCCAAATCAGTTTGGTGAATGTGGAACAAATTTTGGGCATGCGCGAAACGACGGTCAAGGTTGCGTTGGAGCAGCTTGAGATCGCGGGGATGATTCAACGCGAGCCGTATGATGAATTTGGCGTGATGCGCGTGCATGTCGAGCCGTTGAATGAAAAAATTTTACGCGACATTTCAAATCAAGTGGAAGCGCGAAAAAATCACAAACGCCGCTTGCTCGGAAAAATTGTTTCGTACGCGGAAACGAACGCGTGCCGCCGCCGCGTGATTTTGGACTATTTCGGCGACACGGGTGACGCGAGTGCGCCGTTGTGTTGTGACAATGATGTTGCGCGCGCGGAGATTGCTTCGCATGCTCGCAATGACAGGACGGCGACAACTGACGCAGAACAAATTCCGCTCACGGTTTTGGAAGCGGCACAAGCGTTTCAACGCAAAATCGGCAAGGGCAAACTCGCGGATATTTTGAAGGGTTCCAAAGCCAAAGACGTGCAGTTTTTTGTGAAATCGCCGCATTACGGAAAATTGATGGCGCTGCGAAAAAGTGATTTGGAAGAATTGATTCAACAATTGTTTGACGACGGTTACTTGAAACAAGTCGGCGGCGAATATCCGACCATTCAATTGACGCCGCGCGGCGAACACGCGCTAAAGACACGCGCGGCAATTCAAACAAACATTCGCGCTCCTCAACCAAGTACACTCGCGCGCGCATACGCGGAACGCGAGGCAGGCGGCACCGTCGCGTTGAGCGGACAATTGTTGTCACAAGGTTTGTCGCCCGAACAAATCGCCGCGCAGCGCGGTCTCACCATCGGCACGATTTATTCGCATCTCGCGCAATTGATTTCGCAAGGGCAGGTGGACATTCACCGCGTTGTGCCGCAGCCCTTACAAAATCAAATTCGCGCGGTAATAAACGAAATTGGTTCCGTCGGCTACCTTGCGCCCATCAAAGCGCGTTTGCCGCAAGAAATTGACTATAGTCAGATTCGTTGTGTGGTCGAAGCATGGAAACGCGAACAGGGCATCGCGCCAAACGTTTCCGCGCCATTGCCTGCTGTCTCTGCAAAAACACCGCTAAAGGATTTGCCGCTTGAACCACTGCGTGAATGGCGGCGTCAAGAAGCACAGGCGCGCGGAGCGCCCGATTACTATTTGTTTGGCGATGAAACATTGCGACGCCTTGCGATCAGGAGACCACAAACGCTGTCCGAATTGCGCGCGTACAACGCGCTCGGCGCGGAGGTCATTGAGCGTTATGGCAATGACATTTTGGATGTCATTCAAAATTTCGATTCAACGCGCACGATTGATTTAATTGTGGAATGTGTCAAAAGCGCGCCCGGACAATTGCCGCGTAGCGGGGTCGCAAAACTTTTGGTCGGTTCAGAATCAGAACGCGTGGAAAAATTTCAGAACCATCCGTTTTACGGACGATTGAAAGGACAAAGTCGTATTGATGTGACGCTGCAAGTAGATGTGTTGATTGAACATGGTGTGCTGAA
>CAZXYP010000506.1:0-2767 GCA_964644955.1 uncultured Anaerolineales bacterium | reverse complement strand
GCCACATCGTCGGTCTTGCCCTGCATCACGATACTGCCGCGCCAGCCGAGCGGAATTTCCAATACCGTAAAATCGCCGGGCGCTTGACGGATCGCCTCAAACATTTGCGGCACGCGAATTTCCGTCGTCGGAATCGGCAGCACCAATTGTTCAAACACCAACAACGCCGTCAATGCGGCGAACGCGATCTTGCCCCACACCGCGCGCAGGTTCAGCAAATACAACGCGCCCAATGCGACGAGCGGCGCGAGCGACAGCATCAGCATTACATTGAAACGCGCGGGATAGCGATTCGCATTCACGAACGGAATCATCCGCAGCAGCGCGAACGGCATCGGCACATTCGTATTTTCGCCGCCGACATATAATGTCGCGCCAAACATCAACAGCGCAAACACAAACGCGCAGATTACCCAAAACCACACGAATGCATTTTTGCGATGTGCGTACACGCCGAAAGTCGCAAACAGCAAAACTGCCCACCCAATGAATGCATAACTCGTGTTCGCCGTCGTAATGTTTTCCGACCATGCGCCGAGGACCGGATGCTGTGACGACGGCAGAAAAAACGAAATCGGTTCCGCCGAAAAAATAAAAATGCGTCCGACGCCTTCGGTCAGATAATAGCCGTAGCGTTGAAAATCCAAAGCCAGCGAAATGACCAAAGGGCTGATACCGACCAACGCAATCGCACTCGCCTCAATTAAACCGAGCACGCTTTGCTTGAGCGCCGCGCGTTTTGCAATCAACACATACACCAAATAAAAAATCGTCAGCAATGCCAGAAACGGCACGTACGTCAATTCCGTCCACGCGGTCAAAATCAAAAACAATGCGAGCATAAACGCATTGCGCCAACCATTGTCGAGTCGCAGCAGATACAATCCATAGTACGGCAGCCATTGATTGCTGATGAGCATGAAATGTCCGGCGACGACATAATTCAAATGCCACGCGCCGAATCCGTACAATGCACCCGCAAGCACAGCCGCGCCTTCGGCATACCGCGCACGCGACAATTTTAACTGTGCCAGAATTTCGCGCGTCATCAAGTACGCGCCGTACGCGCCGACCACCAGCGCAAAATACACCATGCTGTTTTGCGCAACGATAACGCCAAACGCCATTTGCAGCGGAATAGAAAGCACACCATTCAAAAAAACGGGCGTGTATGCGACGAGGTTCAGTCCGAGCGGATAAAACAAATAGTCGGTCGTGAACGGCGCGCGACCCGCGTCGAGCAGCGCAAAACGCGTCCACCACAAACTCCACGTTTGCGCGGGTCCGTCCGTATCGTGTCCGGGAATATGCGTGCCGATTTGCAGCGCCAACGGATACGTCAACAGAACCGCGAGGAAAATATACAGCGCAAAAATGGCGAGGTTTTTGTAGCGAGTCATGCTGATTTCGAGGGCAGCGAATCTTAGCACAGGCGCGCAAGCGCGCCAAAAAAGAAAACGCGACCCAAAACAGGTCGCGTCTCTATTTCGTCACTGCGTCCGACTCAATTCTTGTACTGGTCTTTTAAATCTTCGCAGAACGAGCCGTCGTGTTCACAGCGGTCCCATTCGTCCTCGATATTGCCGTGACAATCTTTGCACAAATCGCCGTTCTTGTCACTGACCGCTTGCGCGCCGAGTGTGTACGGCACGCTAAAATCATTCGTGTTAGTGATACGAATCCGATACGTACCTTTCATGCGCGAACGTCCCGTCCAGAAAAAATCAAAACCCTGTCCCGGCGCGCCAACACCGATGGGACGCGTATTCCACACATCGGTTTGGACGGGGGCAAAAATCGCCACTTCCAGACCGCTCTGATGATTCGAAATCATCCAAATCGAAAGCCGTCGCCCGCGGTCGTCCGCGCTGTACCACACCGACGAAAGCGGTTTGATATAGACTTCGGTGGCTGAAGGCGCGGGTGCGTTGTACGGGTCGAGACTGCCCGGTATCGCCGGCGCGGGCGCGGCGGGAACGGGTTGCGCCGCCGCGGCAGCGCGCTGCGCGGCGAGGCGCGCGGCGGCTTGCTGCTGCGCCAATTTTTGCGCGAGGCGTTCGTTTTGGCGACGCGTTTGTTCCTGAACAATCATTTCGATGCGGCGTGTGTGCAATGGCGTATTGCCGGTATCCAATGTTTTCGCCAATGACAATAAATTTGCCAATTCGGCATCCGATTTTTGCGGCAGCTGTTGGGACAACGCAATGAGTTCGGAGGTTGAATTCGGAGTGTCTCCGCGCAATTTCGCGGTAACGAATGCAATCAGGTCGCTTTGCAAGCGCACTAATTCCGTGTCGGGACCGAGCATGGCATTGCTTCTGCCCGCCCCGCCGCCCGAACGCGTCAACGCGTCCGACGACCAAATCACACAAACCGCGCCTTCATCCAAGATACAACCAAATACAGAACCCGACACAAACAATGTCAACATCACCGCCAAGCCGATGGCAAGCGCGGTGATACGTTTGGGTTTCACGGCTCCTCCTCTTCGATATCGCTTCGCCGTGAATGGGTACCGCGTCTCTTGGGTTTGTGACGCGGCACCGGAAAAAAAAGCGCTCCTGTTCCGCACAACGCGGCAACAGAAAGCACTTGCGATAATGACACAGCCCCACCATCAGATGGCGTCCGGATGGCGAGCCGAAAATAAAAGGGCGAAGCGAATTCTTTTCAAATCATACACAACTTTTGCGCGCTTGACAAGCCCCATACGGTTGAGACTTTTACATTCCTCTTGTTCGACACCCGGCGCAATTTCGCTTGCGCC
>CAZXYP010000505.1:0-2768 GCA_964644955.1 uncultured Anaerolineales bacterium | reverse complement strand
CGGAATCGCTCGGACTCACCGGGCGCGAAACCTACGACATTCTCGGCATCAGCGACGACATCAAGCCGCGTCAAATTCTTAAGGTTGTGGCGACGGATGAACGCGGCGCGCGAAAAGAATTTGAAGTGATTGCGCGGCTCGACACGCCGATTGATGTGGACTATTACAAGAACGGCGGAATTTTGCAAACGGTGCTGAGGGGTTTGGCAAAGGCATAACAAATCGCCAATTCACACGACTCAGAACAAAGGAAACCCCATCTGCTGAACACGCAGATGGGGTTCTCTTATTCTGACCAACTCTGATCAATCTCTTGCAAAACGGTCTCGGCATCCTTTCCACCGACCCAGTCCACAATCCCGCGCCAGAATGTCCCGGTGCCGACCTTACCGGGCATCAAATCGGAACCGTCAAAACGATATGTATCGGCGTCAAGAAGAATTTGGGCATAGCGGAGGTCTGCCGCTGAAGGATACCATTCCAACGGCGTATCCCGAATCGCAGAGAGGAAACCTCCGCCTTGCACCAAAGGTTTGACCGACTCGGCGGTGGTCAAATAGCGCATGACCTCGCGCACTTCGGGGCGGTCATTAAACATGGCAAAAATTTCACCGCCGCCCAACACCGGTTTGCCGAACTGCGGGTCAATGGGCGGAAGATAAAAGAAATCATAGTCCTTGCCATACTCGACACCGCGAGGGAATAATGCCGGAGCAAAGGAACCTTGCCGGTACAGATAACATCCCGGCGGATTTTCGAAAAGGTGCACAGGGTTTTCCAGCATGCCTTCCGCCAATATATTTTCCCGTCCGCCATAGACATACTTGTCCGCAAACCAGATGCGCTCCATGATGGTGAACGCTCGTTTCAATTCGGGCGAGTCAAAAGGCAGTTCATGACGCACCCACGCATCATAGGTTTCGGGCGGGGCAGTACGCAGCAAAATATCTTCCACCCAATCGGTTCCGATCCACCCCGAAGCGTTTCCGTCTTGCACCGAAATACACCAGGGCGTCTTGCCCTCCGACACCATTCGGTCCGACAGCGCAAGCATTTCGTCCCATGTCTCCGGCGCCTTGTATCCGGCTGCTTCAAACGCAGCTTTGGGGTACCACACGAGACTTTTTACACCAACAAAATGCCAGGCGCCCGCTACTTTGCCGTCAATCACAGCCAGCTGCAGAAATTTGTCCGAGTACTGTTGGCGCAAATACTCGTCACTCATAAAAGTTCTGAGGTCTATGACTTGGCCTTGTCGAACAAAATCGGCAAGGTACCCGGGTTGCGGAAAAGCCGCGATGTCGGGAGGACTCCCATTTTTTACGCCGGCAGCCACGAGGGGCTCGAATTCATCTCCCACGCCGGTATAAATAACATTGATGCCTGTTCTTGCTTCAAATGGCTTGAGCGCTTGTTTGAACAACGGAGCCGAGTTGTCCGCACGTGCCGAGACAATGGTCACCGTTGTCCCCGCGAATTCGCGCCCAACCGACGACGACGAATTCAAAGCATCCGTCCGGCGCAATACCGCAAAACTTTGCCAGACGATCAAGCCAATGACCAACCCCAAGACTCCGAGCAAGCCGAAAAACATCCCGTTCCGGGTTTGTTTGGAACGCAATACGCTTGCCGTTCCCTCCTTTCGCGCAGATGCAATTGGCACAACGCGCAGTGCAGCAGAACTGCCGATTGCTTTCACGTCAGCGAAAGGCAATGCACTTGCCCGCGGGTCCGCTCCAATTTCTCCTTTTTGAATGGACTCGACCAACGCGATTGTTTCGGGCGACGGATTGGTATTGAATTCCGCGCGCAGCACCTGACGACATAATTCGAATTGGGCAAGCGCAGTCTCGCGTTTGCCCAGGCGAGCGTACGCCAAAATCAGCGTGCGATACCAATCTTCACGCAAATTATCCAGCCGCAGTAATCGGTGCGCCGTTTCTACAATCGCGGAATAGTCTTCCTGCTGCACCAGAGATGCGAGGTGTTGTTCCAATTGTCTCTGATAGCTTGCGCGCAGATACTCCCTTTCAAAAATAAGCCATTCCTCAAATTGAAATGCGCCGCGTAGATACAACCCCTCCAGAAAATCACCCCTGTACAGTTCAAATTCCCCCGCCTCGAACGCGGCGACATCCAACCAGTAGTCGCTCTCAAAATTAAAAGCAACCTCGTGGCGGTCAGCAAGGATATAGCTGCTGCCCAGCGCCCTCCGGAGTTCGGACAATACCCAACGCAGATTGGCTTTTGGGTCGCCCGCGCCGTCAAACAGCAAATCAATCAGATGTTGACGCGTATGGGCTCGTCCCGTTACGACCAGATAGGACAACAGCGCCACGGATTGATTTCCGCGCAACGGAACCGGCTGCGCATCACGAATCAGATTTACCGGACCCAACAGATGGATCTTTAGGGTCATTTCGAACCACCCTTCAACGTACGCGATTTGGAGCGTGACAAGGCGAGGAACGGGATTGAAAATTCATCCTACCACCCCGTTGTTTGGAGAACTGCACGTGCGACCAATTCTACCGCGTTCTACAAATGTCGTCCATACCTCGAGCACGCGACTGCACGGCTGTTACCAAGTGTCGCAAAAGCGTTGGATATGAAAATGAACTTGCTCCAACGCTTGCTCCAACGCTTGCTCCAACAGAGACATGGTAATTTCCAGAAAATTCTAGCCGCCTATAGTCAAACACATTGCCGCAATACACATTGCCGCAATACACATTGCCGCAATACACATTGCCGCAATACACATTGCC
>CAZXYP010000504.1:0-2795 GCA_964644955.1 uncultured Anaerolineales bacterium | reverse complement strand
TATAGCACAAACCCTTTTTTTGTTCAATAGTGAAATTCATCGCAAACGGAATACAAATTGACAAATCGCGCATCGTGAATAGCATAGCAAAGCATCAACAATGCGTAACAGAGAAACCTCATTGCAGAATACGGAGCAAACATCGCGTCTCATAAATCCGAAATCACAAATCTGAAATCATAAATTCATTTTGGGGGTAGCTTCGTCCCGGTGGGCGGCGCGGTCTTCAAAATCGTTGCGGGGCGGTGGACCCGTCCCGGGTGGGTTCGACTCCCATCTACTCCCGCCTCGCAATCCGCGCGCGCGTGAAAACAAAATTGCCTGCTCATTCGTGATTCGATGCGCAGGCAGTTTTGTTTGAATTACCCCCACGCCGCGCGCGCGAATTTTATTTTTTCCAATGTCTGAAACGATTCGCCGCCTTCATGATGATTAAATTCCCACACGCGAATTTCTTTCGGACCCGCAAAATAATTGTACGCCGCAAACACCGTCGAAGGCGGACAAATTTCATCCATCAACGCGACCGAAAATAACGCGCGCGCGCGTCCGCGTGACGCAAAGTTCACGCCATCAAAATAGGACAGTGTTTGAAAAACTTGTTCGATTTTGTCGCGGTGAATTTTCAGATACTTTACCAATTCGCCATACGGGTCAGCATCCGTAATCTCCACCGCGCGGCGATAGTGACACAAGAACGGCACGTCGCACAACGCGAGCTGCACATTGTCCGCCAACGCGCTCATCACCAACGCAATGCCGCCGCCTTGACTGCCGCCCGTCACACCGATGCGCGAACCGTCAATCGCTGGATGTGCGCGCGCCGCTTCCACCGCGCGCACCGCGTCCGTGAACACGCGCCGATAATAATACGTGCGCGGATTCAAAATCCCACGCGTCATGAATCCGGGAAACTGCGCGTTGCCGCCCTCGATTTCCGCGTCCGGCGTATCACCGTTGCGCCAGGCGCTCCCCTGTCCGCGCGTATCCATCACCAAATGCGCATAGCCCGCGTTCGCCCACAGCAACCAATCGGTCGGAAAACCGCGCCCGCCGCCATATCCGATATATTCGACCATGCACGGCAGCGGCTCACTGCGCTGCGCAGGCAGCAGCAGCCAACCTTTGATGGGCTGACCGCCAAAGCCATTGAACGTAACATCGAACGTTTCTATCGCGCGCAAACCGAAATCCGCGCGTTCAAATTTCGCGTCAAGCGGAAACGCGCGCGCGCTTGCCAACGTTTCCTGCCAGAACGCGTCAAAATCGGATGGCTCGTTACGCGGCGGCAAATACGTTTGCAATTCCGCAAGCGGCAAGTCAAAAAGCATTTTGTTTCTCCTTTGCAAATGTAGGGCAAATTTGAAATTTGCCCTACGCGCTACCCTGTTTCATTGTCTGCGGTGAGCCAACGGCTCATGGACAATTTCTCTATCTTTCACTGTCAGCGCGCATCGCGTCGGCGCAGCGTCAAACTCAGGACCACCAGCATCACCAACAAAACCCCGACAAACACCAACACATTCCCCGCGCCCGTGTACACATCGCCGATTGCCAAACGCGAAATGGTCGTGAGCGGCGAAAAACCCGCCAGGAAACTCGCGCCCACCAAACCCATCAACAACAGCGCATACACAAATTGCGCCTGTTCGCGATTTTTGAAAAACACCGCGACGAACGCGGCGAGCGTACCAAACATGGCGGCGAGCAATCCGCCCATCGCCAACAACCAAGGGAGATTGAACAATTCCGTGCGATTAAAAGACAACAGCGCCAGCCACAACGCGCATTGGAGTAACGCCAAAATCACAGCGGATGAAATTTTCGCGCCGACGATGGACGCCCACGATAACGGCGTTGTCAATAACGTTTCCAGCGTGTTCATTTCAAATTCTTCCGACAACGAATCCGCCACCAGATTGCCCGCGACAAATGCGGGAAAAAACAACAGCACCGGCAGAATAATGGAATACAGGAATTCAAACGTCGTCGGCGGCGTTCCTTTCAAATCCGTATAACGCACCGGCACACCGTTTTGCACGCGCAGCACATTTTCATATTGCTTGAGCGGTTCTTGCAGCACCAACTGTATCACCGACGCGCGCGCTTCCAAATGCGGCAGATACAATTGCAGCGTCGTGAGTTCCTGCGGCGCATCGGGCATCACCATCACCGCTTCGACTTTGTTTTGTTGGTACGCTGCACGCGCCGCATCCAAACTTTCAAAACGCGCAACCTCAATCCCGCGCGCTTGCAGCACCTGCGCCAACCCATCGGTGTTTTCGCCGACCAAACCCACGCGCAAGTCCACGCGCCCCGTAATACTGACCGATTCCGGGTCATACAACGACAACAGCCCGAGCAGCAGCGCGGACGAAAACGACGCGATAAACAATTGAATCAGTATCGCAATCAAAATCGTGCGTGCATGCGCGACCGACGCGAGTTCGCGTTTCATCAACGCCCAAAACGGTTTCACAGCGCGCCTCCCAAAATCATGGCGTTATACAGCGTGTGCAAAATAATTCCCACTGCCAACGCCAAAACATACGGCACGCGGAAACGCGCGTACATCAAAACGACCGCCGCCGTAAAAGCAAAATGCGCCGCCAACGGCACAAGCAAAAACCCACCGCTGAAAATCGCTTCGGACAAAAATGCTTGCGACACCACGCTCACGGAAACGAGCGTCAATAATTTTTCGCCGACCAAAAACCCAAGCGCGGACAAGAACGACAACCACACGATTTGGCGCGTCGAACGCACCTCGCCGCGTTCTATCAACACCGCAATCC
>CAZXYP010000503.1:0-2810 GCA_964644955.1 uncultured Anaerolineales bacterium | reverse complement strand
GGACTCGCGCGCGCGATTTATTATCTCGCGCGTTATCAACGTCCCGTCAGCGGCGCGTCCACGATTACACAGCAGCTCATCAAGACCGCGCTGCTTTCGCCCGAGCAAACCATCGAGCGCAAAATCAAAGAAGCGATTCTGGCGTTCGAGGTCACGCGCCGCTATTCCAAAGATGAAATTCTCGCGTTCTATCTCAATACCATCAACTACGGCAATCATTCCTACGGCATTCAAGCCGCGGCGCAATCGTACTTTCAAAAAGATGTGACGCAGTTGAACTTGGCGGAAGCGTCCCTGCTCGCGGGCTTGCCGCAGCTGCCCGCGATTTATGACCCGTGCATCAATCCCGACCGCGCGCTGGAACGCCAACAAATTGTTTTGGAACTGATGCAAGAGCAGGGGATGATTAATCCTTTGCAGGCGCACGCGGCGGCGCAAGAAATGACGCAGCGCGTCACGAGCGCCACATTCGTCAACCATTGCAAAGCCGGTTTAAATTACACCCGCGCGCCGCACTTTGTCGAATACGTGCGCCAACAATTGCAGGAACGCTACGGCGCGAATGCCGACAATGCGGGACTCCACGTGTACACCACGCTCGACCCGCAAGTGCAAACGATTGTCGAAGAGGAAGCGCGCAAACAAATCGCTGCGTTAAAAAACAAAAACGTCAACAGCGCAGCCGCTGTGGCGTTAAATCCGCGCAGCGGCGAAGTTTTGGCGATGCTCGGCAGCGTGGATTTCAACGACGAAACCATTGACGGGCAGGTGAATGTGACGACGCGTTTGCGCCAACCGGGTTCGTCCATCAAACCGATTACGTACGCTGCCGCGTTTGAACAAGGTTGGACGCCCGCGACGCCGTTGTATGACTTGACCACCGAATTTCCGAACGGCGCGCAGCCGCCGTATGTGCCGCAGAACTATGACGGCAAAGAACACGGACTCGTCACGGTCCGCAGCGCGCTCGCGAATTCGTACAACATTCCCGCGGTCAAGGCATTGTATTTTGTGGGCGTGCCGGAAATGATGGGCGTCGCGCAGCGCCTGGGCATCACCACGTTTGATAATCCGCAGCGGTTTGGTCTCGCTTTGACGCTGGGGGGGGGTGAAGTCAAGCTGACCGAATTGACGAACGCGTATGCGACGTTTGCGAACGAAGGCAAACACGCGCCGCTTGCGCCGTTTTTGAAAATTGTGGACGGCGCGGGACGTACGCTTTATGACGCGGCGCGCGATGATGCGCCGCCGGAACAGGTGTTGGACGCGCGCCACGCCTATCTCATCGCCAACATTCTTTCGGACAATGCCGCGCGCACGCCCGCATTCGGTCCGAACTCGCCGCTGAAAACGTCGCGCCCAACGTTTGTCAAAACCGGAACGACGAACGATTACAAAGACAATTGGACGCTTGGCGGCACGAATGAATTTGTGTTGGGCGTTTGGGTGGGCAATCCGCGCAATCAGGCGATGCAAAATGTTTCGGGCGTCACGGGCGCGGCGCCGATTTGGCACAATGTGTTGGAGCGCGTGTATCAACAAGCCGACGCGTTCAAAAACATTGCGCCGCACGCGCTGAACATTCCGTCGGGTTTGGTGCAGGCGCAAGTGTGCAATGAATCGGGACTCGTGCCGACAGAGCATTGTCCCGCCGACCATCGGCACGACGAAATTTTCTTGAACAATCAAGCGCCCAACAAATTCGACGACGTGTGGACGAAATTGAAAATTGATGTGACGAACAATTTGCTGGCGAATGAAAATTGCGCGCCCGAAAGCGTCGAGGAACGCGTGTTTGCGAATTTGCAGCCGGATTTTGTTTTGCCCTATGACCGCATTCGCGAATGGGGCGCGGCGAACGGCTTTCCGATTGCGCCGACGGAAAACAGTCCTTGCACCAATAACGTTCAGGTCACGCCCGAACCGGTTGGCGTGAAAATCAATCGCCCTGAACAGGGCGCGCAAGTTTCGGGGACAGTAACAGTGAATGGCGCGGTACGAATTCCGCAGGGCGGCGCGTGGGTTTTGGAAGTCGGACGCGCGGGACGTTGGGATTTGATTGCGTCGGGCAATGTCGAAGCGCGCGGCAAATTAGGACAATTTGAAGCGAACGCATACGGCGAAGGGGAATTGGATATTCGTCTCACCGCGACCGACCAATACGGGCAGCCACGCGAGGACAAGGTGCGCGTGTATATCATTGCATTCACGCCGCCGACGCAAACGCCCGAGCCGACGCGTCGCCCGCGCAATACGCGCACGCCCGAACCGACACTTGAGCCGACGCAGGAACCCACATTCGAACCAACCCTTGAGCCGACGTTGGTGCCGACGCTAGAACCTACCAACGAACCAACGCTTGAACCCACATTGGAACCGACGATCTTTCCGACAGAATCACCCGAACCGACGCAAGAGCCAACCGTCGAGCCGACGCCGGAAACTCCGCCGACGGAAACGCCGACGCCACTCTGAAATCTGTGAGGCGCAATTGATGTTGCGCCTCATTTTTTTTTGCGAATCCCGACGCGCGCATACAATTTGTTGGCGCGTTATCTCGAAAAAAATTTCCGCGCGTCGAGGAGAGAATCATATGCGTCTGCAAAACAAAAAAATCGCAATGTTGGTCGAAGAAGGTTTTGAAGATTTGGAATTTTGGGTGACGGTGATGCGTTTGCGCGAAGAGGGCGCGATGGTGACGATTGTGGGCGTGGAAGCGAATAAAACGGTGCGCGGCAAAAACGCATTGAACGCGAAAAGCGACGTTGCGGCGCGCGACGTGAGCGCGAAAGATTTTGACGCGGTGGTGG
>CAZXYP010000502.1:0-2818 GCA_964644955.1 uncultured Anaerolineales bacterium | reverse complement strand
CATTGTCTATCTGGAAGGGATGAGTTTCGGTTTGCCCGCGCTGGCGACGACGGCGGGCGCGGCGCGCGAAATCATTACAGACGGGGAAAACGGTTTTTTAATTTCGCCCAACAACGCGAACGCGTTGGCGCAACACCTTGCGCGTTTTGCGAATGACCGCGCGTTTTTGGCGCAATGCGGCAGCGCGGCGCGAACGCGTTTTTTGCAGCAGCCGACGTGGACGACAAGCATGGCGCGCATTCGTCACGCGTTGGCGGATTGGGTGAACTTGCGGGCATCCTAAAAAAAACGCGACCCGGCGGACGCGATTTCTTATTGCGCTGTGATTTGAAAATAGACGGGCTGAAGCGGCATTTGCGCTTGACCGTTGCTTTGAAAACTTGCAAGCGCAAGATACGTTCCGGGTTGTGAGACAGTGCGCGTTTGTTCGTACTCGTAAATTTGTCCGGGCTGCAAAACGATGCGCTTGACCTGTGGAAACGGCGTTTGCGTTCCCGCAATCCCTTGATGCAGCGCATCGGGTCCGTACGCAATCACGGCGATGTTTTCCAAAACAACCGGCGCGCCGCCGCGATTGAGAATACTGAAATGGGTTGTCACCGTATGAGCGGAATGTGTAAATTTCACCGACACGGGCGCGAGCATTTCGACATATCCGGCGATTTGATTGCTGCGCAGCGCGTCATACGGGCCGCGCAAATCGCGTTCCAATTCCAAAATCGTCATGGCGCCCTGCGCCCATTTGAGAGTGTATTGGCGCTGCTGCACACGCGCGGGATAATTGAAACGGTCCACTTCATAGGCGATGAATGATACGCCTTGTTCAAAACGCGTGTGCCATTGTGCGCGATTCGCCAAATCTTGGACAGACCACTGTGCGGGATTGCTCCACTGCGCAAACAAGAGCGCGTGCCCGAAATCGCCGCTGCGGTCATTCGCCAACACATCGCCGGCTTGCAGCAGCTGCGGCGGAATTTCGACGGCGTAATTTTCGCGCAGCGCGCGCGCCCATTCCTGCTTGTCGGACAATTCCGCCGTGTGCGGCAGCTGCCACGCGTAGCCGATGAGTCCCGTGTAATCGGCAGGATACTCGCCGATGTGGGAATCATGCACGAGCGGTGCGCCCTCTGTCGCAAGCGTTCGCGCGCGCGCGACGGCAAGATTGCCCGCATGCGACGGCGCGACCTCATTGGAAATTCCTGCGCCTTGCACGCGCAAGGTCACGCCCGAATCAATTTGTTTGACACCGGAAAAAAAGGTGGGGGTTACGACGGTCAATCCAAGCGTGGCGGCGACGACCACAATGGCAAGTTTGGCAAACATAGGACGCTCCCGTTTTTGTACGGCAATCCGCAAAATTCATACTGCGGTGCGAATCCGTTTCCAATCGGCTTTTCCGTCTCTGCATTTCAGACGAAGAATACCCTTGCGCAGTTCCATCACAACCACAGCCAAGAGAAAAAGCGTGACGGGTTCCCGTCACGCTTTCACGACTGATTTGATTTCTTCCAACGCCACCCCGCGCACGCGCACGACTTTGTGACGCGACGTTTCGCCGCGCACGATTTCGATGTGGGAGCGCGGAATTTTGAAAATGTCCGCGAGAAATTTTACCAATGCTTCGTTCGCGCGTCCCTCCACGGGCGGCGCGTTCAAGCGAATTTTCACCGCATCGCCTTCGACGCCGACAATTTCATCGCGTTTGGCGCGCGGAATCACCTTGACGTTGAATGTGATACCGTCGCGGGATTCGTGGAACATCATAACCGTTCAAACCGCGCTTGGAAAAAGCGCAAGTATTTCGGCTCGAACACCATTTTCAAGCCGCGCGTTTCGGCGCGTTGGTCATACACCGCTTTCACCGATTCGGCAACAACGTCCATGTGCGCCTGCGTATAGACGCGGCGCGGAATCGTGAGGCGTGTCAATTCCAATTTCGGGCGATTGTGGTCGCCGGTTTTGGCATTGCGTCCTGCGCTGACAATGCCACGTTCCATCGAGCGAATCCCCGAATCGAGATACAGTTCTGCCGCCAGCGTTTGCGCGGGAAATTCATCTTGCGGAATGTGCGGATAAAACGCGCGCGCGTCGAGAAAAATCGCGTGTCCGCCGACGGGCTGCACAATCGGAATGCCCCAATCGGTCAGCAGTTCGCCGAGATAGCGCACCTGTCCGATGCGCGCGCGCATGTGGTCATCCTGCACCGATTCGACAATGCCAATCGCCAAGGCTTCCATGTCGCGCCCCGCCATGCCGCCGTAGGTGTGCAAACCTTCATAGACGACGACCATATTACTCGCTTCTTGAAAAATTTCCTCGTCGTTCAACGCCAACCAGCCGCCGATATTGGCAAGTGAATCTTTTTTTGCGCTCATGGTCGCGCCGTCGGTGTAGGAACAAAATTCGCGCAAAATTTCGGCGAGCGTTTTGTTTTGATAACCCTCTTCGCGTTCTTGAATAAAAAACGCGTTTTCAATCGCGCGCGTCGCGTCGAGAAAAATTTTGATGCCATGTTGACTGCACAGTTCGTGCAATGCACGCGCGTTCGCCATGCTGACCGGCTGTCCGCCCGCCATGTTCACCGTCGCCGCGAGCGAAATGTAGGCGATGTTTTGCGCGCCAACCCGGTCAATCAGTTGTTGCACTTTGGCTAAATCCACATTGCCTTTGAACGGATGCAAACTTGCGGGGTCGTGCGCCTCGTCAATAATGACATCGGTGAACGTGCCGCCCGCGAGCTCTTGATGCAAACGCGTGGTGGTGAAATACATGTTGCCGCACACAAATTGACCCGGCTTGATAACGACTTGAGACAAGA
>CAZXYP010000501.1:0-2822 GCA_964644955.1 uncultured Anaerolineales bacterium | reverse complement strand
CTTGCGACACAACGCTCACGGAAACGAGCGTAAATAATTATTCGACGACCAAAAACCAGAGCGCTGACAAGAACGACAACAACACGATTTGGCGCGTCGAACGCACCTCGCCGCGTTCTATCAACACCGCAATCCCCATCGTCTTGACCACTTCTTCAATCGCTGCCGATGCCACCAGCGCTGCAATCAGTAACGCCCGCGCGGGCAAATTCGTCGCAATCGCCACAATCACCAGCTGCGCCAAATATACAGCCGGAATCGAACCGAAACTCATCAAGCAAATAGAGAGGGCGAGACGTTTGCGGTCCATAATCCAATACAACGCATCCGCAAATTTCCGCGTGAGGGCGTAATAGGTCATTAAAAATTCTTCGTGCAGCAAACGCGACGCGATAAACACCGTCACGCCAAAAAGCAGCACCATCGGCAGCGACGGAAATAGATATTCTTGCAAGCCAAACGCTTCGCCGCGATACATTTTCACCGCGAGCGTCAGCGGCGACATGTACGCCAATTCGCTCACATCGGTAAACATTGCCGGAAACACCAAATACACCGCCGTCATCGTCGTCACAAACATCGCGATAAAGGTCGTGTCCTGAAACGTGCGATAAAACAACGGCACCATCAAATAAATGGCAAAGATGAACAACGACGTCGGCATGTAAATCGCCACTGCCAACGGGATGGGCGCGCGCGTCAACCACGCAATTCCTATCGTCATGCACACTGCGAACACGAGGTACGGCAGCATCTTGCCCATGATGATTTGAAACGGCGTAATCGGCGCGGACAAGAGCAGTGTGAGCCGCCGCTTGATTTTTTCTTCCATGAAGCTGGAAGTGAAAAAGATGCTGATGAATGTCAAAGGCATAATGTACAAAAACGCGGTAATGACTTGCCCGAACGGCGTCGGCGGCGTTTGTAACGAAGGGATAAATGGTTCTTGCGGCGCTTGCGTCGGCGTGTCTAAATCATGCACCTGAACGCGCAGCGGAAACGCGCGCGTGATTTCTTGCGTCGCCGCGAGGTCCGCAATTGTTTGTTTAGACAGGTAGCGTTTCAACGCGCCGAGCGCGTATTGCGATTTGTTGTCGTCGCGCGCCAACACTTGCCCGCCGTCAATGACCACATCCACCGCGCGTTGTTCCAATAGATTCTGCGCGTTCGATGCACTCACTTGCGTCACGACAAAACGCGCGTCACGAACTTCCGCCGCGTCGCCCATGACGCCCACGCGATACAAACCGTAGCCGAGCGTCACCGCATCGCGCAGCAAAAAACCAAGCACGCCCAACGCAATGAGCAGCAGGACGACGAGCAGCGGCGAAACGCCGCCGCTGAACCGCCGCCGCACACGAAATACTTCGCGCAGCGCAATCGTCCAAATTTGTCTCATGCCTATATCTCTTTACAATACACGCTGCACCGCATTATGATTCATCTCGACCACGTCACCAAACAATATCACGGGTTCACCGCCGTGCACGACCTCGAATTTCGCGTTGATGCCGGCGAAATCATTGGCATCATCGGACACAACGGCGCGGGCAAAAGCACCACTCTAAAAATGATTGCGGGCTTGATTGCGCCGACGACGGGCACAGTCTATATCAATGGACGCGACATCCAAAAGCACAGCGTCGCGCTCAAACGCCAAATCGGATATCTGCCCGAAGAAAGTCCGTTGTACGAAAACATGAGCGCGCGGCAGTACCTGATGTTTTTTTCCGAACTCTATGCCATGCCGCGCGCCAAGGCGCGCCAACGCATTGACGAATTGTTGACCGCGCTGCAATTGCAGGACCCCGACAAACTCATTGGCGAATATTCCAAAGGGATGAAGCGCAAAGTCGCCATCGCGCGCGCGTTACTGCACGACCCGCTGCTCTTGATTTTGGACGAGCCGAATTCGGGGCTTGACCCGCTCACCTCGTTCTTTATCATCCAATATCTGAAATCGCTGCGTCATTCCGAAAAAACGATTTTACTCAGCGCGCACAATTTGTTTCACGTCGAATCCGTGTGCGACCGCGTTGCCATCATCAAAAACGGCACACTGCTGGTTTTTGACACGATGGAAACCATCCGCGCGAATTTGGGCAAGCGCGAATTCCAAATCGTTTTTCACGCCGACGAACCGTTGGACTATACGCGCCGCGACGGCAATTATTTGTATCACACGCACGACATTGATGCCATCACGACCATGCTCGAAAAAATTTCCGCCAACGGCTGGACGCTCGTGGATTTGTCCGTGCAAGAATCCGCGCTCGAAGAAATTTACGTCAAACTCATGACTGCCTGAGGCAGCGCGTTGAGACTGGAGACTAGAAACTGCATGTCGCTCGTTCTTTCTTTGCAAGACGCAACCCCAAATGCAACACACCTCATTGGTGCCAAAGCCGCCGCGCTCGGCGAATTGAAACGCGCGGGGTTCGACGTTCCGAACGGTTTCGTTCTTACCACCGACGCGTATCCCGAATTTATCGCGCCGCTCGCGGAAACGATTCGCGCGCGCCTCACCGATGACGTGATTATGGACCCCGCCGAAATCGAAAGCGCGGCGACGGAAATACGCGCGGAAATTACCGCGCAACCTTTCCCTCCTCCCTTGCGCGCCGCGCTCGAACGCGCGCTCGTGGATTTTTCCGAAACGGAACGCGCGTCCCTCATCGCGCGCGCGTCCACGCCCTCGGATGATTTGGCAACCGCGTTCGGAGCGGGCGTCGCACGCGCATATCTCGGACTCGTCGGCATGGACGAAATCGAACGCGCGGTTGCGCGCAGTTGGGCGGCGTTGTGGAATTCGCGCGCCATGT
>CAZXYP010000500.1:0-2836 GCA_964644955.1 uncultured Anaerolineales bacterium | reverse complement strand
GCGCGCGTCATCGAACACATGAAGTATATTTGCGACCTCGCGGGCAGCACACGGCACTGCGGTATTGGTACGGATTTCGATGGCGGCTTTGGTATGGAAGCAACGCCCAAGGAAATTGACACGGTGTCCGATTTGCAGAAATTTGGGAACGCGTTGGCGGACGCGGGATTCTCGGACGCGGATATTCGCGGCATCCTGGGTGGGAATTGGCTGCGAGTGTTGGAGCGCGCGCTGCCGGCATAAAATCTTTTCCGCGAAATTTTTCGCACGCCGACAGCGCAAGATTGCAAACCGTTCCTTGCGCGCTATCAAAATCATTTCATCGGGCAAATTCGATTTGCCTCGTATCCACGGAGGAACGAACAATGTTTGCATTGCGCGAACAGGTTGCACTGATTACGGGCGCGTCACGCGGTTTGGGACGCGCCCTTGCTGTTGAATTTGCGCGTCAAGGCGCGAGTGTGGTGATTAATTCGCGACCCCACAGCGCGGAAGGTTTGGCAGAGACCGAACACATGCTGCGCGCCATGAATGTGCCGGTGCTGTCTGTGCTTGCCGATGTATCGCAGCGCGCAGACGTGGAACGGCTCGCGGGCGAAGCATTGGCGCATTTCGGGCGCGTGGATGTTTTGGTCAACAATGCGTCCGCTTTGGGTCCGACGCCGATGCCGTATTTGGCGGACACGCCGATTGAAGAATTCGACGCCGTCATGCAGACGAATGTGCGTGGTCCGTTCATGCTCACGCGCGCGTTGATTGGACAAATGTTGGCGCGTGACGCGGGTTCGGTTATCAATGTGAGTTCCGATGCGGGCGCGGTCGGTTATCCGACATGGGGCGCATATGGCGTTTCCAAAGCGGCGCTCGACCACTTGACGCGGGTGTGGGCAGCCGAAGTCGAAGGGACCGGTGTGCGCGTCAACAGCGTTGACCCCGGCGATATGGATACGGCAATGAAACGCGCGTCCGAACCGGATGGGGATGCCTCGCAGTGGGCGAAACCGGAAACCGTGACGGATGTGTTTGTCTATTTGGCATCAGCGCAATCTGCGCGCGTGAATGGGCAGCGCATTTTGGCGCAGCAGTTTGGGATGCCGTAATTTTAGAACGAGGATTTCTGGCGATGGAAATGACCTTTGTTCAAGACAAGCGAGAAACGAACTCACCGTCGTTGGTGCGATTTGTTTTGCCGCCGGAATTGGAAGCGCGTGCGCCGGCGGAATTGCGCGGGCTGCGGCGGGACGCGGTGCGTTTGATGATTTTGCCGCGTGTGGATGGCGAACCGATTCACGCGCGTTTTGACGCGTTGGGCGATTTTTTGCGCGCGGGCGATTTGTTGGTTGTGAATGATTCGCGCACACTGCCGGCATTGCTGCGCGCGCGCGATGAAAACGGCGCGGCGGTCGAAGTGCGGCTTGCGCATCGCCGCGCGGATGATTTGTGGGACGTACTGTTGCTGAACGGACGCACACATGTCGGTCGCGCGGGGATGTGTCTGGATTTTGGAAATAATTTGCGGGCGCGTGTTTTGGCGCGGCGTCCCGATTTACCTTTTTTGTGGCGCATGCTGTTTGATACCTGCTGCGCGGAATTGCTTGATTTGATTTATCGGTTGGGTGAACCGGTGCGCTATACGTATGTCCAAGACGCGCTGCCGTTGGATTTGTATCAAACGGTGTATGCGAATACGCCGGGTTCGGTAGAGATGCCGTCGGCGGGGCGCCCGTTTACGTGGGAATTGTTGTTGCGTTTGAAAAGACGCGGGATCGGTTTTGCCTCGCTTTCGCTGCACACCGGCTTGTCTTCGACGCGCGATGATGCCATTGACGCGCTGTATCCGAATTTCGATGAAGAGTTTGTTGTTTCCAAAGAAACCGCGCGGCAGGTGAATGAAACGCGCACGCGCGGCGGACGGGTCATTGCCATCGGCACAACGGTTGTGCGCGCCCTTGAAACCGCCGCGCGCGCGGATGGCTCGGTGGCGGAAACGCGCGGCTGGACGCGACTGCGGATTCATCACGACACGGCGTTGCGTGTGGTGGATGGGCTGTTGACCGGCTTGCACGAGCCGCAGGCGAGTCATCTCGATTTGTTGAGCGCGTTTGTCGCGCCTGCGCGTTTACAAGCCGCGTATCAAGCTTGCATCGCGCGTGGGTATTTGTGGCATGAATTTGGTGACATGAATTTGATTGTTTGATTGAGCAGGCGCCCCGTCAGAGTGGAGGTGAGGCGACAAAGTGAGCTGGGGTGATTTTGAACGCGCAGCGCCCGAATTGGCAGGATTTGGCGCAGTGCGCTTGAACGGGCAGGTTGCTTATCTGGCTACGACGCGGAGTGATGGTTCACCGCGCGTGCATCCCGTCACGCCAATTATTGGCGAGGGACATTTTTTTTTGTTCATGGAACCGACCTCGCCGAAAGCAAAAGATTTACAGCGCGATGGACGTTATCAAATTCATTGCGGCATGAGTGACAGCAGCGGTCAGAGTGGAGAATTTTGGTGTGCGGGGCGCGCAAGATTGCTCGACGATGCGACGCTGCGCGCCCTGGCGGCACAAATTGGTTACCCGCCCAAGCCGCACTATATTTTGTTTGAATTGGATGTGGAACGCGCACAGTCAACTGTTTATGCGGAAAATATTGTGCGGACCCGATGGAAAATGGATCGCGAATGAGTACGCCTCCTATTTCAGTAGCGAACCTGAAAAAATACTATCAAGTGCATCACAAAGAGCCGGGGATTTCCGGCTCTTTGAAATCGTTTGTCCGGCGCACGTATCGCGAGGTCAAAGCAGTGGACGATATTTCGTTTGCGATTGATGCCGGTGAAATTGTC
>CAZXYP010000499.1:0-2839 GCA_964644955.1 uncultured Anaerolineales bacterium | reverse complement strand
GGCGCGGCGACGGGCGTATCGAGAATTGCATAAATGCGTTCGGCGGCGGTTTTGCCCGCGCTGCCCGCGTGATATTTCAACGCGAGTTGGCGCAAGGGCATAAAGAATTCGGGCGTGAGCAGCAGCACCGTGAGCGCGCGGTCAAAGGACAGCAGCCCGCTCATCAAGCGCACGCTCACTTCGATAGCAACCAACGCAGTCGCGGCAGTCGCACCCCATTCCAACACGAGCGACGTTTGAAACGCGGTGCGCAGTACATCCATTGTCGTATTCCCGTACTGACGGCTGATGGTTTCAATTGTGGCGGCTTGTTCGCGACTGCGTCCGAACAATTTCAGCGTCGCCAGTCCTTGCAGCATGTCCAAGAAATACGCGCTCATCCACGACATTTCCGCGAAACGCTGTGTGGTCAAGTCGCGCGCGCGTCCGCCGATGAGCGCGAGCAGCAATAACAACATCGGTCCGGCAAAAAGCAAGATGGGCAGAGTCCACGGGTCGAGGACGAGAATGACGACAAAAACCAGCGCGGGGACGAGCGCGGCAAGCAGGCGGGCAGGTTGGTATTGCGAAATGTATTCGTCGAGGATCTCAATGCCCGCAGTGGTCGCGTGCACGAGCTCGCCGGTGCGCTCGCCGCGCGCGTACAATGGACCGAGCGCGAATAATTTTTCGGCAAGGCGCGCGCGCAAATCACCCTTGATGCGATTCGCCGAAACCTGCGCGACTATTTCGCTTGCCCACATGCACCCCGCGCGCGCGAGCATGAGCACAAGCATAACGGCGAGCAGTGGCAGCACGTCGTTCAAGTTTTTTTGCTGTAGAAAAACTTGATACACCACCGCGCTCAGCAGCGCCGCCAACGCAAGCCACAGCGCGGAGGCGACAAATGAAAAACCGACCGCGCCATACAACATATTGCGCGCCGGTCGGTTTTCTTGCAAGAGACGTCGTTCGACGGACATGTCGCGATTTTATTGCGGATTGCGCCAGCCGCCCAAATCGGCGACGAGGCGGTCCGCTTCGCCCGGACCCCAGGTGCCCGGTTCGTATTCATACAGCGGCGTAACGCCGTTCAAAATCGGTTCGACGATGCGCCATTGTTCATCCACCGCATCACTGCGGACAAACAGCGTGTGGTCGCCGTCCATCGCATCGCCCAACAAGCGTGAGTACGCGTCCATTTCGTCCTTGCCGCCGGCTTCGACCGCTTCAAGGTTAATCGGGTGAATTCCGGTCATTTTACCGGGATTTTTGGCTTGCGCGCCGAGCGTGATGGAAATTTCCGGTCCGAGCCGAAAGCGCACAAAGTTGCGTTTGTCGTCAAAACGCACGAACGGCGGACGCTTGAGCGTCGTGTACGTTTCGTTCATCGTGACGGGGAGCGACTTGCCGGCGCGAATGACCCACGGCACGCCGAACCAGCGCCACGAATCAATTTCAAAGCGTACTGCCGCGTACGTTTCCACGGTTGAATCGGGCGCGACGCCGGGTTCGCTGCGATACCCCTTGAATTGTCCGCGCACCACATTCTCCGGTTTGAGCGGCTTCATGGCTTTAAACACTTTGGCTTGTTCGTCGTGCAAAGAAGATGCTTCCAGCGTCGCGGGCGGTTCCATTGCCAACAACGAGACGACTTGGAACAAATGATTTTCAATCACGTCCAGAATCGCGCCGGTCGCATCGTAAAATTTTCCGCGCCCTTGAATGCCGAAACTCTCCGCCATTGTAATGACGACGCTGTCCACAAAATACCGGTTCCAAATCGGTTCGAGGAAGGTGTTGGCAAAACGAAACACAATCAGATTTTCCACCGCCTCTTTGCCGAGAAAATGGTCAATGCGAAAAATTGCCTCTTCGGGAAACACCGCCTGAATCATCGCGTTCAATGCGCGCGCCGATGCACGGTCACGTCCGAACGGTTTTTCGACGACGACGCGTCCATTTTCTGCCAAGCCCGCGCGTCCGAGTTGCTGCACGGTTGTGCCAAACAAGACCGGCGGAATCGCGAGATAATGCGTTGGACGTTTGGCGCCGCCGAGTTTTTGTTTGATTTGCGCGAAGGTTGTGTCATCCTTGTAATCGCCGTCCACATAATCAAGGCGCTGGACGAGCGCGGCAAAATCATTGTCGGTGACGCCGCTGCTGTGCTCTTTCAAACTGTTGCGCGCGCGTTCGACGAGTTGGTCGCGCGTCCAGTCGGATTTTGCAACACCGACCACCGGCACGTTGAGCTTGCCGGCTTTGAGCAGCGTCATCAGCGCGGGAAAAATCTTTTTGTAGGCGAGGTCGCCGGTCGCGCCAAAAAAAACGAGCGCATCGGAAGAAACAGAATCGGTCATTTTGCTCCTCTATCGTGTTGAAAAAGTTTGGGCGAGACCGCTCAGCGCCTTTCGCTCGCCGTGCGGGAACGGTATTGAATCCCGTCCGCGCCCGCGACAATCAAATCGGTCGCGAGTCCGATGAACAAGCCATGCTCGACAATGCCCGCGCGCCCTGCCAATGCATCCGCTAATTTTTTCGCGTCGGGAATCGGTCCGAACCGGCAGTCCAAAATCAGGTTGCCGGAATCGGTGACGAACTGCGCGCCGGCGTGATTTTGACGAATCGTGTACCGCGCGCCGAGCGCTTCTAGAAAACGCGCTTGCGAACGCCAGCCGAACGGCAGCACCTCAACCGGCACGGCAAAACGTGTGCCGAGACGCGGCGAGAGTTTGGTTTCATCCACGACAATGATTTCGCGCGCGCTCGCTTGCGCCACAATCTTTTCGCGCAGCAGCGCGCGCCCGCGCGCGGGGGGGGGGGGGGGGGGGGGGGGGGGGGGGGGGGGGGGGGGGGGGGG
>CAZXYP010000498.1:0-2839 GCA_964644955.1 uncultured Anaerolineales bacterium | reverse complement strand
GATGGCGGCGCGCGGGTCGGTGTCAAGTGATGCCATGCCCATAAAGTACGTGGGAAGAATGGTCAAGCGTTCGTCGCCCAATTCGTTGGCGAGCAGAAAACATTCCGCCAGCGGTTCGTACGCGCGCAAGCCGTGACCTTGCGCGGTGTACACGCCGCCAATGCCATAGAGCGCGCGCGCCAGACGCGGCTTGTCATTCAATTCACGCGCCAGTTTTTCGGCGCGCTGCAGGTACGCCAATTGCTCGGCATAGGGGCGGAATTTTTGTGCCGCGTGCGCCCAGCCCAACAGCGCGTCAATGATTTGTTCGCGCGACGCGTCGGGAATTTTTTCGAGCGCCTGTTGGGCGCGTTCAAAGTGATTCATTGCCTCGCGCATCGCGTACACACGCAGCGCGTTTGTCCCCGCGCGCTGCGAATAATCGGCAGCATCTTGCCATTCTTCGGCAAGCCAAAAGTGTTCGGCGAGGCGCGCGGCGTTTTCATCCAACGCGTCGGGGTAACCAGACTCGAGCGCGCGCGCGGCGGCGCGATGAAACGCGCGGCGTTCATTTTTCAAAAGAGATTGATACGCGGTCTCTTGGACCAGCGCGTGTTTGAAAATGTACGCCAGCTCCGATTCCGCTAATGCGCGCGCCAATTCCGCCTGTTCGATTTCATGCAAAGCAGCATTCATTGCCGCGCGCACGCGATGCGACGGCTGAAAATCGAGATTCATTTTGTCGTCGAAGCGAAAGGTGGTCGAATTGTCCACAATCGGTTACGCGTTGCGTTCTTGATCCGCCGCCAACACTTGCTCCAACACCTTGACTTGAAATTTTCTGCCGATGACGGACGCGATTTGCAATACGCGTTTCGCGTCTTCGGGCAAACGGTCAATGCGCGCGATGAGGACGCCTTGCAGCGTGTCGGGAATGTCAATCGTGTTGATGGGTTTTGCTACAACCCACTGCTCGTCTTGACGCGCGAGGTTGCCGCGGTCAATCAACATGCGAATCACTTCTTCGACGAAGAACGGATTGCCTTCGGCTTTGGCGAGAATCAGTTGGCGCACGTTTTCGGGCAGCGCTTCGATTTCCAAAAGATTCGTCACGAGCTCTTGCGAATCGCGTTCGGACAGCGGCGCAAGATGCAATTCCGTCATGCCCGCGCCCGCGATTTCGCGCGCGTTCGTGACAAGTTTCCAGCCCGCGACATCTTTGTCGGGGCGCGTGATGAACGCAAACACAACCGGCGCTTCTGCCACAATCGGATTCACTTGCGACAACAATTCCACCGACGAGGGGTCTGCCCAATGAATGTCTTCGCAAATGATAATGAGCGGCGACGAGTCCGCGCATTTTTGCAAAAAGCGTTTGTACGCGGCGACATATTTGGCTTGCAGCGCGGGACCGTCGAGATATTTGACGCGCGCGGCCATGTCCTCTTCGAGTTTCACGCCGAGCAAATGTCCGAGAAACGGATAGACCTCTTTCATTTCGTCCGCGAACAATTCTTGCATCGCGTTTTTCAGCGCCGCATGGGTTTCTTCTTCTGTGGCACCCGCCGGCGCGCCGACGAGGGCGCGCAAAACATCCGCGCTCAAATGATGCGCCATTGAAGAACCATACGACAAGCAACGTCCCTCAATCCAACGCAGCGGTTTGTCGCCGGTTTCCATCAGCGCGGCTTTGCGCCATTCGGCGATGAGACGCGATTTCCCAAGCCCCGCTTCGCCGATGACGGCAATGCTCGACCCGTGTCCCATTTTCACATCGTCCGTGATTTGCAAGAGCGTCGAGTATTCGCGGCGACGTCCGACCATCGGCGATGACAAGCCCGCGATGCCGCGTGTGCGGATGGCGCCGCGCTTGGCTTCCAATACGCGATACACATGCACGGGTTCCGCCTTGCCCTTGATTTCCATCAACCCTTTATCTTCAAACTCGAATACGCCCGGCACGAGGCGATGCGTGTTTTCGGTAATGAAAATGGTGTTCGGGTCGGCAGCCGTCTGCATCCGGGCGGCGAGATTGATGGCGTCTCCCATCGCGGTGTATTCAAATTTGTAATCGCTGCCGATGTTGCCGACGACGACGAGACCGGTGTTCAAACCGACGCGCACAGAAAAATCCATGCCGTACTGTTTTTGAATTTTTTCGCGGTACGATTCAATGCCCGAAATAATTTCCAGCCCCGCAAGAATCGCGCGCTGGGGGTCATCTTCGTGCGCGAGCGGCGCGCCAAAGAACGCGAGAATCGCGTCCCCCATCAAGCGCGCGACGGTGCCTTCGTAATCATGCACGGGCTTGATGAGATATTCGAACGCGTTGTTCATGATCTCTGCCCACTCTTCGGGGTCGAGCTGTTCAGCCATCGAAGTCGAACCTTTGACATCGCAAAACAAAATGGTCACGATGCGGCGTTCGCCCTCAACCGCTTTGCTCGTCCGCGCGGCATCGAGTTTCGCGGCGACCTCTTTGGTCATGAATTTTTCGACGAGCGAGTCGCGCGGAGGAGGAGTGACTGGAGACTGGAGACTGGTCACTGCGGACGGATGAGTCGTGGCTGTCGGCTGCGGTCTGCTCTCCGTTGTCAGGTTGTAACCGCAGTTGTTGCAAAATTTCGAGCCCGCCGGATTCACCGTATTGCAATTGGGACAGGCGCGCTGCTGCGGCTGCCCGCAATTGGAACAGAATTTCGCGCCCTGCGGATTTTCAAAATTGCAGTTCCAACATTTCATGATTTGCTCCTTTGGATTATCGCGTATCGCTGACGGCGTAGCGTAAAACGTATCCTGTTCCGGATGTTTTAGGTTTCGCGTTTCTAGTGTGACAAGATTCTTTCAGTTCACAGCGGCA
>CAZXYP010000497.1:0-2840 GCA_964644955.1 uncultured Anaerolineales bacterium | reverse complement strand
GATTCAATTCCTTCGATTACCTCTTGACATTTATCACAGTTGCTTCACCCCTTCAGCGCGCTACGCGCCGCGTCTTGGTCGCTCCACAGATATTCGGTTGTGCCGAAACACATGGAGCGTTCGTGTCCCTTGCCGCAGATGATGACGACATCGTTTGGTTGCGCGAGGTTGTTGATGGCAAAATCAATCGCGTCGGCGCGGTCGTCAATAACAAAGTAATCGGTATTCCGTAATCGGTTTGCCTTGTGTAACCCTGCGGTGATTTGGGAATTGATTTGCGCGAGCGATTCGGTGCGCGGGTCTTCGGCGGTGACGATGGTGATGTCGGCAATTTTACCTGAAATTTCGCCCATCCACGCGCGTTTTTGCACATCGCGCAAGCCCGCGCAGCCAAAGACGGCAATCACGCGCCCGTCTCCATTCGTCAATTCGCGCGCGGTTTTTAACGCGTTCTCTAACGCATAGGGCGTGTGCGCGAAATCTACGATTACATTCAAGCCGCGCGCATTTTCGATGTGTTCCATGCGTCCCACTATGCCGCGTGTCATTTTTATGCCTTGCGCAATCGCGTCGAATGGAATTCTGCGTCCAATCGCCGCGCCGACCGCCGCGAGAATGTTCGAGACGTTGTAGCGTCCGATGAGCGGTGATTCGATGAACAATTCGCCGAATGGGGAATTCATCGTAAAACGTAATCCGTCAGGTGTGTGCGAGATGTCGCGCGCGTGAATCCAGAGTTCATTTGGAGATTGGAGATTGGAGACTGGAGATTGGAGATTGGAGATTGGAGATTGACTGTAAATTATTTTTTCGTCACTTGGAATTTCGCGCAAGAAATCGAAAACGCCGCGCGTGTTGTCGTCCGCGTTCAAGACCGCGACTTTGTTGGTGCGCGGCTTTTTGTTGCTCTGCATCAATGCGCGAAATAACATTGCTTTCGCATCGCGATAATTTTCCCAGCTGCCGTGAAGGTCGAGATGCTCATGCGTGATGTTGGTGACGACGGCAATGTCGAAATCAATCGCGTCGAGGCGGTGCTGGGCGAGTCCGTGCGACGTGGATTCGATCACCGCGTACTCGGTCCCCTGCTCTACCATCTGCGCGAGATAATTTTGAA
The DNA here is from genome assembly GCA_964644955.1 of uncultured Anaerolineales bacterium. GTDB lineage: Bacteria > Chloroflexota > Anaerolineae > UBA4142 > SHND01 > SHND01. The sequence continues at coordinate 1,723 of CAZXYP010000497.1, read as the reverse complement.
TGTTGGGTGCGTCGGGCGTGGTGGTGTGAAAGCCCGTGTCCATCTCTTGTCCGCCGATGCGCGCGCCGACGGTGGTGATTGTGCCAACGGTGTGTCCTGCCGCGAACAAAATGTTCTCGATGAGTGTACTCGTCGTCGTTTTGCCGTCCGTGCCTGTAACGCCAGTAACGCGTAGATTGCGCGAAGGGAAATTGTGGAACGCGGCAGAGAGTTGCGCGAGCGCGGCGCGTCCATTTTGGACTTGGAATACAGGAATTGGAGACTGGAGATTGGAGATTGGAGATTGGGTGACGATGGCGACTGCGCCGCGTTGAATCGCGTCAGGGATGAATTGCGCGCCGTCAACATTTACACCGGGATACGCAACGAAAAGTGTGCCGGGAATGACGCTACGCGATTTGTCGGTGACGCGGGTAATCTGGAGATTAGAGACTGGAGACCGGAGACCAGAAACTGGAGACTGGAGACCAGAGACTGGAGACTGGAGACCAGAGACTGGATCCCGGAAATCGAGCGCGCGCATGAGTTGGCTGAGTTTCATTGTGCGCAAATTTAATCGAGCGGACTACGAACGCTTTTGGGTCCGCGATTCAAGACATGAGTATAGATCATTGTGGTGCGAACATCTTTGTGCCCGAGCAGTTCTTGGACCATGCGAATATCATATCCATTCTCAAGCAAATGGGTAGCGAAACTATGCCGAAAGGTATGCGGTCCCACCAGTTTGGATATTTTTGCTGCGCGTGCCGCATCACGAACCGCGCGCTGCAGCGTGCTTGGGCTGGTATGCCAACGATATGTCTTTTTCGTTATTGTGTCATAGACCAAGCGCTCCGAGGGAAACGCAAACTGCCAATGATATTTGCGCGGCGCGTTGGGGTATTTTCGCTCTAGCGCAAAAGGCAGAGCCACATAGCCGTGTCCGCGCGCCACATCGGTTTGATGTAATTCTTTGCGCCATGCCAAATGCTCACGCAACGGTTCGAGCAAACTGGCGGGCAGCAAGGTGGCGCGATCTTTTTCCCCCTTGTCCGCACGAACGAGGATCTGGTGTTGGTTCAGGTCAATATCTTTAACGCGCAATGTAATACATTCCGTCAAACGCAGTCCGCTGCCATACAACAGCCGCGCCATTAAACCCGTCATTCCCGACATATGTGCCAGCAGCGCGGTCACTTCTTTTTTGCTCAATACGGTTGGCAAGAGTTCCGGCTTTTCCGCCCGTACCACACACAAGCGTTCGTCCAACGGGCTTTCGAGAACCTCGCGGTACAAAAACAAAAGCGCGCTCAACGCTTGATTTTGCGTCGAAGCCGCCACTTTTTCTTGAACAGCCAAATGCGACAAGAACTGCTCCACTTCTGCCGTGCCCATCTCACGGGGGTGTTTCAAATTGTGAAACCGCACATAGCGCCGAATCCAATTTACATAGGATTCTTCGGTTTTGGGAGAATAATGCTTGAGCCGCGAGAGCTCACGTACTTTGTCCAGGAGTTTTGGTGGCTGTGCCATATTTCCTCCCCCGTTCCGGTGAATTCGGCAAAATGCTTGACAAGACGACAACCAGAGATATACTTGACGCATATAAGCAATACAGCGTCAAGATGACGCATAAAACACGTCCAGCGAGTATTATACGTCAAAATGACGCTTAATCTCAAGTTGGCACGCCAAACCTTGCATGGTCTGCTATAATTTCAACAGCATGATTTTCGTTCTGGGA
>CAZXYP010000496.1:0-2841 GCA_964644955.1 uncultured Anaerolineales bacterium | reverse complement strand
GGGTGAGTATGGGGGGGGGGGCGAGGGTACAGGGTTGGTTGGCGAGCGGGTCGCGCACGATTTCGGCAGCTTTGATTGCAAGAATGCCCGCGCGCTGTAATTTCATCAAATCACTGCGGGTTGCTTGCGTGTTGGCATACACGGTGTTCACTTGCAAAATGCGCGTTTGCGCGAGCAGCGCAATGACGGCGTTCAAACGGCGCGCGAGTGGACTGTTCAAGTCCGGAGACGCGGCGTGTTCGAGCCAGCCCTCCTTTTCTAATGCGCGGAGCGTGGCGTCGTTCGCGCCGACAGCGGTTTCGAGTTCGCGCGTCGTGACCGCGTTGCCGTGTTCGCGAATATACACACACACACGCGCGTGCGGCACGGGCAGCGCGGGAACGAGGTCATTGTATTTTTCGCTGAGCGACCAAACGAGAGCGGCGCGGTCGGGTGGAAGCAGCGCGGTGATTTTTTCGCGCGCGGTTTCCGCGTCAACCGCGAGCTGTGCTTGCTCTACCACGCGCGGTTTGGCGGTCGGTGGACGGATGCGCGTGCGTTTGACAAGCAATCCGCGCCGCACCAGCGCGTCCGCCGCGCGGCTTTCGTTCACTGCCAGCTGTGTCGTTTTCACCGCGCCTTGTGTGGAAATTTTTTCCAGCAGCGCGCGTTGTTTTTCGGTCAGGTCGTCGGAAATGGACGCCTCCTCTGCGCGTTCGAGAAACGTTTCGCTTTTGGACTCGATACCCGGCGGCAACAAGAGCCACACGCAATCCGACAGCGGCGCGAGATATGCGCGCGCCATCCAACGCGCCAATTCGATTTGCGCGGGGGTCACGAAGGGTTCGCTCGCGACGATTTCTTGGATCGCGCGCGTCTTCGCGATTTCGGATTCTTGCGCCAGCGCAATCACGATGCCCTGCAAACGCCGCGCGCCGAACGGAACCCACACGAGTTGTCCCACGCGAATTTCATTCTGCAATTCTTCCGGCACGCTGTAGGTAAAACTGCGCTCGACCCACGCAAACGGCGCGGGCGCAACGTCCGGCGCGGTGTCTGCCGGATGCGAAAAGGTGAGGGGGACGCGCACGACGATATGCGCAAACGAATGCGACACGGTGATGCTTGCATTATAACGCATTGTGCGCGCGCAAATCTTTTCGCGGACGATCAAGTGTGAACAAATTGTAATTGCCACGCGGCGGCGATTCTATTACAATTCGAGATGTTTACGGGGACTTGGTGTGACGCAGTGTGTGCGGCACACATCTCTCCAAATCTGTTAGGCGGATCCTTTCACAATTTCAAATCAAAGGAGTGTATTATGCGGTCTGTCTCTGTTCGGCGTTTGCCGATATTGTTTGCAGTCTTTTGCGCTATAACCGTTTTGTTGGGCACGCGTCCCGCGTTTGCCGCAGGAGTGGTAGGAAACGGAACTGCTGCTTCGTGTACGGAAACGGCGTTGGACAATGCATTGAACGGCGGCGGGTTGGTGACGTTCAATTGCGGCGCCAACCCCAAGACGATTACGCTTACGTTCGCCAAACAAATCAGCGCGAATACGACGATTGACGGTGGGAACAAAATCACCCTGAAAGGCAGCAACACCTATCATTTTCAAGTCTTTAACGGCTATACGCTCAACCTCAAAAATATAACCTTGAGAAATGGCAGCGGCGCGGGCGGCGGCGCGATTCAAAACTTTGGCACGACCATCGTGACAAACGTCAAGTTCTCCAACAACACCGCAACGGGCGTTTCGGAGGGCGGCGCGATTTACAACAACGGAACACTCAAAGTCAAAAACTCTACCTTCAAGGGAAACAAAGGCGCGAACGGGGGCGCAATTTACAACAGCGGCGGCACTGCCAAAATCATTTCGAGTACTTTTGATTCGAACCAAGCGGCTGCAGATACACGTTACGGCGGCGCCATTGCTACCGTTGGCGGAACGTTGACCATCAAGGATTCCACGTTCGTGGGAAATTCGGCGTACGAGGGTGGGGCATTGTACACGGAATTTGGCTCAACCACCATCATCAAAAAATGTGTGTTTGATGCAAATCAGGCGGGCGACAGCGGCGGCGCGATTGATAATCTCGGCAATACCACCATTACCGCGTCGGTCATCAAAAACAATACAGCTGCCAATACCGGCGGCGGCATTTCGCACGGTGGTACTCTGACCATGCAGACGACAACGCTTAGTGGCAATCAAGCCAACAGCGGGGGCGGTCTGCGCGATTTTGGAAACAGCACAACCATTTTGACTTCGACCTTTAGCGGTAACATTGCGACCTCACATGGCGGCGCAATTTACAGCAACGTCAATACCCTAATCCGAAATTCGACCCTCAGCGGTAATCAAGCCGGCAACGGCTCCGGCGGCGGCGGTTTGTATCAATATGGCGGCGGTAGTGACTTGCAGTTTGTGACGATTGCCAACAACAAGGCGGGTTACGACGGCGGCGTGTACAGCGAATCCGCAGGCAGCGGCAGTATCCAAATGGAAAATGTCGTGCTGTCCAAAAACAAGAATGGCAACTGCGGCGGCGCAACATTGGTCTCATTGGGCGGCAATGTATCCAGTGACACATATTGTTCCGCGTTCACGCAAAGCCATGACAAGCAAAATGTGAATGTAAAATTGGGCGCGCTCACCAATAATGGCGGACCGACGCAAACGCATTTGCTGCTGGCGGGCAGTCCGGCAATCAATAACGCGCTGAATATTCCCGGTATCACTCAAGACCAACGCGGCGTGTCTCGTCCGCAAGGCAACAAGCAAGATTCGGGGGCGGTCGAAGTCCCATAATTCGACGCGACAAAAATCGAATTTTGTGGTATAGTGCGCGGGTAACC
>CAZXYP010000495.1:0-2863 GCA_964644955.1 uncultured Anaerolineales bacterium | reverse complement strand
CGCATTGACCGCAAGAGGCGTGTTTGATGGACGCGATGGCGCGTCCCTTTTTGGTCGCGCGTAAATGGTCATAGGTCCGCAGGGTCTGTGCATCGAGCTGCGCGCGGAGTGTTTCGCGTTTGTGCGCCAATTCCGCGTCGGAGGCGTCGAGACGGAGCAGGGCGGCGCGCGCTTGGTCATGCTGCGCGTTGGTTTGGGTCGAAAGGGTTTGATAGCGTGCGCGTTTTGCGCTTTGCAATTTCCCCGCGTTTTCGATTTGTTCCATCAGTGCGAGTTCGCGGTCTTCGAGTTCGCGTTTGCGCTTTTGCAGCATCTTTTCGTCATCGTTCAATCCGGACAATTCTTTGGCGTTCGTAATGCGTCCGCTGTAGAGCCGTTCGTTGACCTGTTTGAGTTTTTCGGTCAATCCGCCGGTTTCAAGTTCGAGGTCGCGCAGCTGCGTTTCGAGCGCGGCGAGTTGAGCGGCGCTTGCGTCCATTTCGAGGCGCGCCGCGTCCAAAGCGATGGAGTCGGTGAGTTTTGTTTCCATTTCGGCGCGCGCACGGGCATTTTCGTCGCTTTGCAGGTCTGCGCTTTGCAGTTCAACCAGCAGAGAAATAGCGTTCATTTTGCGGTTTCCTTAAAATTTGCGCGCGGCACACGAAATCGGTGGGGGAAACCTATTGACATACCCCCAAAAATAGGCGATAATGTGGACTACAGTGGGGGAAAGTGGGGGAAAGTGGTGAAACTGACCCCCATTTTGCATCTGTAGTGGGGAATTTTAGAACGATTGTTCTATACGGATTTTTATCATGTTTCTCGGCGAATACTCGCACAATTTGGATGATAAAGGGCGACTGACGCTCCCGGCGCGCATGCGTGAACTCTTGGGCGTGAGTGTGGTTGTCACGCGCGGGCTGGAACGCTGTCTTTTGGTTTTCCCCGCCGCTGATTTTGAAAAATTTCTATCCGGCGTCAACACGGTCGGAATGGGTGGCGCCGATGTGCGCGGATTATCGCGCTATTTTAGCAGTAAAGCAACCGAGGATTCCCCGGACAAACAGGGGCGCATCAATCTGCCGCAAACCTTGCGTGAGCATGCCAACTTGAATGGCGAAGTGATGGTGATTGGGGCGTTTGACCACGTGGAATTGTGGAATCCGGAGCAGTATGCGCAGCAGGATGCGGAATTGGTCAAGAACGTCCCCGATATGTCGGAACGCGTGAATGAAGCGCTGCTGCGGATTCGGCAACAATAGTGCGGGTAGTGCGATCGTGCGATGGTGCGATTAGTGATACGCGATTGGCGATTGTGCGTTTGTGAAAGAGATGAAGCCGCATGTTCCGGTCCTGCTTGATGAGGTAGTGAATGCGTTGGCGCCCAAACGCGGCGGAAAATACATTGATGGGACGGTGGGCGCGGGCGGACACGCGGAAGCGATTTTGAATGCATCCGCGCCTGACGGCAGATTGTTGGGTTTGGATGGCGACGCAGACGCCTTGGAGATTGCGCGTGAAACACTGCACCCCTTTGGTGAACGCGCAATTGTAGTGCGCTCGAACTTTGTAAATCTGAAAGCGGTAGCGGCGCAACAGCATTGGATTCCCTGTGATGGTGTGCTGCTCGATTTTGGTTTATCGTCCATGCAGTTGGCAAATCCGGCGCGCGGTTTTTCTTTTTTGAGCGACACGCTGGATATGCGTATGGATGACCGGACAGACCTGACCGCCGCCAACATTGTCAATGCGTGGACTGAAACGGAGCTCGCGGACCTGATTTATGAATATGGCGAAGAACGCGCGGCGCGCAAAATCGCGCGCGTGATTTGCGAAGAGCGACCGTTTCATTCGGCAAAAGAATTGGCTGACACCATCGAACGCGGTATCGGGCGACACGGCAAAATTCATCCGGCAACGCGCACGTTTCAGGCGCTGCGAATCGCGGTCAATCACGAATTGGAGAATTTGGAAACGGTGCTGCCCCAGTTGGCAGAGGTTGTGGGGCAAGGCGGACGCGTTGCCATCATTACGTTTCATTCGCTCGAAGACCGCATTGTCAAGAATTTTTTCAAACAGAACATGCAGTGGCGCAACCTGACCAAACATCCGATTCAGGCGACGTATCAACAGACACGCGAAAATCCGCGCGCGCGGAGCGCGAAATTACGGGTGGCGGAGAGAGTGTGAACGGGTGAAGCGATGAACAGGTGGCAGGGTGAATGGATAATTTGAGATTGTTAATTGCAGTGAGTGATACAAATTACGGATTGCACAACACATGAAAGAACGCTGGGCGAATTTTCAAGAGCGCATTCAAACCAAATATCGAACATTATTGAAACGAACACGCGCGCGTTGGCAGGCGCTCCCGTCGTTCGGCACGCTGCGTCTCGCGTTGGTCGCCATCAGCGCGTTTATTTTGGTGGCAATGGTGTATTTGGCGCAAGCGTCGAACGCGGCGTTGATTGCGCGCGAACTGCGCGTGAAACAATTAAAGATTCAAGAGGTGGAACGCGAAAACGCGCAGCTGCGGTATGAAATCGCGGCGCTGGCTTCGCCGAGCGCGATCGAACAACGCGCGCGCAAATTGGGTTTGGGGCCCGCGAAAAAAGTCGTGTACGCCGAGATGCCGTGGATTCAACCGCCGCCGAATGAATTGATGCCCGCGTTTTTGCCCGATGCCAATTTTGGAACTGTGCCGCAATCGTTTCAAACCGACGAAAGCACGGTGATGGAACAGTTGTTGTCTGTGTTGGGTTTGGGAAATCTGACCGATTACGTCAACGCGCAAGTCAAGTAACGAGTGCTGAGGACGGAGGAATGAGAGTGGATTATTTGCCGCCACTCCCGGCTCAGTCCTCAGTTCTCATTGCTCAGCCCT
>CAZXYP010000494.1:0-2882 GCA_964644955.1 uncultured Anaerolineales bacterium | reverse complement strand
TGGCGCGCCGCAGGCACCATTGCAGTCATTACCGCGCAAGGTGGAAGCGCGCGCGTGATTGCGCTTTCGTATGGCGAACGCGGCGAGTCGGGCGAATTGTGGAAGGAACCGAATCAGACTGTCGAAAATGTGAAACGCCTTCGTCACGCCGAGGCAAAGCAAGCGGCAGAAGCAGTCGGTGCGGATTTCCAATGTCTTGATTTGGGCGATTATCCATTGAACATGACAGATGCGGCGGTGGACCAATTGAGAGACATCTTTCAAGAGTTCCAGCCGCACATTGTCCTCACACACAATCCGGTTGACCCGTTCAATCCTGACCATCCAGTTGCCAGCCAGCTCGTGCAAAAGGCGCGTCTGCTTTCAACGGGCGCGGGCGTTGCGAGCGCATTCAGCCGCATCACGCCGCCCGACTTGTATTTCTTTGAACCGCATCAACCGGAGCTGTGTGATTTCAAGCCCAACGTATTCGTTGATATAACAGCGGTGATGGAAAAAAAGAACAAAGCAATGGACGCAATGCAAGCGCAAAGTTACCTGCGCAGCTATTACGGCGAACTCGCCGCGCGCCGCGCCAATCATGCGCGCCGAATCTCGGGCAAGAGTGAAATTAAATTTGCCGAAGCGCACTTTCGGACATTCCCCTGGGTGGTGACGAGCTTATGAACACAGACACGCTCAAGCGTTTGCGCGAACTTGGCGTGGCAACCGTGTACGAAGCTTCGGGGCGTAAAGGGTTGATTGATATTCCACTGATTCAGATTGTGCCCAACAGCCGCGTCGCGGGTTTTGCGCGCACGGCGCTGTGTGGTCAAGATGATAACCTGATGGTTCATGCCGTTATCGAACAAATTCAGCCCGGAGAAGTTTTGGTTTTAACAATGCCGGAAGCCGCGCCCGTCGCGTTGATTGGCGAATTGTTGGCAACGCAGGTAAAGGTCAAACAAGCGGCGGCGATTTTGGTGGACGCGGCGGTTCGAGATGTCAATGAATTGATTGAACTCGGCTTGCCCATCTGGACGCGCTTTATTCGCGCGAAAGGCGCGACCAAAACAAAAATCGGCGAACTCAACGCAACGGTCACTGTTGGCGGAACGCAAATTTCAACGGGTGATGTCATTGTGCTGGATGCCGACGGCGCGGTGTGCGTCAAACGCGAACGCGTAGAGGATGTATTGCAAGCGTCTAAAGCGCGACTCGCCAAAGAAGGGGCGCTGCGCCAGAAATTGTTGGCAGGGGAAATTTCCTATGACCTGCACGGTCTGCGCGCGATAGTGGAAGGAAAAGGAAAATGACAGCAGAACGCGAACCCATTCATGACATCGCGCATCTCGGTCACGTGGAATTGTTGACGCCCAAACCGGAAGAGAGTCTGCGATTTTTTGTTGAGGTGATGGGACTGTACGAAAGCGGACGTTATGGGGATTCGGTGTTTCTGCGCGGTTGGGATGATTACGAACATCATTCGCTGCAACTCACTGCTTCCAAAACTTCGGGCTTGGGACATTACGCGCTGCGCGCCGCAAGTCCGCAGGCGCTCCAACGGCGCGTCGAAGCAATCGAAAAGACCGGCTTGGGCAAAGGATGGCAAGCGGACAATGTCGGGCATGGTCCCGCGTATTGTTTTACAGACCCTGATGGACACAACATGGAAATTTATTACGAGACCGAGTGGTACCAGCCACCGGCGGAATTGAAACCCGCGTTGAAAAATCAGGCGTCGCGCTATTCGGAGCATGGGGTAGGTTTGCGGCGCTTGGACCATCTCAACATTCTCGCGGTGGACGTGCGCGCGACGCGAATTTTTTTCCAAGAAACGCTTGGCGGGCGCCTGTCCGAGCAAATCATCTTTGACGACGGCTCTGAAAAAGCATCGTGGATTACGTTTACTAACAAATCATACGATGTAGCGATTTCGGAAGATTGGACTGGCACACGCGGACGCCTGCATCACATCACGTATGCCGTTGACAACCGCGAATTCATTTTGCGCGCGGCGGATATTTGTTTGGAGCATGGTGTTTTCATCGAAACCGGTCCGCACAAACACGCCATCAACCAAACATTCTTTTTGTACGTGTACGAACCGGGCGGCAATCGTTTTGAAATTGCCAACGCGGGGGCGCGCCTCATTCTTGCGCCGGATTGGAAGCCGATTGTGTGGAGTCAAGCCGAACGCAAAAAAGGACAGGCGTGGGGCTTGCCCACCATTCCAACCTTCCACACGCATGGCACGCCGCCGGTTGAAAAATAAAGGAGCATCACGTGCCGCACCTTACACTCGAATACACCGCCAACCTCGAGTTGGATGTTCAACCACTATTGGCGCGCTTGCATCAAGAGGTCGTCGCCACCGGCGCAATCAATTTGAAAGGAATCAAAAGCCGCGCCATCCAACATACCCAGTACCGCATTGCGGACGGCGACCCCGCTTATGCATTCGTGCACGTCAGTCTTTTGATTCGCGAAGGACGCCCCATCGAAATACAAAAAGAAGCGACGCGGCGCGTGATGGCAGTGTTGAAAGAAACATTTGGCGCGCGTTTTGAAAACGGTTACTTGTCGCTTTCGGTGGACCTCAAGGAAATGCGCGAGGGCATCGCGCTGACAGAGCATAACATTCCTGACAAGCGCAATCCTCAACCGAACCCCTAATTGTCACGCCCACTCCAAAATCTTTCGTGCCCCGGAATCCATGCACGCGTCTTGGTCCGCGTTCAATTGCACGTCGAAACGTCGCATCGGCAAGCCAGCCAAAGCGAGCCACTGATTGTCCTACGTGGTAACAAAGCCACCCCTCACCCCCTGCCCCTATCCCAAAGTAGGGGGTGTCACAGCTCACCCTATAATGTACCAGGCCAGCTCGGCCAAACTACGCCACG
>CAZXYP010000493.1:0-2900 GCA_964644955.1 uncultured Anaerolineales bacterium | reverse complement strand
CTTGGGGAGTATATTTTGTGTTCGTTGTGCGCGGCAAGTCCCGATTCTTGGCAAAGGCAAATTGCCATCCGTTTCCAAAGACAAAGAGATTCACTGCGAGTAGGTCAAATTCTCCAACACGCAAGCACGTTGTTTCAACAATCTTTGATTTGGGCAATTCAATTTTCCGACGATCACTGGCGTCACATTGGAATCTACCGCGTATCAAGTTCCCTTCGCGGCGAACCGAATTTGTCTGAAGAGATTTTACTTCAACCCTGACCTCGCGACCACGATAATAAAATGCCAAATCTCCCTTTTTCGAGCGTAGGTGATCGTCGGGCTTGTACAAATCACCAAAGCGCGAATCCGAAAACCACAGTTTGCGGAGTTCATATTCGGCGATATATCCGAACGTCATACCACGCAAGCTTGGGTTGGCTTGAATTAATTCTTCCAGCTCTTGGGCTGTGATTTCCCATTCTGCAAAGAGACTCATTGTTGACGTTTTGTCTTGGTGCGACGCGAATTCGTTTTTACAAAAACAATAAAATAAGAATGGTTCTTGCGCGCATGATTTTGTTGTTTCATGCGACTGACTGCCGGTCTGTTTGGTCGAACGACAATGAAAAGGTCTTTGGTGTAAAAGCCCAATTGCTCAAATTCATTAATGATTTCAACATGTGTCAGACGTTGAGTATTTGCACTGACTTCATCTTGGCATTTGACAATCAGGACGCCATTAGGGACCAAGACACGATATGCTTCGCGCCCCGCTTTGAAATACAGATCCAGCACTGCTTCATGATATTTTGGGCCTTCGTTGGTAGATTGTCCGTTAGAGTATGTTTGGCGAAATGCCGCGTATGTACCTGCACCTGCCAATTCGCGCCCTGTAGCGCGAAATAGACCTTCCATATATGGAGGGTCGAGGACGACAGCATCCATAGATTCGTCCGCATACGGCAGATTGCGACAGTCCACCTTCGTCTTCAAGTCGGATGGGTAAAGTTGATACTTGTTGGGTGGAATATTCTTCCAGAAAATGCCTGTACCAAATGTTACGTCTGCTATTTTTGCGCCATCGGGAACGTGCAGTTTTAGCACCAACGGAAAGATTTCGGCATTATTTCCCACATACGCGCTCAAGACCAGATTGGAGGTCGAAACCCCATCCGGTGTTTTGCGCTTGCCATTGGGTTGGTTCGATGAAGGTACGTCAAGTGCTTCAAAAAGGGGTAATGGTTTCATCTGAATTTCGTATTAACGTACAAGAACGCCCGTGCCTGATACAACGTGTCCCACAATCCAATATGCCACCCGCCGCGTGTCAAATTCCTTTTCCAGCGCGTCCATTTTGTTCGGCGAAACCGCCATCAACAAACCTCCCGACGTTTGCGGGTCGAACAGTACGGCGTCCCATTCGTCCGACAAGTCCTGTGGTAATAACACCTTGTCGCGCAAATAGTCACGATTGCGCGCCGTGCCGCCGGGCACACTGCCTTGTTTCGCCAGACGGAACGCGTTTTCCAGCACCGGCAATTTTTCCAACTCAATCGCAAATTGCGTGTGCGATGCGGACGCCATTTCGTAGGCGTGTCCTGTGAGCGCAAAGCCCGTAATGTCGGTCGCCGCGTGAATCCCCACCGCGTGCGCCGCGTGCGCCGCGTCGCGATTCAGCGTCATCATCCAATCCAACGCGGGGCGCAGTTCGTCGGCGTTCAGCTGTCCGTTTTTGCCGGCAGTGGTGAGAATACCCGTACCAAGCGGTTTCGTCAATATCAAGATATCGCCGACCTGCGCGCCGCCTTTGGTAAAAATCGCGCGCGGGTCCACCACACCCGTGACTGCAATCCCGTATTTGGGTTCCTTGTCGGTGATGGTGTGACCGCCCGCAATCACCCCCCCCCCTCGCGCATTTTTTCCGCGCCGCCGCGAAAAATTTCCGACAAGAGTTCCAACGGCAAGTCTTCGCGCCACGCCGCAATGTTCAATCCAAACAACACTTCGCCGCCCATCGCGTAAATGTCGCTCATGGCGTTCGCCGCCGCAATCGCGCCGAACGCGTACGCGTCGTCCACTACCGGCGGAAAAAAATCCATCGTTTGAATGATGGCGCGGTCGGGCGCGATCTGATACACGGCAGCGTCGTCAGGCGCGCCGAGTCCTACGAGCAGATTGGGATAGTCTGTCGCGTCAAACATTCCTGCGAGCGGACGCAAAACTTGCGCCAATTCGGCAGCGCCGAGTTTCGATGCTCAGCCGGCGCACGCCGCATACGCGGTCAGTCGAATTTGCTTTGCCGTTGTCATAAAAAATTTCACGCAGGAGCGCAGCGCGAGAAAAAGATTCTCCACACTCCGCCCCTGCGTGAATCAGTCGCAATCGGATGTCGGATGCAATGTGACGCGCCGTTCAGAAACCGGCGGTTGAATCTTGTTTTTGCTCGCGCCGGCACAACGAGGTGGGTTCTTGAATCGTTTCAAAGCGCACCATATCGGATTGCGCGACGCCGATTTGGGATTCGTCCGCATACGTCATGGGCGCGGCGGCGCTTGGCTTGGCAAAACTGCCGGTATGGATATGCAGGTTCATCAATGAAGCAGAGAACGCATAGGCGCTCGCGAGGGAAATCACCAACAACACCATCACACTCGCCCCAATAATCCATTTCTGCATCACGCTCGCTCCTTTGGCGATTCTGCCGGCATTGCGAAACACCCAATGCCGACTTGTCACGCCCCATCACAACACGCTTCGGATGTGCCGTAATTATCCGCAAAAACGATTTATCGGCAAAAAAAACATGACCCAAAAATGGCTTGCGCGAACGATTTTCAACCTATTCCCGATACTATATACGATGCAAAGTTACAAATTGCGTTCTTTGATTGCCAAGGCAGGTGGAGATTCTTTACTCC
>CAZXYP010000492.1:0-2941 GCA_964644955.1 uncultured Anaerolineales bacterium | reverse complement strand
GCACATTGTTTAATGAGGCGTCCGATACGATTTGGTCAATGGCGTTTAGCAAGAACGGTACGTATTGGGCAGGCGGGGACCGGCAGGGGCATATGCAGATATGGTTTTACAAGGAACGACGATTGCAGTACGTATGGCGAGCGCATCACAGTGTGGTCTCTGCGGTTACATTCAGTTCCGACGAGCAATGGCTCGCCTCGGGCGGTTGGGACGGTGTTATCAAATTGTGGAATTCGGCGAACGGTGCGCTGCTTTGGACAAGTCCCGCCGTGGACGTAATCATGAGCTTGGCATTTTCGCTCGATGGGCGCACTCTGGTCAGCGGCGGGACGGATGGTCGCATCCGTGTTTGGGATGTTTCGACGGGCGCGTTGCTTCAAACTCTGGACGAACATACCGGTCCCGTCTTTCGTATTGCGTGGAGCCCCAATGGAAAAATTCTTGCCGGAGCGGGACATGACGGGCGTGTGCGGCTTTGGGAGACGACGAGAGGGGACGCGGTTCTGCTCAAGCCGACGCCGCGCAAAACTCTCGAAGGACACAGTGGTCCGGTGCGCGGACTGGCATTTTCACCGGATGGTCGAATCCTCGCGAGCGCGAGTTGGGACAAGACAGTGAAATTGTGGGATGTACAGCGCGGAACGCAAAAGGAAAACATTCCGCTTCACGCGCACATTGAAGGGCTGGTGTGGAGTTCGGATGGGCGCTATCTTGCGTCGGGGGAACTGGACCGCGCGTTCTGGGTCTGGGACACGGAACAACGCAAGGCGCGCACGACGTTTTATGGAACGATGTCGCCCGTGCGCGCGCTTGCCTTTTCTCCGGACAGCAGCATGTTGGATACGGCAACGGAAGACGGGAGCTTGCAGGTTTGGGATTTGAACAGCGGGCAGTGCATCCGCAAATGGAAAAGTTTTGCGCGGACGGTGAATGAGATTGCATGGAGCCCCGACGGTGCGCGCATTGCGAGCGGCGGCAATGATACACTGGTGACGATTTGGGATGTCGCGAAACGCGCGCCGCTTCATCTGCTGCGCGGGCACAAGGCAATCATTTGGGGTTTGGCGTGGAGTCCCGATGGAAAATGGCTGGCGAGCTGCGGCGAAGGCAGCGCCATCCGCATTTGGGATGCCGAAAATGGAGTAAGCGAGCGCGTTTTGACACGTCCTGAATTGCTGGACGCGTATCTTTTTGCTTTGGCATGGAGTCCGGATAGCGAACGCCTGGCTGTAGCGACACACCGCTACGGCGCGCTGATTTATGACATGCGCACTCAAACCTTACATCGCGTTGGACAATCTGATGTGCCTCCCCGAAGCCGCCGCGTCGAATGGAGCCCTGACGGCAAGTATCTGGCTTGTGCGCGCGAGGGGGGGGTGATTTTGATTTGGGACATGAATGGCAATGCCTTGCGCGCGACGCTGGAGGGACATCGCGGCATGGTGGTTGCCCTTGGCTGGAGTCCCGACGGCAAACACCTCGCCTCCGGCAGTTGGGGACATGGAAGCGAGCAATTGATGGTTTGGGATACGCAGACCTGGAAGCGCGTCAGCGTCATTGATGACCCGAACGATCTGATTTTTGGTGTTGCATGGTGCGCGGATGGCGAACGCTTGGTCAGCGCGGGCAGTGACGGCACGCTCCGTTGGTGGGATTTGCAAACCGGGGCTTGCCTCTTGTTGCGCCAAGCGCATCAGGGACCTGTGCAATCCCTGCGCGCTAGCCCCGATGGTCTTGATCTCGCGAGCTGCGGCGACGATGGCGCCATTCAAATTTGGCAATTAGACAGCGGTGAACACGTAACGACGCTGCGTCGTGACCGCCCCTACGAACGGCTTGACATTACCGACATCAAGGGCTTGACCGACGCACAGAAACTGACGCTCAAGATGATGGGCGCGGTCGAGGATGAGCAAAGCAATTGAACATGGGCGCTACAGCGGGTCCACATACACCGTCTTCCACTGCGTAAAAAATTCGCGCGCGGCTTTGCCTTGTTCTCTTGTACCCGAACTGCTCTCTTTGAATCCGCCGAACGGAACTTGCGGTTCCGCGCCCGCGGTCATGGAATTAACATGCACGATGCCTGCTTCAATTTCGCGCATAAAGCGTAATGCCAAATTCAAATCGCGCGTGACGACGGATGCGCTCAAACCGAAACGCGTGTGATTCGCTAACGCAATCGCGTCGTCCGTATCTTTTGCCTCTATCACCGCGACGACGGGACCGAAAATTTCTTCTTGCGCGATGCGCATGTCGGGCGCAACCTGGTCAAACACCGTCGGCGCGACAAAATAGCCATTATCAAATTCATCGCCGCGTAATTTTTCACCGCCCGCGATGCAGCGCGCGCCTTCTTGCTTCCCGATTTCGATATACTCCAGCACGGATTGTTCCGCGTCCGCGCTGACGAGCGGTCCCATGTACACATCTGCGCGCATTCCATCGCCGACGCGCAATTGTTTCACGCGCGCCGCCAGCGCATCGCGGTACTCATTCGCCACATCGCGCACCACAATCGCGCGGCTCGTCGCCGTACACTTTTGTCCGGTCGAAAGCATTGCGCCTTGCACCGTTAACTCTACCGCGCGCGCAATATCGGCGTCATTCAAAACCACAATCGGGTTTTTGCCGCCGAGTTCCAGCTGCGTCTTGCCGCCGCGTTTTGCCACATCTGCCGCGAGCCGCGTGCCGACTTGATTCGACCCCGTGAAACTGATGGCTTTGACCTGCGCGTTCTCGACCATCTCCTGTCCCGCCAGCGAACCGCGCCCGACGACCAAATTCAACACGCCGGGCGGCAAGCCCGCTTGCTCGAACGCGCTGACGATGTACCACGCGGTCAGCGGCGTGATTTCGGCGGGTTTGAAAACGACGGTGTTGCCGTACGCCAGCGCGGGCGCCATTTTCCAGGTCGGAATCGCGCACGGAAAATTCCACG
>CAZXYP010000491.1:0-2944 GCA_964644955.1 uncultured Anaerolineales bacterium | reverse complement strand
CTGGCGCACTTCGCCATTAATGCAAAGGATTTTTGCGTCATGGTTCGCGGCGTTCGGTGTGGGGTTGCTGTGGTTCTGGGTAGATCGCGATTGGAATCGCGTAAGGTTCGTAGCGATTCTGATGATTGGCGCATCTGCTCTTGACCTGTTGATGGTGTTTATCCATCGCGGTGATGTGGCGACATCGGGACCGATTCTGTGGATTTATTTGATTCATCTCGCGATGTTCGGGATATTAGGTGCGGTGATGTTTTGGGTGCAAGCCCGTTTCAAGCTTGACGCAAATAAAGCAACCACAAAGGCGGAGCAAGCGTAAAAAAACCGCACTATTTCCTCTCGCCATACATGGTTGTTTTGCATGTCTGGCAGAAAGCGTATTACAAGCTTTGTCCGCGAGTTGGGGAACGGGGGTTGTCGCGCGCGACATTCAACGATTGGCGGAATCTGCTTGGTGTCAGAAAGTGGAAAAAATCGCTAAACCACAGCTTTGTTCCGGAAAAAACCATCTTGATGGCAGAAATCATGCGCCAAGTCTGGAAATCCGGATCGTTGCATTGAGCAAAAAGAGAAATCCATAAAGAGAGAACCATGATTCTCAAACACATTTCACACTCCGCATCGCAAGACGCGAAAACGAGTTCGCCGTACAAAGGCACGGTCAAAGAATTTGAAGGCGATGTAACATTACAGCGCATCGTTTGGGCGGAGGATAGTAAAGAGGTTGAACTGCTCGGCGTCTGGTTCAAAGATGGCGCGCGCACACTGCCGCATATTCACGATGTGGACCAGGTGCTGCACATTGTCGAGGGCGACGGCGTGGTCGCAGATGAAAACGAAACGCTGCTCGTGAAAGCGGGCGATGTCGTCACCGTCCACGCGGGCGTGTGGCATTGGCACGGCGCGCAGCCGCATCACGACATGATGCACATTTCGATTCGTAAATTCGGACACAGCACCAATTGGGAGGTGGACGAAAAAAATTGGCGGGCAGTGTACGAGGCGTTGGCGAAAAAATGAACGAGCCGGCTAGTCCGCCGCGCCTGCGCGGAAAGAGTGTATGAACGGGATTTATTTCTTGGCAAATGATGTTGTCTCTGATTGGGTGCATGTTGCCACCGAAAGTATTCGCGCCAAGGGCTGTACGCTGCCGATTTGTATTATTTCGTTTGATGCGCAGACACAGCAATTGGAACGAATGGCGCGCAAGCACAAATTTTCAATCTGGCATGACCCGTTGATTGACCGACTTGAAACGATTGGCGCACAATTTTATCCGAATCATCCGGTCAACCGTCGCATGTTTCGTCGGCTCGCCAGCTTTTGGGGTCCGTACGACCATTTCATTTTCACCGATGTGGACATGGTGGCGCTGATGAATTGGGATGAGATTCTGGACGCGTTCATCGCAAGCGGTTCCCGCTTTTGGTATTTCGACCGTTCGTCGAATAAGGTCTATCGTCCCGGACCACTGTTGGAGGAATTGAAAAATAGAGGACGCGCGGTTTTGTTTAATGGCGGCATGTTTGCCTCCGCGCGCAATGTCATGATGTTCGAGAACATGCAAGCGTTGATGCCGCAGGTGCTCGCACTCCGCGCGCAATTTTACGAAAGCGGAGAACAGCCCTTTTTCAATTACTATATGGAATACTATGACATTCCGCTCGACAGCGCTAGCACGTTCATGCCCGATTTGTACGATTGGATGTGGGCGCCTTCCACCCTTGACGGACGCACCGATCTTTTTGAAATCGCCGACCGCACCGGCAGTTTCAACGGCAAACGTTTTCCAATGATTCACTGGGCGGGCTTTGAACCCGGCAATCACATGCCGCAGCGCGCCCTGTATCTCAAATATCGTTTTCGCAACGCCTCGCTTGGCGAGCGGTTACAATATCCTTGGGCGTGGCGAGCGACGCGGCATTTTGGCAAGGTGAAACGCGGACCGCAAGTTTGATTGCCGTCCGCAGTTCTGACACAGGACCTTCAACATGTTGCTACGCTGCAAACTTTTCGGCAAAACGTACGAGTTCCGCGACATTCGCGAACTCATGGGCAAGGCGAACGAAGAAAAATCCGGCGACCATCTTGCGGGCGTCGCCGCGTCTTCGTCCATCGAACGCGCGGCGGCGAAATATGTTTTATCCGAAGTGCCGCTGTGGGTGTTGTACGAAAATCCCGTCGCGCCTTACGACCGGGATGAAGTCACGCGCGTCATCATGGATGCTGTGGACCAAACCGTCTTTGCCCAAATCAAAACGTGGACTGTCGGGCAATTGCGCGAATGGATACTCGACAACAAAACGACGAACGACGACATTCGCCGCGTCTCGAATGGTTTGACAAGCGAGATGATTTCGGCGGTTGCGAAACTCATGTCCAATATGGATTTGGTTTTGGGCGCTTCGAAAATTCGCGTCGTCACGCACGCCAACAATACGATGGGACAAATGGGGCGCCTCGCTTCGCGCAATCAGCCGAATCATCCCACCGACGATCCCGACGGGATTCGCGCGGAAATTTACGAAGGGCTTTCGTACGGCTCGGGCGATTCCGTCATAGGCATCAATCCCGTTGACGATTCATTGGCAAGTGTCCAGCGTTTGCTTGACATGAGTTACAAAGTCATCACCGATTGGAAAATCCCGACGCAGAACTGTGTGCTGGCGCATGTCACGACCCAGATGGAAGCCATGAAGCGCGGCTCGCCGGCGGGGCTCGTGTTTCAATCCATCGCGGGTTCCCAAAAAGGCAACGAGTCGTTCGGCATTTCCGTCGGCATGTTGGATGAAGCGCACGCCATTGCAAAAAAATACTCGGTCGTCCCCGGACCCAATTACATGTATTTTGAAACGGGCGAAGGCGCGGAACTTTCGGCGGATGCGCATCACGGCTGGGACCAACTGACGCTGGAAGTGCGTTGTTACGGTCTGGCAAAACGCTACGC
>CAZXYP010000490.1:0-2949 GCA_964644955.1 uncultured Anaerolineales bacterium | reverse complement strand
GCTCAATCCCAAACGCGTCGGCTTGGGACAGGTCGCGTTTCTTTATGTGCGCGCGGACGAGCGTCCCGGCACGACCAAGACCGGCGCGCTCCTCGCCAAAATTCCTCAAGTGTTGGAAGTGCATCACATTGCGGGTGAGGATTGTTATCTCATCAAAGTCCGTGTGCGCGATACCGAAGCGTTGAGTAAATTACTGCGCGACAAGATTGGGTCCATCAAGAGCGTACGTTCCACGCGCACGACGATTGTGTTTGATACCCTCAAAGAAAGTTCGCATTTGCTGGTTCATAGCGAGGAACAGGATGATTAAGACCGCGCCGCGCTGGTTGGTCATTGCCGCCTTTGCCGCCATTTATGTGATTTGGGGTTCCACGTATTTGGGCATTGCCGTCGCGGTGCAGACGATTCCGCCGCATGTCATGGCGGGCATCCGTTTCGTCATTTCCGGCGCGGCGCTGTTTGCATTCATGCGTTGGCGCCGCGTGCCAATGCCCAAACCCGTCCATTGGCGTTCCGCCTTGATTGTGGGCATTTTGCTTTTGGGTTTGGGCAACGGCAGTGTCTCGTGGGCAGAAACGATGGTGCCGACGGGGCTTGCATCGCTGATGATTGCGGTGGTGCCGTTGTGGATGGTGTTGATGGATTGGGCGCGCCCCGGCGGCACGCGTCCAAAGGGGGGGGTGTTTTTGGGCATCGCGTTGGGGTTGGGCGGTATCGTATTGCTCGTCGGTCCTGCCGCGTTGGGTTTGGACCGCCCGTTGAATTACACCGGCGTTGCCATTATGCTGCTGGCGAGTTTGGCGTGGTCGCTCGGCTCGATTTATTCGCGGCACGCGGATATTCCCGACAATCCGTTGATGCTGACCGCAATGGAAATGCTGCTCGGTGGAATTTTTTTGCTCGGCATGGCGCTGCCGCTTGGCGAATACAACCACTTTACGTTCGCACAAGTGTCAACGCAATCTTGGGTCGCTTTGCTCTATTTGATTTTGTTTGGTTCGTTTTTGGGATTCACGGCGTATGTGTTTTTGCTTCAAGTCAGCACCCCCGCCAAAGTTTCAACCTACGCGTATGTGAATCCCGTTGTCGCGGTCTTTTTGGGCTGGGCATTGTTGGGCGAAGAAATCACGCCGCTCACATTGGCTGCCTCTGCGATTATTATCGCGGGCGTTGCCATCATTACCTATTTCAACACGCGTCCGCAGTCCAAACCGCAAGCCGTCAAAACACTGGAGAAAGAGCGGCTCGGGCAAATCGCCATGGAAGAAGCCGAGGCGGCGGGACATTGAAAGCTACGTCCGCCTTCTTGTAACCAATTGGCGCGTTGTGCGTACTTGATATAATACCTGCAACGAATTCAAGGAGGGGCAATGCGACAATTTCCTCCCGGGAACAGGGGCCCCGGCGACCCGAACGATTCGGGCGCGTCGAACCCGCGAAAAGCACTTTCACGTTTTACTTCCGGAAAGGACCCGATGGCTATGCGTATCGGAAAAATTATAGCGATTTTGTTGGGCGCGTTGGTGGTGCTGGCTGTGCTGTCGTTTCTCGCCAGCCGCTTTGTCTATTTTCTCGTGCCGGTCGAACAAAACGAAGTCGGCGTGCAATTCCGCAACGGACAGATTGCGGCGATTGTGGGACCGGGTTTGTACACCGATGCGGGTTTGTATGTGGAATTGAAACACGTCGGACAGACCGCGATTCCGTTTTCCGTACAGGACGATGAAATCATCACGAGCGACAAGCAGCGCGTCGGCGTGATTGTGACGGGCGATATTTTCCGCCCGACCATCGCGCAGGCAGATTTGATACGAAACAACTGGGCATCGTACTCCGACATTTACCTGAACGACGATGCGACCAAATCACGCGTGGAAGCGTTGGCGCGTCAGGCAATGAAAGTGTGCGTAGGACAGCGCACTTTTGAAAATAACGTCATCGGAACGGCGCGCGACGAACTCCGCAACTGCATTGACGATGAACTGTCGCGCCTTTCGACAAACTACGGTCTGCAAATCAACAACGTGACCGTACCCAATATCATTTTGGGCGCCGAAGTGCAGGCATTGTTGGACGCCATCACCAAGAGCCGCCTCGAAACCGAAAAAGCGAATCAGGACAAACTGCGCGCCGAAGCGCAAGCGTTAGCCGAACAAGCCAAGCAGCGCGGCGAAGTCGCGGTTGCCCAAGCGCGTATTCAAGAAGAAGCCAAACAGCAAACCGCATTGGCAAAATTAGAGCAAGAAAAACTCGCCGCGCAAAGGGCAGTGATCGAAACGCAAAAATCCAATGACCTCTTTGCGGCACAAAAAGATTTGGAAATCAACCAAGCCATCGCCAAAGCCGCTGCGGAAAAAGCCAAAGCCGATTTGGCGCAAACGATTGCGCTCGCGGCGTTGTATGCCGCAAACCCCGCGTATCTGCAATTGCAAATCGCCGCATCGAATGCCAGCGCGCTCAAGGCGACGGACAAAATTATTTTCACCCCCGAAGGCACGACACCGACAATTGTGCTGCCCGGCCCCGGCATCGTACCCACCATCAACACGAATCCGACAACAACTCCGTAAAAAAACTGCGCCGCATGCAATACGCGGCGCAGTTTTTTTTCTCTATTGCGCGCGGCGAATCCGTCAATGTTCGTGCAGCAGCGCGCGCGCAATAATCATTCTTTGCACTTCGCTCGTGCCTTCGCCAATCAACAACAAACGATTGTCGCGGTAATAGCGTTCGACGGGGAAATCCGTCAAATAGCCCGCGCCGCCGTGAATCTGAATCGCTTTCCAACACGCGCGGTCGGACACTTCCGTCGCAAACAATTTCGCTTGCGCGGCTTCCACCGCAAACGGTTTGCCATTTTGTTTCAACATCGCGGCTTTGTAAATCAACAAACGCGCCGCTTCCAACTCCATCGCGCTGTCGGCGAGCATGTGCTGTATCGCCTGAAAT
>CAZXYP010000489.1:0-2979 GCA_964644955.1 uncultured Anaerolineales bacterium | reverse complement strand
CTTCACCCGCTCACCCCCTCACCCGTTCTTCCAACATCCCCACATACTCTTCCAAACGCACGTTCAAATAGTCCACATCGCGCTTGCGCCAGAATTCTTGTTCCAATGCATCTGCCTTTGTGCCGACTGCCCATGACTTGTACATGAGACGCTGCTGCCCCCACAAGCGATGCAGAATGACGCGCAAATGCCAATCGCGCAGAGCATACCCCAAAAACAAAAAATGACTCTTGCGCAATTTTGCCGCGAGCGTGACGGGAATCAGACTCGAAATATCGCCGCGCGCGAGATAGTCAATGTAATGGTCTTCGGTCACCACAAAACTGTCCCATTCCGACGAGTCGCGGTCCACCGCGCCGTGCAGTTTCAAGATGATACAGCGCGGGTCATTCGCCAGCCCGCGATATTCGTTCGGGCGTTCGATGAGCGTCACGGTTCCATCGGGCGCGCGATGCAAAAATTTTCCGCGCGCTTCGCCTTCCGCCACATACGTCACCAAATCAAATTCTTCATTCGCCGCGCGAAACGCGCGCTCGAGCGCGTCGTCATAGTTCGTCGTCACAAACAACAGCGCGCGCGGTGAAAAATTTTTTGCGCGCAAGAGCGCGGGCAGCTGCGCGAGAAATTCGTGCAATGCCGTCGGCGAATAATCCGCGTCGAGCAGCGCGTGCATTTCGTCATACAGCGGACCCGTGCCTGTGACCAGCGAAACGTACTGCGACACATGCACGAGGTCGCGCGGCGCGTTCGGGGGATAATTGAAATTTTTGGCGAGGTGTTCGGCGAGTTCGGTGCCGTGCGGCAAGACTTCGGGCTCTTGATTGCGCCAAATTTTGCCCGAAACGCGCCCGAACAAATTGACGCCTTCACCCAGGAAAATGACGAGGCGATTTTCACCCAACGCTTTCACCACCGCGTCGAGCTGCGCGTCGAGTGATTCCAATCCTTTGAGCGGTGGAAAATCGGCGGCGAGTCCGAGCGCAACGGCTTGAAAAACGTGTTCGGGCCTTTTCAAATCTTTCAGACGAATGGCGCCGAGATCGCGAATGCTCACGCCGTTCGGCAAAGCATGTTGCGCGGCGTCGAACGTTTCTTGCGTGAGAATAATTTGTCCGCCGTGACACGCCGAGCCGACGCGCGCCGCGCGATGCACATCCACACCGATATAGCGTTCGTTGCTCACAATCGGCGCGCCGGTGTGCAAACCCATGCGCACGCCGACGCGAACGTTTTGGGTCCACGTATGCGCTTGCAGCGCGCGCTGCGCGTCCACAGCAGCGGCAACCGCGTCAGGGGCATTCGCAAACGCGTAAAAAAACGAATCGCCCTGATTGTCCACCTCGACGCCGGCGTGCGCGGCAAAGGCAGCGCGCAGCAAATGTTTTTGGTCATTCAATACCGACGCGTACTCGACGCCGAGTTGATGCAGCAACTGCGTCGAACCTTCAATGTCGGTAAAGAGAAAGGTGACGGTGCCGGTGGGGAGTTGGGGCATAATGACAAAGTGACAAGGTGACAAGATGACGGTTATCCGTTCACCTTGTCACCTTGTCACCGTCGCGCGTATTCCGCGAACGCTTCCAGCACTTGCAAACACAACGCGCGTTCTGCATCACCGAGCGCCGCGATTTCTTGAAACGCGCGCGCGATTTGCATCACTTTGTCGCGCCGCGCAGTGTCATCGGTTTCCATCGCGCGTTCAAGGTCCACGGCGGCTTGAGGCGAAATCAGCGCGTGCAAACGCTTGACAAAGACGTCGTTCAACGCATCGAGCTGCTGCGATTGATGAATGGCGATGGCGGCTTGACGCGCAAACATGCCAAGCAGTTCCATGTCCTGCATGCCGAACGAGGGCGAACTGATTTTGTCCAGGACTTCGATGACGCCAATCACGCGGTCGTCGGTAATGAGCGGCATGGCGAGAATGGATTTTGGTACGTAACCCGTTTTCTCTGCCGTGCCGCGCGAAAAACGCGGGTCGTTCTGCACGTTGGAAATCGCAATCGGTTGTCCGGTATTCGCGACGTATCCGGCAATTCCCTGGTCGAGCGGAATCCGCATTCCGACCACAGTTTCACTGCCCGCGCCATAGGCAACGCGAAAAACCAATTCGCCCGCGCGTTCATCTACGAGCGCCATCGAAGCGGCAGCCGCGCCAAAAATGCGCGCGGCGGCTTCGACGATGGATTGGAGTAATTCGTCATTGGAGGACGGAAACAAGGAGCGCCCGCTCGCCTCGAACGCAAGGAGGAGCTCTTGCAAAGCGGACGCGAGGTCGGGCGTGTTGGCGGATTCACTCATACGGAACTCGTCCACTGCGAAAGAATCTTTCCAAAGCGAAATTTCTTTGCGGTTGGAAAGACCTGTGCCACACCTGAAATAAAAGGTCAGGTGGACAAATGCACGGTCGCATATTGCGCCCGCATTGTGCGCTGTCCACCTGCCGGGAGGAAGAAAGAAATGGTTTCGGAAATTAAAGGGACGCGTTTTCGTTGAGACGATATCCGCCGGTCGTCGCATCGAATTCCAAAAACGCTTGATTGGCGGCAGCTTGCGCCGCAGTGGCGCGGGTGGCACGGGTAACGCGCTGCGGAATGGTTGCGGCATGAGCGGCGACTTCAGCTGCCTGTGCGCGGGTTACGCGCATGACTTTTTGCGGCGCAGTGGCGGCATGAGCGGCGACTTGAGCGGCTTGCGCTTTGGTCACGCGCATGACTTTTTGCGGCGCAGTGGCGGCGTGGGCGGCGACTTCGGCAGCTTGTGCGCGGGTTACGCGCATGACTTTTTGCGGCGCAGTGGCGGCGTGGGCGGCGACTTCGGCTGCCTGTGCGCGGGTTACGCGCATGACTTTTTGCGGCGCAGTGGCGGCGTGAGCGGCGACTTGGGCGGCTTGCGCTTTGGTCACGCGCAGTGCTTTCTGGGCGCCGTGGGCGCGGTGGGCGGCGACTTCAGGTTCACCGAGGATGATACGGTCGAGCC
>CAZXYP010000488.1:0-2980 GCA_964644955.1 uncultured Anaerolineales bacterium | reverse complement strand
TACGTGCTCGTCAGGACGACCAACCGGGAGTTTGACTACCCCGGCAAGGGCGGCTTCAGCATCGTCTTCGGGCGCGGCTTTGACGAGCATTACGCCGAATTCATGCACCGGCGTCGCGCCCACGAATTCCGCGTTGCTGTGTCCGGGCGAAAGAACGGATTGAAACGCCAAATCGTCGGCGTACACAAAGACTTGAATCTTGTTCTGAATTCTCGCGCCAATCGCTTGTTCGATGCGGTCAATCGTTTGGTTCAAACGGTCAAAGATTTTTTGACCGAACGCGTCGCCGCCCTTGTACCAGTACACGGCGAAGCGGTCGTTCTCTCGTTTTTGCCATTCATACCGCGCATCGTCCACGCGAAACGGCGCGGGCGGCGTGTCCAACACATTGCCTGCCGCGTCTTCAATGTGCCAGCTGTATGTGCCTTCCGCGCCGGGCGGCAAATATCCGCCGGGCACGCCGACCCGATCGCGGTCCAGATTCCAAATCGCGGTAGTCTCGACTTGTTTACCCTCGGTGAATTTGGGGATAATGCGCGAACCTGCCGCAATCGTGCCGGGGAAACGCACGGCGAGATATATTTTGGTAATGTCAGCGCTGCTCGAGACTTGTAGCGGAAACGTGATCCGTTCGGCAATTTCAACCTCATACGGCGCGGACGTGACCTGAATCGGACTTTGCGCCATTGCCGGCGCAGTGAGCAGCGTCCACAACAACACCGCCCAGATGGCAAGAATAAAATTTTTCATGTGTAACACACCAAACGACAAGCGGAGCCCGTTTGGCAATGCTGTGTTTTCAACTTGGTGAAAACACAAGACTCAAACCGTTGCCGGCAATTGTTCGACGGAAAGGTTTTGGTACTTGTCCCCTTCCTCAATCAACATGATGGGAATATCATTTTTGATGGGATACTTGCGCCCGCAATCGCGGCACACCAGAAACGGAACCGTCGCGTCGGCGCGCACCATATCCAACATGCCCGCGTCGCCGCCCTTTTGCGCATCGGCGGGGCATCGCAAAATTTCCAACAAATCGGGACTCACTGCCATTTCAATCACTCCTCTATGGATACATTCGCAGGCGCGATGCAGCTGCCCGCGCGGCATCCGTTTTTTTTTACGTGCGGTTAATGCGTTTGCATTTGCGGGCGTGCGAGGAGCGCATTATTGCTCATGCGTTCCTGAAAGCGCAGCACCAGCGCGGTCCGCAAACGCCGCTGCTTTTCCTGATAGGCGGCGGAATGGAGCGGTGGTGTCGTCATAATGAATGCATCTTCGTTGTTATCGGCATAGTACGCTTTGCGCATTCCGACCTTTTCAAAATCATACTTGAAATACAATTGCTGGGCGAGAACATTCGAGACGCGCACTTCGAGCGTTGCGACTTGCGCGCCATGCCGCGCGGCATCTTGCAGTACGGACGCCAACAACAATTCGCCATACGAATACCCGCGATACGCAGTGTGTACCGCAATCGTACTGATATGCGCTTCGCCTGCCATTAACCAATATCCGACATATCCGACCAGCGGATGGTTTTCCGATTGCGCCTTTGCCTGCCACAAGCGCCTGAAGCGATGCCACAGCCCGCCGCGTGCCTGTCGCGCCAATGCGTTTACATCCAGACGCGCAACAAAATAATGCGCCATGTCATTGTAGCGCAGCTCGTACTCGTAGGCGCGCGCCGACCACGGCGAAGGGAATGCCGCGCGGTCAATCTCCATCACCTGCGGCAAATCGCTTACTGTCATCGGCTCGACGTGTACCGGCAGTTGTTTCAAATCATCGCTTACGTTCATGCCAACGCCGCCGTCGGAATGTAATAGGGCGTTAGAGTTTCAAGTTCATCGCGTTCGCCCGCTTGCCAACGCCGCCATGCCAATTCGGCTAAAACTCCCGCGCGCCGCAATTGCAGCGCGCGGGGGGGCATGCTCACGCGTGTCCCCGCGTGAACGCGCAGCTGCGCGCACAACGCGTCGTCGGTTTCGCCGGTCAACAAAAATTGCCCGCGCACGATTGCGGTAATTTGCGGCGCGAGTGTTTCTGCCAAACCGAACATGTATTCACTCGCGCGCGCCGGCGTTTGCGTGTCAGTGTGATAGATTGCCGCCGCGTAACGCGCGCGGCCTGCCAACATCACAGCGCAAACGGGCAAGGGTTGCAGGGCGCAGGCGCTCGCCGTTATGTCCAGCGTCGGCACCCCCAACAACGCCGCGTTCAAACTATATGCCAAACCTTTCGCCGCGCTCAATCCGATACGCAAGCCCGTGAACGAACCCGGTCCGGTTGCCGTTGCAATCGCTTCGATTTGCTTTGCATCTACCGCCAATAATTCCAGCAAGCGCGCGATTTCGGGTATCAGACTGCGCGTGTGATGTTCGCGCGTCTGCCACGTCATTTCGCCCAAAATGCCCTGTGCCGAAAATAACGCGACGCTTGGCACGTTCGTCGCCGTGTCAATTGCCAACAGCATTTCGTAATCCGTTCAGCAAGGCGCGGCTGCGTTCGCCGTAGGCGGCGCATGCCAACGCGCGTTCCTGTTCGCCGCGATTTTCCATCACAATCCACAACGCGTCAACGGGCAGTGCCGCGCGCACGCGTTCCGCCCATTCAATCACCGTCACGCCGTCGCCGTTGAGATAATCGTCCAAGCCGAACGCGTCCGCTTCCGCCGCATCGGCAACGCGATACGCGTCAATGTGATACAACGGCAGTCGCCCGCTGAAATATTCATTTGCCAGAATAAAGGTCGGTGAAGTGACATCTTCGGTCATGCCGAGTCCTTGCGCGATGCCCTGCACAAAATTCGTTTTGCCCGCGCCCAAATCGCCTTGCAGCGCAATCACGTCGCCGGGCGCGAGCTGCGCGCCGAGTGCGGCGCCCAACGCGCGCGTCATTTCGACATTCGTGCTGGCAAGTTCCAGTCGAACGGTTTGTGTCGGCGAGTGCGTTTGCGCGTGCGGCATTTATTTTATAA
>CAZXYP010000487.1:0-3033 GCA_964644955.1 uncultured Anaerolineales bacterium | reverse complement strand
CGCGATTCAACAACACCGGTTCGCCTGCCGCCAATTGTTTCACTTCCCAGCGAATCGTCTCCGGCGCGTGCGCGCGCAAATACGCTTCGAGTTGTCCCAAAACTTTTTCCGGACATTGATTCGGCACCAGCCGCATCGAAAGTTTCGCCATCGCTTTCGCGGGCAGCACGGTTTTGGAACCCTCACCCGTAAAACCGGAAAGCAAACCGTTGACTTCGAGCGTGGGGCGCGCGCCCGTGCGTTCGACGACGGTAAAACCTTCTTCGCCCCACAATTCGGTCACCCCTGCCGCGTTCGCCCACTGCGCGTCCTTCACCGGCAAACGCGCCAACGCCGCGCGTTCGTCCGCATCCAATACGCGCACATCGTCATAGAAACCGGGAAGCGTCACGCGTCCTTGCGCGTCGTGCATCCCTGCAATCAATTCCGCCAACGCCTGCGCGGGATTGTGAATCGAACCGCCGAACGAACCGGAATGTAAATCTTGCGCGGGACCGTACACCCACAATTCAAAATAGCACAAACCGCGCAAGCCGTACACAATGCTCGGCAAATCGCGCGCGGCCATTTGCGAATCCGTGTTTAGCACGACATCACACTTTAATTTCTCGACATTCGCGCGCAAAAACGGACCGAAATGCGGTGAGCCGATTTCTTCTTCGCCTTCGACAATCACCTTGACATTCACGCCCAGCGAATTTGTTTTCAGCAACGCTTCCAATGCTTTCATGAACGCCAGCGTCTGCGCTTTCATATCCGACGCGCCGCGCGCATACATCGTATCATCGCGCAGCGTCGGTTCAAAGGGGGGGGTGAGCCATTCATCCAACGGGTCCACCGGCTGCACGTCATAATGTCCATACACCAAAACCGTCGGCGCGTTGCCGGCGTGCAACCAGTCCGCGTACACGAGCGGCTGTCCCGCGCCGTCGCCCGTCGGCAGGATGTCCACATGCTCCATCCCCATCGCGCGCAAATTTTCGGCAACCCATTCCGCGCCCCGCTGCACATCCGCGCGATGTTCGGAAAGCGTCGAGATGGTGGGCATTGCCAAAAAGATTTTTAGTTCGTCGAGAAAAGTTTCGCGGTGTGCGCGCAAATACTGTAAAGTTGCTTGATTCATGCGTTCGTCGTCTCTTAATGTTCGCGTCGTCGGTAAATCGTCCAGTTGTCCACCACACCCCAAACTTGATATTCTTGCAGGATTGCCGGAACCGCTGCGCGGATTTTTTCCGAATCTACCGGAAACACAAACATCGGATTCACCCCATTGCCGTTAATCAACCAGCGCGGTTTACGCTGTGCGAGTTCATTCAAAAATCCTTCCACGATTTCCACGCTGGCATACCTTGAACGCACCAACATTGCCTGATACACAAACCGCGAAGGCGCCCGCCGCTTGGCTTCAAAGAGAACGCGTGCCTCTCCACCCCAAATAAAAATCTCATCGTCCGCGGAGGTTTGCTCGCGCAGAAAGTGAATCAGCGCATTCGCATTGCGCGCCTGAATGCGCTGCACAATGGACTGCACAGGTTCAGCCGCAAACAAAACCATCACGGCGAGCAAACTTAAAACAAACAACCCGCGCGCGCGTGCGAGACCGCCGCGTCCCAAAATGCCCAGCATGCAGCTCATCCAGAACCCAGCCAACACCGCCATTACAGGCAGCAGCGCCAAGTAATAATGGTCAAACGGATTACCCGAAAGCGCTACTCCAAACAGCTCGATGGGCAGCGCCAACAAGCTAACACCCACAAGCCGCGACATCTGTTCACGCGTCAGACGCGCGGCTTGTCCCGTTTCCGCTGCCTCGCGCAAAGCATCCAGTCGCGCGCGCCAATCTGCCAAAATGTTTTTGCGCGTACGCGCCGCCGCGCCCAACGCGAATGCGCCGACCAACCAACCCATCGTGGCGAAAAGCGCCAAACCCATTGCCGGGATAAAAATCGGCACATACCGCAACACGACGAGACGGTCAAACCACGTTTCTTGAATATAAACAAAATTGAATGCGAACGCAGCTTGCCAAAAATCATCCAGCGCGCCCGCGAACGCAAACGGCGCAATCACCAGCGCAGAAACCAACGCGCTGCCGCCCGCCAGAACTAATACATTGAAAAACCCTGCGCGCTTGTTAATTCCAAACAAAGTTTGCAAGCCGAGATAAATTACAATCGCGCACGGAATTCCGATATCGTTTTGCTTTAGCCAAAAAAGGATTGCGCTCAACACGCCGAGCAAAAACGCGCGCCGCCCGGAAAAAATATCTTGCGACGCCGTTCCGACGAGCCACAGCAGCGCGAATTGAACCGGCAGCGCAAATTCGGTCGTATAGTTGCCGCCGTCCATGGTCAGAAACGCGCTCACCAAAACGGCAATGACGGCGTACCACGCGCTCCATTTTCCAAACGCCCGCCGGACCAAATCCAATGCCAACGCCAGTGCAAGCGTTAGCGAAACAACTTCCAGAACCCAAACGCCCCAACGCGAACCGCCGCCCAGCCAAATCCCCAACGCATCAATCAAAAAAATCAGCGGCGGCTTGTGGTCCCACACATCGCGGTACGGTAACGCGCCCTCTGTCACGCGCCAACCCGTGTACAAAAAGACGCCCGAATCCCACGACGGCAGTTTTTGCACGAACGGACTGGCGGGCAGCAGCAGCAGCAAGACCGGCAAAAAAAGGAGCAGCCCGACTGCAAGGGTTGACGCGCGTTTTCGCATTCTCCTATTTTACACAGAAAACAGCGCGTGTGCCGTACATTATTACATTAACGCGCCGCCCGCGCTTGTCTCACGATATTTTCAATTTGCTTGACATGCGAATCGTCGTGCGCCAAACCCGCCGCGAAACGCGAAATACAATTGTGCGTGATGCCCGGACTTGGCTCGTACGTATTCTCCAAATGCGGCGGTTGGGGCCAGACCGCGAGCGTCGCCAAGCGCATCCGCCGCGAATCTTCGAGACGCGCGCGACATTGTTCAATCGTCGTCACGGTTTCCCACGGGATTTCGTAACGCGAACGCCCGTGC
>CAZXYP010000486.1:0-3047 GCA_964644955.1 uncultured Anaerolineales bacterium | reverse complement strand
GGTCTGATTCAACCGGGCGGCACGTTCATTTTTACCTTTACCACGCCGGGGAATTATGGTTATTATTCCACAACGAATCCGACCGGCATGACCGGCGAGATTATCGTCAATCCTTGAAATGCGAGGCGGGTCTTGAGACCCGCCTCTTGTTTTTGACGCGACGCATATTCTTTTCTATACTCGTCACAGGTTACCTTGATTCAAGGAGCAATCATGGCATTTCAAGTAGGCGACCGCGTGCGTTTCAAAAATTTGGGAAAATTCAAGCGGCGTCCGTTGTTTCCGCCGCCGGCGGTTGGCACGCTGCATACGTACGAAGGCGAACTCGGCACGGTGGTGTACATTCCCGACGAAACGCGCATCGCCGTGCGCCCCGACGGCAAAGAACACGCGCACGGCGCACAAGCGGGCTGGGTGTTTCGTCCCGAAGAGTTGGACGTGGTGAAGGATTCGCACGAGGTGTGACATGGGACTCGACAAGACGCTGCAGCCGTGGCGCGATTATCAACTCGCGAAAAAATACGCGTGGAATCCGCAGGATTTGGATTTGCGGACGGACGCGCGCGATTGGTTGACGCTGGACGACCGCGAACAAGATGTCGTGTTAAATTTGCTCTCGATGTTTGTCAAGGGCGAAGAAGCGGTGGCGAGCGAACTCGCGCCGCTTTTGTTTGCGCTCGGCAAGCTGGGAACTTTGCGCGAAGAAGAAATGTTTGTGACGACGCAAATCTTTGATGAGAGCATTCACGTCGAATTTTTCCATCGCTGGTTCGACGAGGTGGTGCGCGACGCGGTGGATCACAGCAAGTATTGGGGCGAAAACTATCGCGCCATTTTCGACCACGCGCTGCCGGACGCGCTCGACGCGTTGGTGACTGACCATTCGCCGCGTGCATTGGCGCGCGCATTTGTGGCATATCACATTGTCGTCGAAGGCACGCTCGCGGAAACCGGCTATCAGGCGATTTTTCTGGCGTGCCAACGCCGCAACGTTTTGTCCGGTTTGCGGCAGGGCATCGAGTACGTGAAACGCGACGAGAGTCGCCACATTGCGTATGGCATTTACGCGCTGCAGCGTTTGATCCGCGGCGATGCAATGTTGATGGAATTTGTGAATGAGGAATTGAATCGGCTGCTTCCGTTCGCGCTCGGCGTGATTCCCGACGCGCTTGCGCCATACGGCGACGACGTTCCGTTCGGCATTGATTTGCTCGAAATGACCGATTTTGCGATTGACCAATTCAACAAACGTTTGAATGCGATTGAACGTGTAACGATATGACACAAACGATAGCGATTCTTGATTTTGGTTCGCAATACACCATGCTCATTGCGCGCCGGGTGCGCGAACTGAATGTGTATTGCGAAATTTTTTCCCCGCGCGTGACGCGTGACGAAATCGCGCGTGTGAATCCCGTCGGCGTGATTCTTTCGGGCGGACCGGCGAGCGTGTACGACGAGGGCGCGCCGCGCATTCCCGAATTTATTTTTGATTTAGAGATTCCCATTTTGGGAATTTGTTATGGGATGCAATTGCTGGCATATACGCTCGGCGGACGCGTCGAACGCGCCCCGCACCGCGAATTCGGTCCCGCGCAAATTCGCGTCACGCATCCCGTTTCGTTTTTTACCGCTTTGCCTCTGACACAAAATGTCTGGATGAGTCACGGCGACAGCGTGCGCGCGCTGCCGCCCGGGTTTGAAAAACTCGCGGAATCGGACACGTGCGCGTTTGCGGCAATGATGAATCCGGCGCGCAACATTTACGCATTGCAATTTCATCCCGAAGTCGCGCATACGCCGCAGGGTAAAAATATCCTGCGCTATTTTTTGTACGACATTTGCCGCTGCGCGGGCGATTGGACGCCCGCGTCTTTTATCGAAAGCGGTATCGCGCAAATTCGCGAACGCGTGGGCGACGCGCGTGTGTTGTGCGCGCTGAGCGGCGGCGTGGATTCGATGGTGGCGGCGACATTGATTGAACGCGCGATTGGTGAGCAATTGACGTGCGTGTTTATTGACCACGGGTTATTACGCAAAGACGAAGCCGCGAACGTTGTGGCATTGACGGAGCAAATCGGTATCGAATTGGTGACCGTTGACGCGCGCGACTATTTTTTGGATCAACTGCGTGAGGTGGTGGAACCCGAACGCAAACGCAAAATTATCGGCGCCGCGTTCGTTGAGAAATTTGATGAGACCGCGAAAAGTTTGGGCGAACACAGATTTCTCGCGCAAGGCACGTTGTATCCCGACGTTATCGAAAGCGCCGCGCCGCTCGACACCGCGCAAGGGCGCGCGCACGGAACGGCGGTGACGATTAAAACGCATCACAATGTCGGCGGCTTGCCCACCACGCTGCCGTTCCAATTGCTCGAACCCCTGCGCCATTTGTTCAAAGACGAAGTGCGCGCGGTCGGCGAAGCGTTGGGCTTGCCGCACAATGTTGTTTGGCGGCAGCCGTTCCCCGGTCCCGGACTCGCGGTCCGCATCATCGGCGAGGTGACGCGCGAACGATTAAAGGTTTTGCGCGAGGCGGACGCGATTGTGCGCGAGGAAATCGAACGCGCCGCGCCCGAAATGGATTTTCGCGTATGGCAGTATTTTGCCGTGCTGACGCCGATTCAAACCGTTGGTGTGATGGGCGATGAACGCACGTATGAAAATGTGTTGGCGATTCGGGCGGTGACGAGCGAAGACGGCATGACCGCCGATTGGGCGCGTTTGCCGCACGATTTGTTGGCGCGCATGAGCACGCGCATTGTCAATTCCGTGCGCGGCGTGAATCGCATCGTGTATGACATTACGAGCAAGCCGCCGGGGACGATTGAATGGGAGTAGGGATGACCCTGCGTGGTCATCCAAAACGCGTGGTCATCCGAAATCGGCGCGGGGATGGGCAACCACGCAGGGTTGCCCCAACGCGGGGCGCCCCAACGCGAAACGCGCCAACGGGGAACGGTAGGGATGACCCTGCGTGGTCATCCAAAACGCGTGGTCATCCAAAACGCGTGGTCATCCGAAATCGGCGCGGGGATGGGCAACCA
>CAZXYP010000485.1:0-3063 GCA_964644955.1 uncultured Anaerolineales bacterium | reverse complement strand
GAGGACGGTTTACGCGAATTATTGCAGCGCGAATGGCTGGAACGCACGCTGCGCGCCTTGCCGCCGGCGCGTTGGGACGAGTGGCTGCAACAAATCATGCAGCGCCAACGCGATCCGTATTCCATTGCGCAAGAAATTCTCGACTTGAAATAACGCCGTTTTTTTTGCGGCGTTTTTTTGCGTGACAAAACATCATGTCGTTTTCATCGTGGATTTAGGATTTTCGTATATAATCAATTGCTCAGATTAAGCAAGCTCATGCTCAAACTATATTTGATTCGCCACGGCGAAACGCAATGGAACGCCGAAGGACGCATTCAGGGACACACCGATATTGAATTGAACGAACGCGGTTTGGAACAAGCGCGTCGGCTTGCCGCACGCATTAACGGCGAAGGCGCATTCGATGCGGTTTATGCCAGCCCCTTGCGGCGCGCGTTTCGCACCGCGACGCTCATCGGCGACGCGCTCAATTTGCCGGTGATTCCCGACGCGCGTTTGATTGAACGTTCGCTCGGACAACTCGAAGGGCTGACCATGAGCGAGGTCAAGGAAAAATTCCCCAAAGTGCATCACGCGTGGCACGAAGGCGGCATTCGCCCGCCCATTCCCGGCGAAGAAGCGCGCGAAGTTTTTGTCGAACGCACGCGCGCGTTTCTGCACGACGTGCGCGCCAAACATTTGCAGGGACGCGTGTTGGCAATCACGCACGGCGGCACAATCAACATGTTGTTAATGACGGGGCTGAATCTCGACCCCGAACGTCCCCTGCCGTTTCACATTGACAATGCGTCACTGAACATCATGCAGTGGGGCGAACGCGGCGCGCGTTTGCGTTTGCTCAACGACACATGTCATCTGAGCGCGCTGACTGTTCCGAGCAGCGGACAAAATCCACACAACGCCGACCAGAAAATCAACGCGGCGGAGGTGCAATGAGTTCCACTCCAAATCCCGAAGCAATCGAACCCCAAGAGCAACCCACCGTTGAAATCAACGAAACGCAAGAGCTGCCCCCAGCCGAATCCGCCGAAACGCAAGCACAGCCGACGGTGGAAAATGCCTTGCCCCAAGAATTGACCGCCGAGCAGGAAGATTTGGTGAAACAATATCTTGCCGAAGCCGATGCTGCCGCCAAAGCAGAGGATTGGGAACAGACCATCGCGCTGTACCGCAAAGCGTTGGCGATTGACCGCATTCGCGAAGGCGTCGAAGCAAAATTGCAGTGGGCGCTGCGCATGCGCGACATTGACAAACTCTATCGCGACGGCAAAGCGAAATTCGACGCGGGCGATTACGCAGGCGCGCTGCCGCTGCTGCGCAAGGTGCGCGTCATGTACGCGAGCCATTACAAAGACACGGATGAATTGATTGTGCAAGCGCAATCCCATGTCCAACAAGACAACTGGGACGCGCGTCCCGACGACGCCAAGGGGGGGGGGAAACGCAGTCCCATCTTTTTCGTCGGCGCAGCCGCCATCGTTGTCCTCGGCATTTTGATGCTTGCGTTACTCTATTATCAAGGAAACAAAGTCAACATGCCGCAGCTCAGCGACAAAATTCCCGCCGTCAGCGGCAACGCAACCGAATCCGATACCGGTTTGATTATTGTACATGTGCAGCCGGGCAGCGGCGCCGAAGCGCAAGCAGGCAAAGCGGTGAGCGTGCATTACACCGGCTATTTGACCGACGGCACACAGTTTGACAGTTCGATTGGCGGCGAGCCGATTACGTTTTTGCTCGGCGTGGGGCAAGTGATTGAAGGTTGGGACGAAGGTATCAGCGGCATGAGGGTTGGCGAAAAACGCCGCTTGATTATTCCCCCACAATTGGGGTACGGCGCGCGCGGCGCAGGCGGCGTGATTCCGCCGAACGCCACGCTCGTCTTTGATGTCGAATTAACCGATGTGCAATAAACGAGGGACCTGTGATTCGAGTATCCAATACCATTACCATCGCGCGCTCGCTCGACGACGTGTTTCAATACGTCGCCGATTACAATAACAATCCTAACTGGATGCCGGTCCAAAGCGTTCAACCGATTACGGATGGACCGATTCGCGCCGGCACAAAATTCAAACAACAATTTCATATGATGGGCTCGGACTATGAAATGGATTGTTTGATTCGCGAAATTGAACACGGCAAAAAAATTTCGTTTGAATACGTTGCGCCTGTATTCAAATGGGCAGGCGTCGTATTATTTGCGCCCAATGCCGCCGGGACGCACGTCAAGGCGCAAGGCAATGTGGTATTGAGCGGCTCCCTGCGCCTGACCGAAACGTTGATTGCGCCCAAAGTCCGCAATCTCATCAACAACACCGCGCCCAAACTAAAACAAGTTCTGGAGAGTTGAATTCCCATGAAACGCCTGACTTTAACCCATTTTGCGATTGCGCAGTTGATTTTGCTGTTGAGCGCAGTCATGTTTTTGGCGGCATGCAGCAGCGCGCCCACCGCCGCGCCGACCAATCCACCCCCGCCAGCCAATACTGCCGCGCCGCGTAACGCGGGCGCGTCTGCCAAAGCGGGCGCGGAACGCAACAACATGTACAGCGCCGCGCCGCCCATGACGATTGACCCGAACAAAACCTATCGCGCCACGATTGAAACAAGCAAAGGCAACATCGTCATTGATTTGTATCCAAAGGACGCACCGCAGCATGTCAATAATTTGGTTTTTCTCGCGCGTCAAGGTTTCTATGACGGACTGACCTTTCATCGCTACGAACCCGGTTTTGTAATTCAAGGCGGCGACCCATTGGGCAACGGTACGGGCGGCCCCGGGTACACGATTCCACCGGAAATCAAACGCACGCATCCTGCGGGCGCGTTGGCGATGGCGCGGCGCGGCGGTCCGCCGGAAACGACGCCTTCGAGCGGCAGTCAGTTTTATATCACGCTCGACGCGACGCCGAATCTCGACGGCGGTTACACGTCGTTCGGGCAAGTCACGCCGGAATCCATGGCCGTGGTGATGCAGATTCGCAAGGACGATGTGATTCAAAAAATCACGATTGAGGAAAAATAGTAGGGGCGACGCATTCGCCCCAACATCTGCAC
>CAZXYP010000484.1:0-3063 GCA_964644955.1 uncultured Anaerolineales bacterium | reverse complement strand
GCGTTCGCGTCTTCCAGTGTCAACGTCGTCGCGCTGCCCACCGCCGAACGCACGCCGTTCTGTTGAAAACTCCCCGGCAGAATAAACAACACGTTGGAACCAATGCCTTGCACTTGCTGCGTAATCGCCGCGCTCGCGCCCTGGCCCACTGCCAACAGCGCAATCACCGCCGCGACGCCGATAATGACGCCCAGCATTGTCAGCCCCGCGCGCAATTTATTCGCGCCGAGCGAACGAAACGAAATACGAAACGTTTCCAACAAATTCATGTTTCACCCGATACGATGCGTGTTCGTCAATTCCCTTGCGGCGTCGCGGTGGCATTATTGCCGCCGCCGAAACCGCCAAAGCGCGGCGCGTTCGTCGAAACCGCGATGGTCAATATCTGCGCCCCCGGTTCCAGCCCGCTCAAAATTTCGGTAAATTGGTCATTGGACAAACCGAGCGTCACCGTCACTTCTTGCGGCTCGCCGTTTTCCAAAATCGTAACAAGCCGTTTACTGCCTTGCGCGCGAATCGCGCGCGTCGGGACGAGCAAAACATTTTCCTTGCGCGCTACCTGCACGTTCGCGTTCGCCGTCATACCCGGCTTGATGGCGAGGTCGCCCGGCGTTACATCAATAATGACTTGATAATTCACCACGCCTTGCAGTGTCGTCGCCGCCGGCGCAATCTCGCGCACCACACCATTCACTTGTTGTTCGGGAAACGCGTCGAGGTCCAAAAGCACGGGCTGTCCCACCTGCACGCGCGGAATATCCGTTTCGTCAATGCTCAACGCGATGCGTAACTGCTCCAAATCCGCAATCGTCAACACGGGACGCCCCGCCTGCACAAATTCGCCCTCCGCCAAATCAAGCGCCGTAACGACACCCGATTGCGGTGCAACCAGCGTCGCCTCATTCACGCGCTGCTGCGCCAAATCGCGCGCCGCGAGCGCAGACGCCACATTCGCTTCCGCTTGCGCAATATCTTGCTCTGTGGGTGTCAAGCGTTCCAACGCGTCTTGCGCCTGTTTGATTTGCGCTTGCGCGCGCGCCAAATTTTCTTGCGTCGGCTGCAATCGTTGTAACGCATCTTGCGCCTGCTGAATTTGCGCTTGCGCCGCTTTTAACTGCGCGTCGGTCGGATTGAATTTCGCGTTAAAGGCATTCAACGCTTTTTGATAATCCAATGTCGCGCTCTGCAATTGCAAACTCTGCGGCAATTGCCCAATGTTCGGATTCGACGCGCCGCCGATGCGATCATAGGCGGCTTGCGCGTTTGCCAATGCCGCTTGCGCCTTGTCCACATCCGCTTTCGCAATCGCCAATTCGGTCGCGTCAGGTTTCAATAATTTGTTGTACTGTGCGCGCGTGGAATCCAAATTTGCTTGCGCCGCCGCGATGGCGCTTGCCGACGGATTTTGCAGCGCGTCGTATGCCGCTTGCGCGGAATCCAGATTCGCTTGCGCCAACGCGCGCGCGGACGCGCTCGGTCCCTGTTTCAATTTTTCCAAACTCGCCTGCGCGGACGCGAGCTGCGCGTCCGCCTGTTTCAACTGCAATTCCAATGCCGTCGCGTCCAATTTCGCCAACGGCTGTCCCGCCGTCACTTGGTCGCCGCGTTTGACCAAGAGTTCCGCCACATTGCCGTTCGCCAAAAACGCGAGCGCGGTTTCCGTTTGCGGTTCAATCGAACCCGTCGCGCTGACGGTCGCAATGAGCGTGCCGATTTCCGCCGTCGCCACATCCGACGCACTGTACAACGGGCGCGCGTTGTTGGCATTGTTGATTTGCGTCCACACCAACACCCCAATCACGCTCACTAAAATGAACGCGCCAATGACAATGATCCAACGCCGATTCATTTTGACAACTCCAACTTGTCTAAAAACTCTGACAGAATACGTACAAAGATTTTCCGGTCCCGGGCTTGAATTTGATTCAATGCCTGTTTCACATGCTGCAAGCGCAGTTCTTTGACCTTGAGCGCCAGCGCCTTGCCCTGCGGCGTCAAATGCACACGCACCTGCCGCCGGTCTTGAAGATTGCCAAATTCGCGCCGCACCAAATTTTTTTGTTCCAACCGGTCCACATGCCCCGTCGTCGTCGCATTCGGCAAATCGAGCGCGTGCGACAATTCCCCCATCGGACACATGCCTTCGCGCTTGAACAACTGCAAGAGCAGCATAAAGTGTCCGATATCCAAATCATATTCCGCCAGCGCTTGTTTGAGCCATGTGCGTTCCAACCACATCAAACGCCGTATCGCGCCATCCAACACCTCCGACAGCGGCGCGTCGGGTGCAGGCGTGAACGGATTTTTGGTTACGGGGGTGTTGGGAGAAACTTTTGCTGCCATACCAGTTCGTCTTTCTGAATTACTTTGATGTCCGAAATATATCACCCCGGTAATATACTGTCAATGAAATATGAATGCATCTGCGCGGATTGTGGAGGTTTCTTTACACGAATGCGGGCGAATAGAATTTGTTGCGAACAACGTTCGCCGCAACGCGAACACAAAACCGGGCTGCGCAGGTTGGGCAGAAGAGTTTTCCAAGACCACTTGACATTTGAACAGCCGCGTGTTCCAAGATAATTCAGCGCGCGGATTTGCGCCCTACTTCAATTTGCGTATCATGCGTGGCGGCGGGAGATTTCCCTTTCGCCGTTCGTATTGTAAAACATCACCATCCGGCTCGAACGATGAAACGAACGGCTGCGCCGTTTCACGGCGCAGCCGCTCGAATTTTTTTGCGCGTATTTCGTTGCAAACACCGTTCGCAGAGTATTTTTGTTGGCGCGTCCGCGCGAGAAAAATTCTATTTGCTTTTCCGGGCGGTCGTCGGTCTTGGTGTTTATCAAGATACCGACAGCAACATCGCGTTTGTCACAACATGGGAAGCGCGCAACAACGCCGTCGCCAGCGGCGGCACGTTCAAACGCTCGCAAACCGATAACGATACCGCCACCCTCGTCGTTTCCGGCGCGACGGAATTTTATGTCGGCGTCCTCAAGAACGATTCCTTTGGCAAAGGACGCGTGCAATTGGACGGCGTGGGCATCCACACCTTTGACG
>CAZXYP010000483.1:847-3085 GCA_964644955.1 uncultured Anaerolineales bacterium | reverse complement strand
TGGTTTGCTGGTTCGCATTTGGGCAAGCGGAATTGAGCAGGGAACAGACACAACCGGCACCCACAGCAATCGTCCCGGATACTGGGAATGGATTTTTGGGAGAGGCACCGCTACCAACGGCGAAGTCGCAATTGTAAACGCCGACGGCAGTCTCAGGTCTCCGAAAGTGCCCTTTACGTTGACGGCGGACTGTAACGCCGAAGGGGCAATACAACAAAACGTGATTGATTTTGTCGGCGGACAATAGGGCGCACAAAAACCGGGATTTCTGAATCAAGCGGAAATCCCGTTTCTTTTTCCTACTGCCAAAAACAGAACGGTGCAGATACAGCCGCGCACAGCCAAGTCAACCTGCGTTGACTGAAACGCGTCGCTTCGACAAAGTGCCTGTCCCGAAGAATTGAGGGATCGAATTGGCGATGTGCTGCCGCGAACTTTTCGCTGCGAATGGTATTCGCCCGAATTTCGATTTGCCCGACTTGGCAACCGCCGTGGATACGGCAATTGGTACTATTGACCGTCAAAGCGACGGATGTTAGAGTGACAATAAAAAACACACTCGGTCTCTCAGGGGGAAGAAGAGTTTTGAACATCTTTTCGGTTGAGGGTCCAAGCCGGGAGTGAGATATGCTTATGCCCTTGAGTGAAGCGGCAACTTTTTCATCCGTACACGGTCCGGCAGAAATAGATCTTGAACTTTTTACGTTTGTGGAACGGTACGCAACGACGTTGGTGCGTTGGGACCTCATCCTGTTTTTTGGCAAACATCCCGATACCGGATGGACGCCCGCCGAAGTAGCCAACCATTTGCGTCGAAGCGTTTCCGTCACCACCAAAGAATTGGATGATTTGACCTACCTGCGTGTTTTGGTGCGTCACTATACACCGGAACGGACGACTTATCGGTTGACCCGTCGCGCCACCGTGCGGCGCGCGGCGATTCGCCTCGCGCAATTGGATGACAACGCCGGTTACGTCACGATGATGTAAATACGCTGTGTGACCCGTCGAACAGAAACGTCACGCCAAAGGGCGCGGCGTTTTTTGTTTTGTGCGCGCGAACGACGGAACATTTGTTTTTGTCACTGTCAAAGGAATGGTATAATCGCCGCGCTCGCGACGGGATACGCGGCGCGCGCATGGAGAGATCACGTTACACTTCAGGTGAGGATTCATGGATATTGATTGGTTTGGGATGTCGTGTTTTCGTTTGCGCTCGCGAGATGCAACGGTTGTCACCGACCCGTATGAAAAAAGCATCGGGTTGAAATTGCCGCGCCTGCGCGCGGACATGGTGACCGTGAGTCACAATCACGCCGGACATGATAACGCGGATGGGGTGGCGGGCAGCCCGAAAATTATCAACGGTCCGGGCGAATACGAAATCAAAACGGTGTTTGTGACTGCCGTGCAAACATTCCACGACAAGCGCAACGGCAAAGACCGCGGTAAAAACACCGTGTATGCTATCAATATTGACGGGCTGAATGTTTGTCATCTCGGCGATATCGGACACATCCCGACACAGGCGCAAGCAGACTTGATTGGCGAAGTGGATATTTTGCTCGTGCCGGTGGGCGGGGGAAATGCGTTGAATGCGTCGGACGCCGCCGAGGTGGTCTCACTCTTTGAGCCGATGGTGGTGATTCCGATGCACTATCGCGTGCCGGAACTTGCGGTCAAGTT
Source organism: uncultured Anaerolineales bacterium (assembly GCA_964644955.1). Lineage (GTDB taxonomy): Bacteria > Chloroflexota > Anaerolineae > UBA4142 > SHND01 > SHND01. The sequence continues at coordinate 1,399 of CAZXYP010000483.1, read as the reverse complement.
GGACGCGGTGGACAAATTTATCAAAGAGATGGGCGTCAAAGCGCCGCCGCGGGTCGAAAGTCTCAGTCTCAAGCGCGAGAGTCTGCCCAAAGAGACGCAGGTCTTTTTATTGGAGATGAAACAAAAGGAATAGCGCCGGTGTTTGAAATTGGAATGCGCGTCCTACAATTGCATACGCCTGCCCAAATCCGCGCCGCACTGTTCAAGGTGGGCGCGGATTCCGCTTTGCAAGAAAAAGTGGCGCGCGCCGAATTTCGCCTCGTCAAACTGGAACGCGTGTCGTTGGCGCTGGCGCGTTTTTTGTATCAGGAATTGGTGATGGAAGGCGGGCAAGTCATCACCGCGCCGCGTTTGGAGCATGTCGGCGGGGGCGAAACGGATGTCTTGCTGTGCGCGACGCGGTATCAATTGAATCATCTGGTCACGCGCCTGCGCTGGCAGCCGGATGAAGCCTTGCAGTGGTTGGCGGAGCAGTTGGAACGCGCGTTGGAGCATTTCGTTTGGGGGGGGGGGGGGGGGGGGGGGGGGGGGGGGGGGGGGGGGGGGGGGGGG
>CAZXYP010000483.1:0-837 GCA_964644955.1 uncultured Anaerolineales bacterium | reverse complement strand
GTGTCCCCCCCCCCCACTTTGAAGTTAGTGAGCGCGCAGTTCGATTGGACGCGCACGTATGTGATGGGCTTATTGAATGTGACGCCCGATTCGTTCAGCGGCGATGGTTTGATGCAAACGGAGGATACCGCCGCGCAATGGACCGAACGCGCGGTCGCGCGCGCAGAAACATTGCTTGCGGCGGGCGCGGATATTTTGGATCTCGGCGGCGAATCCACACGCCCGGGGGCGACGCCCGTAGATGCGGAAACAGAATTGGAACGTATCCTGCCTGTGATTCGCGCGCTGCGCGCGCGCGGCGCGCCGCTTTCCGTTGACACGACCAAAGCGCGCGTCGCGGATGCCGCATTGAACGCGGGCGCGGCGATGGTGAATGACGTGACGGGTTTGCGCGGCGATGCGGACATGGCGCGCGTGATTGCGGCATACAACGCGGCAGTCGTGTTGATGCACAACGGGAAACAGGACGCGGGCGCGCGCGATTTCTTGAGCGCAATGCTGGACGATTTACGCGCGCAGATGGATGCGGCGCTCGATGCGGGCATTGATGCCGCGCGCATTTTGATTGACCCGGGATTGGGCTTTGGGAAAACAACCGCGCAAAATTTGGAAATTCTCAATCGGCTCGGTGAGTTTCGCGTATTGGGTTGTCCGCTTTTGATTGGGCCTTCGCGCAAAGGTTTCATCAGCAAAGCAACGGGTGTTGCGGTGGACGAACGCGACGCGGGAACGGCGGCGGCAGTGGCGCTCGGTATTGCGCGCGGCGCAAATTTGGTACGGGTACATGATGTGGAAAGGATGGCGCGCACTGCCAAAATGGCAGACGCGATTTTGCAG
>CAZXYP010000482.1:0-3101 GCA_964644955.1 uncultured Anaerolineales bacterium | reverse complement strand
TTGCAGCCAGCGCGGTTCGTCTTTGGTCGGCAGGATTACGCCCACCAATGCTTTGTTCGCCGGAACACTTGCGGCTTCCAAACCGGTGAAATCACTCGCAGAATAGTAGCCCGAATCAATCAACGCCTGTTTGACATTGTCTTTGGTGACGGTGACGATGGCGGACGGTTTCGCCGGAACATCAATCTTGCCGTTGTTGTACGTTGTGGTCTGCGTTGGCGTGCCACCTGAGAGGAACGCATTGGCCGCGGCGACGGCGTCGGCAGCCAACGTGCGCACGTCCTTGAACACGGTCATGGATTGTTTGCCGTCAATGATGTATTGCACGGACGCTTTTTCGGCGTCTTGACCGGTGACAAAGTATTTGGTCACATCTTTGTCGGCGGCAAAGGCATCGGCAATCGCGCGTGCGGTGCCGTCATTCGGAGCGAGGATATAGACCGTACCTTTGTCGGCGGCTTGCGCAGCGGTCAAGTTCGATTCCGCCAGATTCTTGGCGGTGTTGAAATCCCAGTTCGTCGTGACCTGACCGATGATTTTCGCTTGCTCGTCACGCGTCAGGGTCGGTTTCCCTTGCAGCGCAACCGCTTCGCTCGAATTCTTGATGACAAACGTGCCATCCGCTATCTTGGGCTGGATGGTTTCCCACGCACCTTCAAAGAAAATGAACGCATTGTTGTCCGTCGGCGCACCGGCATAGATATAGAGCGGATTGCCCTTGGTCGCACCGGCTTGTTCGATGAGATATTTACTCCATTCCGCACCGACGGCTTTGCTGTCGAACGTCACATAGTAATCCACCGCATCGGTATCGCGAATCAAGCGGTCGTAGGAAATGATTTTCACACCTGCCGCTTTGGCGGCTTCCGCGGATGCCGCAGCCGCGGTCGCATCTTGCGGGGTGATGATAATGACCTTGACGCCTTGCGAAATCAATGCTTCGACATTGGCTTTTTCTTTGGCGGAATCGCCCTGACTAAAGAGCGGTTCCCAGCCCGCTTTTTGGAACACGGCTTGGTCTTGCAGCCAGCGCGGTTCGTCTTTGGTCGGCAGGATTACGCCCACCAATGCTTTGGCTTCAGGAGCCGCGGTCGGTAATGCTGTGGGTTGTGCCGGGGCAGCGGTCGGCTGCGCGGGTGCGGCGGTTGGCGCCGCGGTCGGGGTCGCGCACGCAATGACAAATGCCACGAGGGCGAGCATTGCGAGGGCGACGATTGTTTTTTGTGCAAACGATTTGTGTTGCATCTTCTCCTCCTCCGAGAGAATCAACTGCTTTGGTTAATGGTGAGAAAAAAAATTCTTGCTGTGAGCTTGCTGCGACCTCCTTTAGGTTAAACGCGCGCCATATCCGGTTTGAATTTGTCGCACGTTGTGTTGCCGATTCGGGGAAAGGGTATTTTTTGTACGCACGGCATGCAAAGGATGCCGCAAAACGTGGTCGTACACCATGGCGACGCCGCCCACCAGGCAATTGTCCTCGCCGTTCGCCGCAATCACGATTTGCGTGGCTTGGCGCGACCAGGGAAGGGCGCGCTGCGAAATGGTTTGCTCAATCACCGGCATCAGATATTCTTTTGCCAAGCTGAGGATGCCGCCGACGACCACAATATCGGGATTCAAAGTATTGATGAGATTGGCAATGCCGATGCCGAAATAGACACCGGTTTCGGTCAGGGCTTGACGCGCGACGGAATCGCCTTCGTCGGCGGCTTGCACAATCGCCGACACCGACAATGGTTCACTTTTCTTTTTGAAAAACCGCGCGAGCGAAGAGCGCTGCCCTGCCGCAATTGCTTGTTCGACGCGTCGAAACACAGCGGCTTGCGATGCCAACGTTTCCCAACAGCCATGGTTGCCGCAGTTGCACAACGGACCGTTCGGCTCGATAGTGACATGTCCGATTTCGCCGGCAAAGCCGGTTGCGCCAGGGACAATTTGCCCATTCATGACCAAACCACCGCCAATCCCGACACTCGCGTACACATAGACCATATTGGGCTTGCCGCGCGCGACCCCAAAAAATTTTTCGCCAAACGCGCCGATAGACGCTTCATTGTCCACATAAATGGGAAAATCAAAACGTTTTTGCAAAACCTCTCGCAGCGGCACATTGCTCCATTTGAGATTCGGCGCATACAGCAGCGTGCCCGTAGCGACGTCCACCAAGCCGGGCAAGCCGATGGTGCAGCCGAAAATTTGCAGTCTGTGTTTTTTCGCGAGTTTGACGGCGGTTTTCAATTTGGCAGTGACCAAATCCAAAATTTCGGTTTGGGAACTGCCGGGAGCGGTCTGTTCCTGATGCCGCCAGAGGGTGGAGGCGGAAAAATTGGTCAGGAGAATGGAAACAAAATCCACGCCGATTTCGACGGCGACGATTGCGCCTGCCTGCGGATTCAGTTCGAGGAGAATGCCCGGGCGTCCGAGCCCGTTCCTGCCAACCCCGCGTTCAACGAGCAGCCCACGCGCAATGAGTTGTTGGGCAAGCGCCGAAACAGTGACTTTGGTCAGTCCGGTATGCGCGGCGAGCGCGGCACGCGACATGGCGCCATGCTCGCGCAAGGCGTACAGCACGATCGAGAGATTAATTTCGCGGATGAGCGCTTGGTCACCGGTCCGGATGCGGGACATGGTTCACGACCTCGTGAGGAGATACGGGCAGACGCCGCCTTAATTAGTAAAGTTAATTAACTAAAGCGATTGTAGCAAAAAAAGCGCGGAATGTCAAGAATCAAAAAACGGGAACGCGGCGCGCGCGGGGGAGATTTCAGATGGGGCGAAACGGTTGCGGATCGCGCGCGACAATCCGTTTCATGATTTCGTATTCGCGCGTTTGAATGGCTTCCACAAAACGTTCGGGGTGTTTGACCTTGCCAAAGGCATGCTGCCCGCGTTCGAGAAACGCGTACAGCTCGTGCCAGCCCGCCGCGTGCGCGGGCCCTTTCGCCAATTTCAACGCGACGCCGGTCAACGGCATGTGGGCGGTGTCTGCCGAATCTCGCATCACCGTCACGAGCAAAGCAATCTGCTGCGCGCGCGCGGCGAGATTGTCACAGCGGCGATATGCTTCCGCATACAGCCCGGGCGTGAGGTTTTGGGTGAAT
>CAZXYP010000481.1:0-3107 GCA_964644955.1 uncultured Anaerolineales bacterium | reverse complement strand
AATCAATGATGGCGCTGAACACCGTCACGCTTTGTCCGGCATGTTTGCACACGCTCCACGGCGCGTATACATGGTCGCGCAGAAAACGCGCGCAGATTTCGTAATCTATCTGGCCGCGATATTTTTTTGCGTAATCCAACGCGCGCGCGCAGCGTGTCGCCGACATGGCAGCGTGCGGCGCGTCGGCTTCAAAGCGCAGCATCTTGTCCGCGAGATAATGATTCGTATGCGCGATGGCGCCGCCGTTTTCGGCGGCGGTGGTCAATGCCGCGTCTGTGGCGGAACCTTCGACATTGACAATTTGCCCGTCGCGCGCAGATAGGATATTGTTGTAACTCGACGCGCGCGCGGGATGCAGCGCGGCTTTCAACGCGGCGTCCAACGTGTGCTGCGCCAACATATCGCGCACCATCAGCAAACGCGGAATGCCCGCGCGCGAATCGTTGGCGTTCAATTGATTGCCGGTCAGCGCAATGCCCGCATTATTCATGCCGATACTGATGAACCAACCGCCGACGGTCACGGCAAGAATTTCGGGTTCGTCCGCGACGCGCAATTTCGTGACGACCAATTGTTCGCGCGCGCTTGCGCCCAAATCGTTATTGTGCGCCAGCCAGACATGCCCATCACGCGTGGCGGGCGGCGCGGCGGCGAGGTCGGAACATCCTTTATGCCCCTCATCCCCGACCCTTCTCCCACTGGGAGAAGGGAGTAAAGACCCCCCCTCTCCTCGTAGGAGAGGGGTTGGGGGTGAGGTTGCGCCCCGCACTTCTTCGTACAACAATTCTTCGACACTCATCAAAAACAAATCGTCAAACGGAATGTTTGCGCCCTCGGCAACGCCGCGCAGTTCTTCCAAAACACGCGGCAAATGTTGGCGCGTCGCGTCGCGGAACGGGGTGCTTTGGCGCAGCAGCGCGTCCCATTGCGCGCGGTACTCTGCCAGTGTTTCCGCGTGCATTGCGCGCATTTTTTCCCGCGCCGCAACGCCGATTTGATACCCGACCTCGTACGCGTTCCCGCGCGCGGTGATGATGGGAATTTGTAAAGACATGACAGAAAAAGATTAGGGACCAGAGACTGGAGAGGAGAGACTCGAGTCTCTCCTCTCCAGTCCCCCCTTTATTCACTCATCGGCACGACCAGCACGGGGCGCGAGGTACTGCCCACGAGCTGCGTTGCCAAATTTTGCCAGCGCAAACGCGGACGCCCGCGCGGCGCTTGCGCGCCAATGATAATCAAGTCGGCATCGTCGGCAGCCGCTTGTTGCAGGATGCTTTCGACAATGCCGCCGTCCAAAATTTTTATCTTGCTGCGTACGCCTTGCACCGAAAGCGCGGCTTCTGCCTGAAGCAAATGTCGCGCCGCGCGTTTTTGTTCCTCGGGTGTCGTATGTTCCGTTTGCACAAACAAAACGGTCGCGTCCGCATCCGCGCGCCGCGCGACACGCCCGCCAAACGTGACATCCGTTTTGCCCGGTTCGCCGCCGCGCGTGCAAATCAGAATGTGTTTGAAACTCGGGCGTTCGGATTGTACCAACAAAACCGGCGCTTCGGCTTGTTCCAAGACTTGGCGCGCAGTGCTGCCCAAACCGCGATAACCGGTGGCGCCGCCTGCCGCCTGCCCGAGCGCAATCACTTCATAATGTCCCTCTTGCGCTTCGAGCAAAATCTGCGCCGCGCTGGTGCCGACGCGCACGCGCACGTCCAAGCCGGGCACGCGCGCGGCATACGTGCGGCGCAGTCCTTCGAGATATTCGCGCGCTTGCGCCACCATTTCAGGACGCGCGACCACGTGGAGCAGCGTCGCCGGTCCGTGCGTGGCCTGTGCCAGCAGTGAACCCATTTCGGCGGCGATTGCGCCGCTGGTGTCTTGACTCACGCACAATAAAACTTTGAGCCCCGTCGGTTCCAAGACATGAAAATCGCGCAGCCCGACCCAAACTTTTTGTCCGAGCGCAAAGTTATGTTCGAGCGCGCGCGCGCCGGTTTGGATGACTTCGATGCGTGTGACGCTTTGTCCGTACATGACGCGCGGCGCCACCGCGCGCACGCCGCGCAGTCCTTCCATCTCCAATACAATGCGCCGCACCGCGCCCGCAAAAATTTGCTCCATGACCACCCCTTGTCCCAAGACATGCACATCGTGTTCCTGAAACGGTTCACTCTGCAAAACGGTCCGTTCGGGGCGGAACAATACGCGAATCGGCGAACCGTCATCGGTTTGCGCGGCATCTGCGGGCAAAGGCAGCGCGGCGGAACCCAAACGGATGCTGTCGCGCTCTTTACGCCCGACCAACACATTGCCGCCGCCGATAAAGGTCGCGGTGAATTCAGTGTGGGGTTGATGGTACAGTGTTTCCGAAGTTCCGACTTCGACCAATCGTCCCGTGTCCATGACGCCGATGCGGTCGGCCAATTCAAACGCTTCTTCCTGGTCGTGCGTGACGAGGATGGTGGTGATTTTCAATTGGCGTTGAATTTCTTTGAGGGACGCGCGCAGCTGCGAACGAATTTTTACATCGAGCGCGCCGAACGGCTCATCGAGCAAAAGCACGGTGGGTTGATATGCCAACGCGCGCGCAAGCGCAACGCGCTGCTGCTGCCCGCCGGACAATTGGCTCGGATACCGCGCGCCCAACCCTGCCAGTCCCACGAGGTCGAGCAATTCTTCGGCGCGGCGGCGGCGTTCGTTGCTTTTGGTTTTGCGAATCCGCAAACCGAATTCGACATTTTCCAGCACGGTCATGTGTCGAAAAATCGAATAATTCTGAAACACAAAGCCGGTGCCGCGCGCCTGCGGCGGCAAGTACGTCACATCGCGCCCGTTCAATTCAATCGTGCCAGCGTCCGGCGTGGTCAGGCCCGCAATCATGCGCAGAACCGTGCTTTTGCCGCTGCCGCTGCCGCCGAGCAGCACAAACAATTCGCCGTCGCGAATATCCAACGAAACGCGATTGACGACGAGATGCTCGTTATAGCGTTTGGTCAGGTCGGTGAGAAGGATGGACATGGAAAAATGTCGAATGCGGAATTCGGAAAACGAAAGATGGAAATCGCAAATCGCAAATCGCAAATCGCAAATCGCAAATCGCAAATCGCAAATCG
>CAZXYP010000480.1:0-3150 GCA_964644955.1 uncultured Anaerolineales bacterium | reverse complement strand
GGGGTATTTGATTCCCGCCGAAACGGAGACTCCCGCGCAACAGAGTGACGCGCCCATTGCGTTCGAGTTTGATTCCGCGCTGTTTCAAAAATTGCGCGCCTGGCGCACGACCCAAGCGCGTCAAGAAAATGTTCCCCCCTATGTTATCTTTGCCGATGAAACTTTGCGCGAGCTCGTTCTCCACCGACCGCAATCCACACACGCGTTGTCAAACATCAAAGGCATTGGACGAACCAAAATTGAAAAATACGGCGGGCAAGTTCTTGCTCTCCTCGCGCAATCACCGCATCACCCAATCACCGCATCACCCAAGTCCCAATCTCCAGTCTCCAATCTCCAACCTCCACCTCCCGACGACGCGATTGACCAATTTCTCGCGCAGCCGCATACACGCGCGTTGTTTGGACCGTGGCGCGCGGGTTGGGCGTTAGATTTTCATTCGCGTTTTGACGGCGACACACAAAATCGCGGTGTGATAGGCGATCTCGCGTTTCGTTACAAATATCGCGACGAACGTAATCTCGCGCGCGAACTTGCCGCGCGCTGGGCAGAGTTGTTGCACGCGCAAAACAATTTACCGAAATTCGACGCAGTGATTCCCGTGCCGCCTTCGACGCCGCGCGAATTTGACCCCGTTGGAAATTTAGCGCGCGCGTTGAGTGAGGAGTTGAAAATCACCGTGTTGTTTGGCGTACTCGTCAAGACGCGCGCGACGCAACAGCAAAAAGAAATGACTGCGCTCGCGCAAAAACAAGCGAACGTGCGCGGCGCATTCGCGGTACAAGGCGATGTGCGCGGCAAACATATTTTGTTGGTAGATGATTTGTACGATTCGGGCGCGACCTTACAGGAAGCGGCGCGTGTCTTGCAGCGCGCGGGCGTTGCGAGTATTGTTGTGCTTACGTTGACGAAAACCATTCACACGGATAGATAGAGGTTTCATGTCCAAATCCCACTGGCTCGCGCTCGCATCCATTTCGGGACTCGGCGGCGCGACGGCGAAAAAATTGCTCGAACAATTTGGCGATGTCGAATCGGTTTTTGATGCGACAGACGAACAGCTGTTGGAAATTCCGCGCGTGACCGAAACGATGATTGCAAATTTGCGCGCGCTGCATCCCGAAAAATTTCAAGATGAAATTTACGCGTTGGCGCAAGATGAAATTGATGTGTTGACGTGGGACGACGCGCGGTTTCCGGCGCGGTTACTTGCATTAAAAGACGCGCCCGTGATTTTGTTTGTGCGCGGCGCAATTAAAAAGGGTGACGAGAACGCGGTGGCGATTGTGGGTACGCGCGCAGCGTCAGAGGGAGCGATTAAAATCGCTACTATGCTCGCGTATGAATTGGCGCTGCGCGGGTTGTGTGTGGTGAGCGGGTTGGCGCTCGGAATTGACACGGCGGCGCACACGGGCGCGTTGGACGCAGAAGATGGTGACACGCCGGCACGCATGATGCCTAACCTACGCGGGGTGCGTGCTGGCGTGTCAGGCAGAACGATTGCGGTGTTGGGTTCGGGCATTCGCGTGATTCATCCGCGCGAAAATGCGGAACTCGCGGAACGCATTGCCGCGCACGGCGCGGTGCTTTCGGAATTGATGCCGAACGCGCCGCCAAAAGGTCCGCAATTGATGGCGCGTGATAGATTGATTAGCGGCTTGAGTCGCGCGGTGATTGTGGTGGAAGCGAGTCAAAAAAGCGGCAGTATGGATACGGCAGAACGCGCGCGTAAACAAGGACGTTTGGTGTACGCCGTTCCCGGCAGTGAAGGCACGGAAGGTTTGTTGAAAGGCGGCGCGCGGCGTTTAGAAGCGGACGCGATGGATTTTGACGCGTTGGCGGAGGAGATTTATACACACATGAACGCTAAAGAAAATCCAACCGTGCCGACACAGGGCGCCTTGTTTTAGAAAAATGACCGACGACGTCAATCACCCCGCGAAATGGGAACTCGATTACCAACGCGGCACGGCGGGCTGGGATATGGGAACGCCGACGCCGGTGTTTCAACGTTTGTTGCGCGAGGGCGCGTCAGATGGCGCGTTAGAGAACGTGCCCTACGCGCTGCGATTTCCACCGGGGCGAATGTTAGTGCCGGGCGCGGGACGCGGACATGACGCGCGCGAGTTTGCGCGACGCGGGTTCGAGGTGGTCGCGATAGATTTTGCCCGCGACGCGGTGGAGGACATGCGCGCGTTGATGGACGACGCGTCGCAGCATGAAATTTTGCATCACGACTTGTTCGAACTGCCCGCAACGTTTGACGGCACATTTGATTATGTTTTGGAATACACCTGCTTTTGTGCGATTCATCCCACGCGCCGCGTAGAGTATGCAGACACAATGGCGCGTATGTTGAAACGCGGCGGCACGTACATCGCGCTCGCGTTTCCTTTGAGCGGTTATGTCGGCAATCCACCGTTCGCAGTGAACGCGGCGGAATTGATTGCGTTGATGGAACAGCGCGGCTTGAAATTATTGCAGCGTGAATTTCCACACGATTCCATCAAACCGCGCAAGGGGCGCGAAGAACTGCTTGTAATGCGGAAATCGTGATAAAATCAAGGCGTAATTTCAATTGCAGATTGCGCAATCCGCATTGACTCGTACCCAACCATCCAATCTCTAGTCTCCGGTCTCTAATCTCTCCTATGACAAAACCCAACATTCTCATCGCCGATGACGAACCCGCCGTATTGAACGCGGTCTATCGCGACTTGAATCCGCGTTACGCCAAAGAATATAAAATCGTGCGCGCCGATTCGGGCGCGACCGCGCTGGAAGCGGCGCGCACATTGCAGCAGCGCGGCGAGACCGTCGCGCTGTTTTTGGTGGACCAACGGATGCCGCAAATGTCCGGCACGGATTTTTTGCAAGCCGCGCGCGAACTGTTTCCCGAAGCGAAAAAAGTTTTGCTTACCGCGTATGCGGATACCGAAGCCGCGATTCAAAGTATCAATCAAGTCGGGCTGGACTATTATTTGCTGAAACCGTGGGACCCGCCCGAAGAACGTTTGTATCCGGTGCTGGATGACTTGCTCGCGGAATGGAACGCGAGCGGCGCGATGCCGTTTGAAGGCATTCAGATTGCCGGCACGATGTGGTCGCAAGCGTGTCACGAGTGTAAGGAATTTTTCGCGCGCTATCAGG
>CAZXYP010000479.1:0-3160 GCA_964644955.1 uncultured Anaerolineales bacterium | reverse complement strand
CGCGCCGTATGTTAAGGAAATTACGCGCGGCGCGCTTGCCATTGAAGGATACGATATTGCAAAACTTGTGCCATGGCTGCGAAAGACCGGCGGCATTCCGACGCGTTCGGGCAAAGATTCCATCGCGCATATCTTGTGGTTGAAATACGAACGCCCGGAAATTTACAACGCGGCGTACAAATTTCTCGAACCGAAAGATTATCTCAATTTGAGATTAACGGGGCAGTTTGCGGCGGGGTACGATTCCATCATCTTGCATTGGGTCACGGACAATCGCAATCTCGCGCGCGTGGATTACGACGCGCAGCTGTTGAATTTTGTCGGCGTGGCGCGCGAAAAATTGCCCGATTTGAAAGCGCCGACGGCGGTGTTGGGAAATATCACGCCTGAAATCGCGCGCGCATTCGGTTTGCGCGAGGGCGTGCGTGTGGTGATGGGGACGCCCGATGTCCAGTCGGCGGCAATTGGTTCGGGCGCGGTGCGCGACTTCGACGCGCATTTGTATGTCGGCACGTCGGCGTGGCTGTGTTGTCACGTGCCGTTCAAGAAAACCGATTTGACGCACAACATGGCGTCGCTGCCGTCCGCGCTGCCAAACCGCTATTTACTTACGAACGAGCAAGAGAGCGCGGGCGTGTGTCTCACGTACCTGCGCGACAATTTATTTTTTCCGAATGATGCATTGAACACGCCGAAACCGGAACATGCGTATCGCGCGTTCGATGCGTTGGCGGCGCGCGTGCCGGCGGGGAGCGACAAATTGATTTTTACGCCGTGGCTGTACGGCGAACGCACGCCCGTCGAAAATCACAGCCTACGCGGCGGCTTTTTTAATCAATCGCTGCAAACGACGCGGGCGCACCTGATTCGCGCGGTGATGGAAGGCGTGGCGTACAATGCGCGCTGGCTGCGCGACGCGGTGGAAAAATTTTGCGCGCGCAAAATGACGACGCTGAATTTTATCGGCGGCGGCGCGAATTCGGATGTGTGGTGCCAAATTTTCGCGGATGTGTTGAACTGCGAAATTCGCCAGGTGCGCGAACCTGTGCAAGCGAACGTGCGCGGCGTTTCATTGCTCGCCGCCGTTTCGTTGGGTGGGATGCAAGCGGATGAAATTCCGACGCACGTGGCGATTCAAAACACGTTCGTGCCCAATCCCGCGCACCGCAAACTCTATGACGAGTTGTTTGCCGAGTTTTTGAATTTGTATCAAGCCAACAAAAAAATCTATGCGCGTTTGAATCGCACGGAGCATTGAAATGTCGCTGTGGAAACAACTGCGCGCGATTTTCTTTTTGCCCGTACTGGTCATGGTCCTTGTGCCCGCGCTTATTCTCTTTTTGGAGGGAATGAATTTTGCATGGGGCTTGGCTGCACCGTGGCGGTGGCTCGTTGTCCTGTTGGGCGGATTGTGTATTGCCGCCGGGTTGTGGTTGTTTGCGCAAACGGTTCCGCTTTTGGTGTGCTGTGGACAGGGAACGCTCGCGCCGTGGGACCCGCCGCGTCGTTTGGTCGTGCGCGGGATTTATTGCCATGTGCGCAATCCGATGATTAGCGGCGTGATGTGCGTGCTGTTGGGCGAGACGTTGCTGTTGGGTTCGATCGGCGTGTTGCTATGGAGTCTGTTTTTTGTACTGGCGAATGTGGTGTACATCCCGCGCCTCGAAGAACGCGATTTGGAGAAACGCTTTGGCGCAGATTATGCCCTGTATAAGAAACATGTGCCGCGTTGGATTCCGCGCCGCACCGCGTGGGAATTGCCGGATGGTGGCGAGTCTGTCATTTCGAACGGAGTGAGAAATCTCCCGTCGCCGTTCGAGATTTCTCGCAAGGACGGCTCGAAATGACAAATACCGTACGGGAACTGCCGGATGATGTGGTGAAAGCATGAGTGTCATGGATAAAATTTTTCAGTGGTTGAATCGCGTGAACCCGCGCGTAATGCAAGCGGCAGAAAAAACAATCAAAGCCGTGCCGGGCGTGGACGCGCGCATGGAGCAAGAATACGCGAGCATGTTGGGCGAATTGGAACATGCGCTCAAACCGTACGCGGGCGAATTCGACGCGTACGCGGAACTGCCGAAAACGGGACGCGACCGCGAATTGATTTTGGATGAAATGGAACAATTGAACGCGCGCGAGCGCGGCAAGTGGCAAGAAGGTTTTGTTTCGGGTGCGGTCTATCACGGCGACGCGGCGTACATTGATTTTCTCAATCGCGTCTATGCGCTCAATTCGCAAAGCAATCCACTGCATGCCGATGTCTTTCCCTCCACCTTAAAATTTGAAGCCGAAATCGTTTCGATGACGGCGCACATGTTGGGCAGTGATGAAACGAACGAAATCGTCGGCACGGTTACATCGGGCGGCACGGAAAGCATTTTGCTGGCGATGAAAACGTACCGCGATTTTGCGCGCGACAAACGCGGCATCACTGCGCCCGAAATCATTGCGCCCGTTAGCGCGCACGCCGCGTTCGACAAAGCCGCGCAGTATTTCAATCTCAAACTCGTTCACATTCCACTGCGTGACGACATGCGCGCGGATGTGGACGCGGCGCGACGCGCCATCAACAAAAATACGATAGCGTTGATTGGCGGCGCACCCTGTTTTCCGTACGGCACCATTGACCCCGTTGAGGAATTGTCGGAACTCGCGCGCGAACACAACATCGGTTTTCACACGGATGCGTGTTTGGGCGGATTCGTTTTGCCGTTCGCGGAGAAGCTCGGCTATCGCGTGCCGCCGTATGATTTTCGTTTGCGCGGCGTCACGTCCATGTCGGCGGACACGCACAAGTACGGATATGCCGCTAAAGGCACGTCTGTCGTTTTGTATCGCGGGCGCGAGCTGCGGCATTATCAATATTACACCGCGACGGATTGGAGCGGCGGGTTATATTTTTCGCCGACGTTCGCGGGGAGTCGTCCGGGCGCATTGAGCGCGGCGGCATGGGCGGCGATGGTTTCGATTGGCGAGGAAGGATATTTGGAGGCGACGCGCGCGATTTTGGATACGGCGGCGAAAATCAAAGACGGCATTCGCGCAATTTCGGAATTGAAAATGTTGGGCGACCCGTTGTGGGTGATTGCGTTTGCGTCGGATACGCTAAACATTTACAAAATCATGGATGCGCTGACGAAACGCGGTTGGAGTTTGA
>CAZXYP010000478.1:0-3166 GCA_964644955.1 uncultured Anaerolineales bacterium | reverse complement strand
GAATCCAAATCGAACACGGGTTTCGCTTCGGGTTGGTCGCCCGCCTGCACGCCGTCGCCTGTGAGGCACAACACATTTTTCACACCCATCGCCGCCGCGCCCAAAATATCGCCTTGAATCGCAATCCGATTTCTATCGCGGCACGAAATTTGATACACGGGGTCATAGCCCGCGCGCGTGAGCAGCGCGCAAATGCCGACGGACGACATGTGACAATTCGCGCCCGAGGCGTCCACAGCATTGATACCATCGCACACTGTCGAAAGAATCAACGCGCGGTCATACACCGCCTGCGGGTCGGCGCTGTCCGGCGGATTCAATTCGGCGGTTACGGCAAACCGTCCCGCCTTCAACACGCGTTCCAAACGCGAACCAGAAACCAATTCGCGCGCACCCATTTCATGCATACGCATCACGTCTCATTCCAAGAAATTTTTACGCTTGTTGCGCGAACAAGACAAATTACAAATTTGTCCTACTGCCGCAAACGAGACAAATTACAAGTTTGTCCTACCGCCGCGAACAAGACGAATTACAAATTTGTCCTACCGTCGTTATTCGCCAAAGTGCTGCGCTAGAAGCGTTTCCAATTGTCGCCGCAGGACCGCGAACGAATAATGTTTCGTCGCCAAACGATAATTGGTTTCCACCATCGGCGCGGCGAGTTCTGGCTGTTGCAAAATCTCTCGCGCGCGCAAAACCGTTTCCGGGGTGATGAAACCGTCAAAGGCAATGACCTGAAAACCTTTCGGCTGAATATCCGTCGCGAAAATGGAATAGTTGTTGACCACCAATGGACGGCGATAATACACCGCTTCGAGAAACGCGTTGCCGAATCCTTCCAACGCGGAGGGATACGTCACGAGGTCGGCGCTTTGATACACATCCGCCAACGCATAGATTTTGCGCCCGTCGCGCGTGACCCCGCGTTCCTCGCGAATCAAATCACTTTCAAATTGCACCGGCACGTCAAACAATCCCGCAAACGTCCGCAGATGCGTTTCGTAGCCGTTGCCCTCATCGCCGCCCGAATGGGAAATGACGAGCCGCGCCGGAACCTCGAGTCGCTTGACCAATTCGATGGCGTGTTCGATGCCTTTGCGCGCGACTACACGCGTCGGCTGCAGAATGAGCGCTTCCTTCGGCGCGAGTCCCAAGCCCGCGCGCACTCCCGCCGCATAGTCGTCCGGCGGCGGCGGCGGATTTTCAAAATCCATCACATTCGGAATCAACGTACTCGAAATGCCGGTCCGCAAACTCAATTGGTTCGCCGCTGAAGAATTGATGACCACATGGCGAATGCTCGGCAGATGCGGCGGAAACGCCATATTGAGATAATCCCAAATGCAATTGGTCAAAAAACGTTGGCGTTCCCAAAAGAAATCGTGATGATGCGCCAGCGTTGGAAAGCCCGTTTCGGCGATAAATTCGGTGAGCGCGAGTCCGAGCGGCACATTCATCGGAATCGCTAACGCATTTTGCACGAGCAGCAATTCAATGTCGAACGCGCGCACGAACGCAGCCAATTCATTTTTCAGATGCGCTTGCAGCTCACGAATGCGCCGCGTCATTTCAGGCGGGCGGAGGGGTTGCGAAAACGCAATGGTGTAAATTTCCCAAATGTCAGGATGCGTAAAATGCGCTTCGGGCGCGACATGCGAAACTTGCGCCGGACGGTCACATTCACCCGCGAAATAAAAACAATGATGCCCGAGCGCTTCCAACACCGTCGTCCATTTGCGACTTTCGAGCGAAACGCCGTCCGTTCCCGCAAACCGGGTGGATACCAGTCCGATACGACGCGGCAGTAACATGCTTGCCTCCCCTGTTCCTTTTCACGCGGCGCGCGCGATTATTTTATACGCAAATCCGCATCCTGTCTCTGCCACTCTCACGCGCTTTATTTTTCGTTCAATGTCAGGGCAGGAAAATACAAACCGCGTTCGTCGCGGGCCCACCATTCCCCGTGCGTGAACGGCGCGTCCGGTTCCGCAAAACGATAATTGTAATAACGCGCGCGCACGAAACGCGGCGGCGCGTCCGGAAACGGATTCGTTTCCAACAATGCCAACACCTGCGGCGAACCCTCCAACAGCCGCGCGAGAAAATTTACAAACCACGCGTTCACGCCGTAATTTTGCATAGAATACAAAACGGTTCCATTGGAACGCATTTGCGGCAGCAATGCACGCGCGTCACCCGTCGGCACATGCAGCGCCTCGAACCACATTTGCCAATCGAGACGCGGCTGGTGCGGCGCGACAAAGGGCGGCGCGCGCCGCACATCCCCAACTTTGTATTTGAATTCATACGCGCGCCAAGTTTCGCCATCCGCCGAACCCTCGACCACAATTTCGGGACGCGTCGTCGTCATCACCGCAAACGGTCCGTAAAAATTGACGATGCGGAATGGCGCAATCAAATCGCTTGCCAAATTCAGAACGCGCGGCAGCGGCATTCGAAACAACGCGAGCAATTGCAGCGCGCTCAAGGTGAATAAAACGAGCGCGAGGGTTGTGGTGAGTGTGCGAGCGACGCGGTTTGGTTTTTCTGCATTGTTTTTTCGCGCAGCCATTATTTTGCCATCCAATTGAATTGGATGGAACACGGCTCGCACCGCCGCATCGTCCAACAATAAAATGCACAACGCCATCGTCAACAGATTAAAAAAATTATAATTGCCGGTCAAGAAAATTTGCGTTTGCAACAGCGCAATCAACGCGCCCGCGACAAAACGCAAACGGCGCGGCGCAAAAATCAAAAACGGCACGGCGAGTTCGATGAAAAATGTCGCGACGACCATTGCATGATGAATCGAATTCGGCAGATGATGAACGTACAAGCCAAAGACATTCGGCAGCGGCTGTGTTTCAAAATGATAATCGAGCGCGGTCAAATTGCGCCACGCCGGGTCGCCGCTAAAAATTTTTACGAGCCCTGACAACAACATCAAACGAAACAACAGCCAGCGATACAACCAAATGATAAGGTTCGAGTCGCCGAGAAAAATTGCAATAAATCCCACTTCCAGCAACAACGCGTCCCATTGAAACGCCATAAAATCTTGCCCCGCCGCGACGAGTGACAAGTACAGAGCGAAAAGTAAAAAACGAAAAATGCGCGAATGAAACCCAAATACAAGCAACAATGAAATCAACGCGCCCAC
>CAZXYP010000477.1:0-3166 GCA_964644955.1 uncultured Anaerolineales bacterium | reverse complement strand
ATGACCCCCACCAGTCCCACCATCGCGAAAATTTTGGTGCGGCGATTCCAACGCGGCGTCAACCAAAATGCCGTGACCGCTTGCGCCAGTACGGCGAGCGCGTTCAAAAACAATGCCGCGACGGCAAATACCGCCGCCGCGAACCACACTGCGAGACGCTTGGATTGCGGCTGTTTCAGCCATTCCACAAACGCCCACATTGAAACGCTTGCGGCGAGCAAAGCAAACGCGTAAAAGCGCAACTGCTGCGCATACACAAGCAAAAACGGACTCGTCGCAACCAAAACGATTGCCGAACGCGCCAGAAGGGGCGAGGTGGAACGGGACGTCCAACGAAACGTCACGGCGATAGTGAGGACCGCGCAGCAGACCGAGAGAAAACGCGTCCAAAATTCACCATCGCCCAAAAACAGAAACGCGCGCAGTAACGCAAAATATGGCAGTGAATTTGCATTTTTACCCAGCGCCAACGCTTCGTCCAGACTGCCGAATTCGTCGCCGTGAAAGTTGGGCGCATCGAGGTGAAAGAGTTGGAGTGCGAACGAAAGGAGCAATATCCCGATTGCCGTCCATTGCGCAAAGACGGGATTTTTATCGTTTGACAAGAGGGGTTTGTCCAATACTTGTCTGTAGCGGCAACGCCACTGCTTCCGCTTCCGCTGTAAGTGCGTGCAATTTATAGACTAACACGCACATCAACCAAATCGGCGCAATCAACTGGAGAAAGGTAAGCGTGCCCTCGCCCGCCAGCACGACCAAATTTCCCACCAACATGGCAAACATCGCAGCGGCATAATCCCCATTCCAATCGCGGCGGCGTTGCAAGCGCAAAACTTTGAGCATCAAATCGCCCCACCATGCCGCCAGTGTCAAGATGGCAAACACGCCGAGGTTCGCCGCAATTTGGATGAGGTCGCTGTGGACGTAACCGCTGCCCGACAAACCGACGCCAAAAAGAGGAGATTGGTAGAACGCGTCCAGCGCGCCCTGTGCGCGTTCAATCCGCCCCAATTGACTCGAGTCCGCTTCGGAGCTGACAAAGACAGATACGAGCCGCCGGAAAAAATTCTCGGGCAGAAAGGGCAGCGCCGCGAATCCCACTGCGAGCAAGAAAAGCGCGCGGGCGCGGACGAGACTGTACGCAACGGCAAAAGCAATCACCGCGTACCACAGTCCGCGAAATCCGCTTAGATACATCGCAAAGAGTTGAATTGCCGCGAGCGCGCCAAAGAGGACAGTTTGATTACGCTCTTTGCCATATGCGCGGAGAAAATGATGAATCGTAAAGCCAAAGAACGCAAAGATTACGAACCCTGCCGAGAAATTGCCAAAAAAGATAAAGCCGACGCGCGCGAATGTATTCCCCGCATAGCTGTCGGCGATAAATATCGGATTTGTGCTGGGGTCGTTCGCAATCGAACGGCTCAGCCCCGGCAGAAAAAAGTCTATAAAGCCCAAGCCGGCGATATAGGTCGCGACAATGATGAGGATATTTGCGGTGCGCTCGAAATCGCGGCGGTCGCGAATAAACCACTGCACGAGATAATAAATCGGAATCAGTACAACAAAGTTCTTGAATTCTTGAAGCATATTGTCCAACGGCGCGCCGCGCGCCAAGCCGGTGAGAATTCCGATGAACGCGAATGCGAGCAAGAGCAACAAGAGCTTTGGGATATGCAAGTCGAGAGGTTTGCGCCAAACGATACTTTGCAGGATAACGAGAAACAGCAACAAATATCCCATGACTTCGATGGGATGGATATTCAAAACAGATGTCAGATAGAGGGTGCGCCAACCAAGAGCAAACGTGAACAACCAGAGCGAAAACCCGACGCGCAGCGCTCGTTCGTTGGACATGACCGCCAACGCCACACCCATCACTCCAAGCGAAAGAATTACGACTTCGCGCACACCAAAACCAAATTGCGCCATTGCCATTCCCAAGCCGAGCGCCAGCGCGCACGCCGCAACAATGATGAGCGGAATCGCTGCCCGCTGCCAATCCACGCGCACATTCAATCGCTGCATTTACGCCTCACTCACCGCCGTTTTCGCAACCCCCCGCCGCGCTTGCCACCACCTCACCACTTGTCGCGCGCCCAACACGCCGAACAAATAGAGATAGGGTTGAATGGGTGCGCGGATGCGACTGTCGCCCCAAAACATAATTGTCAAAAGTGTCGTGAACAAGATGTACGCATAGATTACCCACAAACGTTCATCGCGCCACTGTGTCACCAAGCCGAGCAAAATAAACGGCAGCAGCAAGCCATACGGTACGAGCCCGGCGAGACGATACAGCATCGACACTTCGGGACGCGCGGACAGCGGGTCGAAACTGTACAATACAATCACTTTGCGAATGCCATTGACCGCAAACTGCGCGGGATTATTGCGAATCCATTCCAGCGCGCGCGCTCGATAGAATTCATCAACCGCATGTGAATCCAAATCCGGCGGGCGTGCATAAATGGGATGCGACATGGGCATCGGTTGACGCCACACAAATTCGGGATTGTTGCTCGCCCACAACGTCAAACCACCTTCGGACGACACAGGGATGAATTCACCGCTGACAAGATAATTGCGAAATGTCCACGGAACAATCACCCCGACAGTTACAACGCCGACAAGCAAAGCCGCGCGCACAGAGAGCAGGCGCCCGCGCGTTGCCAGTGCGGCAAGGACCAAAAACCCTGCAAACAACCATCCCTGATTCCGCGTGAGTCCTGCCAAGCCAAAACAAATCCCCGCGCCTGCGAGCCATGCCCAATGCGCTTGCGCGCGCTGCCGCACCAAAAAATAAATTCCGAGGCACATTAAAAAAATAAAGAGCGGCTCGCTCAAAAAGGTTGCCGAGAGATATGCTTGCGCGGGGTCAATGGCGAGCAACATGCCCGCGCCCAAACCAATGAGGTTTCCAAAAAGCGCGCGCCCTGTAAGAAATGTCAGACCTGCGACGAGGGAGAGAAGCAGGATTTGTGCGAGTTTCGCAACGGCAAAGGATTGCCCACTGACCGCATACACCGCCGCCAAAAATGCGGACTGCCCCGGGGGCATGGCAACCATTGGAATCCCGCGTTCATAACCGTACACGCCTGTTTCGAGCCAGTTGATGGCGGTGGTGTGATAAAAGATATTGTCGGAACCTTCGGTTGGAAATGCG
>CAZXYP010000476.1:0-3189 GCA_964644955.1 uncultured Anaerolineales bacterium | reverse complement strand
AAAGCTTGTTTCCAAAACGTGACAGGTTTCCGGAAACCTGTCACGTTTTAAGGATCTGGGTAGTCACCACTTTTTTTTGCGACTCGAAAATTTTTCCCTCGCACGGAACGCGCGGCGGCGACCGCGCGGCGCATCTGCGTTCCGACACAGCGGCGAAAATTTGGACTCTGTTTTGACCGTTTTGAGATGTGATTGCTACGCTCGTTTGTTACGTTTGTAACAATTAAAATGAATCAGGGGCAAGTCAGCGATTCCGTTTGCGGCGGGCGAATGGAATTTTCGACTCTGTCTGCCCGCCCAGTGCCGTCGTCACTGACGCCGTCGGTTGCCGCAGCGCGAACAACGCGTGCGCGAGCAGCGCGGCGTTTTTTTGTGTACGGCGCGCGGGCATAATTGTCCTACACCCGACCACACAAACGCGAGACATTTGACCCTACATCGAAACAGTGTCTTGCCGCAAAATTGAAACGAAAAAATGGCGCGACGCCGCGCTTGCAGAAATTGCTCTGGAGGTACCCCATGCCCGGACTGGATCAAGAGACCCGCGCGATGGTTCTCGATACACTGCGAAAATACGCGCACGATAAATTGCCCCCCGAATATCTCATACAACTCGACCACGACGACGAATTCCCCGCCCGGGTTTTGCAGGAATTGTACGACCCGCAGCATCTCGGTCTGCATTTGGTTTTTATTCCCGAAGAGTACGGCGGACTCGGCGGCAGCGCGTACGATATTTATCGCGTGTCGGAATTGATGGCGTCCATTGATTTGGGTATCGCAACGGGTGTGCTTGCAACCTTTTTAGGAACCGACCCAATCACCGTCGGCGCAACGCCCGAACAGAAAAAATACTGGATGGAGCGCATCGCCAACGAAGCCTTGCTCGTCGCGTACGGCGCAACGGAACCGCAAGCGGGCAGCGACCTTGGGACATTGACGAGCAAAGCCGTCCCTGTGATGGAAGATGGTCATGTCAAAGGTTACAAGTTGACGGGACGCAAGCAGTGGATTTCGAACGGCGGCGTCGCAAAGCTATACACCTTTTTGGCGAACGCGCCCGGCGGTCCGTCATGGTTCATTGTCGAACACGATGCGCCCGGTTTTGAAAAAGGCAAGCCCGAAGATAAACACGGCATTCGCGCGTCGAATACTGCCGCGTTGTTTTTGGAAGATGTGTATGTGGACGCAGACCGTCTCGTCGGTTTGGTCGAAGGGCAAGGTCTCGCGCAGGCGCAAGCGGTGTTCGGTTACACGCGTCTGATGGTTGGCGCGTTCGGATTGGGCGCGGGCTGGGAAGCATTGCGCCGCGCGATTCGTTATTCGCAAGAACGCGTGCAGGGCGGTTCGACGCTCGACAAGAAACAAGGGTACACGCACAAATTGATTGTGCCGAATGCGGCGCGTTTGGAAGCCGCGCGTTCGTACATTGAATGGGTGGCGGAGCGATTGGACAGCGGCGAAGAAGGATTACAGACCGAAGGCGCGGTGGCGAAATACACGGCAACGGAAGCGGGCAACAAAGCTGCCGAAGACGCGATTCAAGCGCACGGCGGTTACGGTTACGTCAAAGAATACATGGTCGAAAAAATCAAACGCGATGTGCGTATCACGTGCATTTACGAAGGCACAAACGAAATCATGGAATGGACCATCGCCCGCGACCGCTGGCAGCAGCATTTGAAAACCAAAGGCGCGTATTACAACGATTGGGCAAAACGACTTGAAGCTTTGCACGAACGCGAACCGGAAAACGGCGCGGGCTATGCGGCGCTGGCAATGCGCGCGCTCGCGGTGATTTTGGAACAAGCGCGCGTGGACCGGCTCACGCGCAATCAACACATCTTGTTCCGTCTCGGCGAACTCATCGCGTGGGCAGAAACCGCCGCGATTTTCGCGGAACGCGTGATGGACAAACCGACCGAAGGCATCCATTTGGACATTCCGACGCGTCAAGCGTTGTCGCGCATGTACGCGCGGCAAGCTGCGTTCAAAGTGGGCGTGGAAGGAATGCAGTGGCTCATCGGCGCGGGACAAACCAACATGAATCTTGGACGCGAAGTCAACAGCGTCGCCATTTTCGCGGCGCAGATGGGCAACCTCGCGGACATGGATTTTGCGGCAGAACAATTGACGAAAGCGTTTCCGGTTGGGTAGAGACTGGAGACTGGAGATTCAGTCTCTAATCTCCAGTCTCGCGTCTCTTGCACTTGATGAAAACCAAATTCAAAATGCAAAACAAAATCATTCGCATCGCCATTTGTGTCATGACCGCATTTGTCGCGTTGACCGCCATCGGCGGCGGCATTGCCATGTTGACCGGTGCAGACCGTTTTCCGTTGGAATGGCTGCGCGGCACGCCTTTTGCGGATTACACCATTCCCGCGCTCGTGTTGATATTCGTTGTCGGCGGGAGTTCGCTGCTCGCCGCGCTTTTGATTTTTACGAAACGCGAGTTGGGGACGCATATCGCGGTCGCCGCCGGACTTTTGTTGGTCGGTTATATCGGCGTCGAGGTTTTGATTCTCAAACAGTCGCCGCCGGGACCGACATGGATTGAAATTCTGTATTTTGTTTTGGGCGCGCTCGTCGCGGGAATGGGCGCGTTCCTTTGGCAGCACGAACCGCCGCGTCAAACGCGTGCGATGTAAATGGGAGAGAGGTGAAAGAATGAATGCTCATGCACGCGCGATTGCCATTGTCGGCGTCGGCGCGATTTTGCCGGACGCGATGAACGCGACCGAATTTTGGAACAATCTGCTTAACAAACGGTACAGCATTTCCGAAACGCCGGATGACCGCTGGAGCATTTTGGATTATTACGACCCCGACCCGAACGCGCCGGACAAGACCTACAGCAAAATCGGCGGCTGGGTGCGGGGCTTTGCATTTGATTGGAAAAAATTCAAGATTCCGCCCAAGGTCGCGCAAGCGATGGATATTGGACAGCAGTGGGCGGTCACCATTGCGGCGCAGGCGTTGGAAGATTACGGCTATCCGCATCGTCCGCTCGACACCGAACGCACCGGCGTCATTCTCGGCACGGCGATGGGCGGCGAGCTGCATTACCTCACGACTCAACGCATCGTCTTTCCCGAATACGCGCGCGCGCTCGAAGCGTCGTCCGCGTATCAGGGGGGGGGGGGGGGGGGGGGGGGGCGCGGGGGGGGGGGGGGGGGGGGGGGGGGG
>CAZXYP010000475.1:2855-3202 GCA_964644955.1 uncultured Anaerolineales bacterium | reverse complement strand
TACATGTGTTTCCCTTTCCGCATCACGTCGAGATGCGAACAGCATTGGACGAAAACGGTTTGACCATTGAAACCACAATCCATGCGGACGCCTCAAGCGCGGTGCCAATCAGTTTTGGGTTTCATCCATACTTGAAAATTCCCGGCGTCGCGCGCGCACAATGGCGCGTGAAATTTCCTGCCATGACACATCTCGAACTCGATGCGCGACAAATTCCCAACGGACAAACCGCGCCGTTCGCGGCATTTGACGACGTATTGGGCGAACGCGCGTTTGACGACGGATTCGCGTTGGATGCGGAACGCGCGCAGTTTCTGGCCGGCGGCGGCGTTGGCGTCCACTACGTT
>CAZXYP010000475.1:0-2845 GCA_964644955.1 uncultured Anaerolineales bacterium | reverse complement strand
AACGCGCGCAGTTTTCCGTACAAAGCAGCGCGCGCCGCATCACCGTCGAGTTTTTGAATGGTTATGCGTTCGCGCAACTCTATGCGCCGCGCGACAAGGACTCTATCGCCATCGAACCAATGACCGCGCCGACAAATGCGTTGATTTCGGGAAAAAATTTGCGCGTGTTGAACGCGGGCGAAACATTTACGGCGACCTTTCGAATCGCAGTCGAAACATTTTTGTAATACTGAAAACGCTTTCATGAATTCCATGCGGGACCTGCGCAAGGTTCACCCGCAGACGGATGACAAGTGACGTTTGCAGTCTTCCCGTCATCTGTCCTCCGTCACTTTCAAGCGAGGTCGAATGACCGCATCCGTCGGAACGATGGGAACGCGTTCCCAAATCAATATCGGATTCGTACTGCTGATTTCGATTGCCGCCGCGCTGGGCGGTTTTCTGTTTGGCTTTGACAGCGCGGTCGTCAACGGCGCCGTCCCCGGCATTCAAGCGAGTTTCAATTCCACCAGCGCGCAGCTGGGTTTTCAAGTCGCGTCGCTTTTGCTCGGAGCGGCGTTAGGCGGATTGATTGCGGGACCTTTGAGTGACCGCATCGGGCGACGCAATACCATGCTCGTCGCGGGCATTTTATTTTTGGTCACGGCGATTCTCACCGCGTTGTCGCCCAACGGGACGCTCTTTACGCTGTTTCGTTTTTTGAGCGGGGTGGGCGTTGGCGTGGCGAGTCTCGTTTCGCCCGAATACATTGCCGAAGTCTCGCCTGCGGAAATGCGCGGGCGCCTGACCTCGCTGCAGCAGCTCGCAATTGTCGTCGGCATTCTGGTCGCATTTCTCGTGGATTACGGCATTACGCTTGCAGCCGGCGGCGTCAACAATCCGTTCTGGTTTGGATTGGACGCGTGGCGCTGTATGTTTTTGACGGAAGCGATTCCTGCCGCCGTTTACATTATCGCCGCGCTGTTTGTGCCTGAATCGCCGCGCTTTCTCGTGTTCAAAAAACGCGACGCGGACGCGCTCGCCGTTTTGCGGCGGATTGATGCCTCACAAAGCGATGCCCAAATCAAAACAATTCGCCAAACCGTTTTGACCGAACACAAACCGTCATTCCGCGATTTGCGCGGACCCGCCGGAAAAATTTTGCCCATTGTATGGGTCGGTATCGCGCTCGCGGTTTTACAGCAATTCGTCGGCATCAATGTCATTTTTTATTACGGCACGACATTGTGGGAAGCGGTCGGGTTTTCGGCAAACAATTCGCTGCAAATCAATATCATCAGCGGCGTTATCAACATCACCGCCACCCTCATCGCCATTGCGTTGGTGGACCGCATCGGGCGCAAACCGCTGTTGTTTGCGGGTTCCATCGGCATGACGGTCACGCTGGCGACGATGGTGGTGATGTTTTCGTTTGCTGCCACCGACGCGCAAGGCACGCTCACCATCCCTGCCCCTTACAATGTCATTGCGCTCATCGCCGCGAACTTGTACGTCTTTGCGTTCGGCGTGACATGGGGTCCGGTGATGTGGGTCATGCTGGGCGAAATGTTCAGCAACAAAATTCGCGGCGCGGCGCTCGCGGTCGCCGTGTTCGCGCAGTGGATGGCGAATTGGTTGGTCACGGTCACGTTTCCTTCCATTTTGAATTTAGGCGGTCCGACCGTCGCGTACGCGCTGTATGCGGTCTTTGCGGCGATTTCGATTTATTTCGTCCGGCGCTATATCACCGAAACCAAAGGGCGCACGCTCGAGCAGATGTAAATACACATGTCTCAATTACACGTCTTTGCCGACAATCCAATTTTTGTCAACGGCGCGGCAGATTTTATTGCGGACGCGGCGGCACGAGCGATTGCGGCGCGCGGGCAATTCACCGTCGCATTGTCAGGCGGCAGTACGCCAAAACCCGTTTACGCGCAGCTCGCGTCACCGGAATATCGCGAGCGTTTCGATTGGACGCGCACACACATTTTTTTTGGCGATGAACGCTGCGTTCCGCCCGACGACGCCAAAAGCAATTACCGCATGGCGCGCGAAGCGTGGTTCGACCATGTGGCGCTGCCTGCCGAAAATATCCATCGGATGCGCGGCGAAGACAATCCCGCGCTCGAAGCATTGCGCTATGAACAAGAAATCGCGCAGCTGTTTCGTACCAACACCTTTCCCGCGTTCGATTTGATACTGTTGGGCATGGGCGATAACGGACACACCGCGTCGCTGTTTCCCGGCGCCGCCGCGCTGCGCGAGACGACGCGTTGGGTCGTGCCGCAATACGTCGAAGTGATGCAGACATGGCGCGTTACCTTTACCGCGCCGCTCATTAATGCGGCGCGACAGGTTGCGTTTTTGGTACAAGGCGCGGGCAAAGCACAAATGGTGTGGAATATCCTGCGCGGGACGTATCAACCCGATGTCTTGCCCGCGCAATTGATTCAACCGACGAACGGTGAACTGCATTGGTTGTTGGACGCGGCGGCAGCCAAGCAAATTGAAACGTGATGCGCCATCCCTTTTTGGACGCGAAAGAACACGAATGAGCGCGGACAATAGAGATTCTCAAATCCAATACAAACAAGCGGCGGCGGAACGCGCCGTCGAGTTTATTCAATCCGGCATGAAGGTCGGACTCGGCACGGGCAGTACCGCGATTTTTGCCACGCGCCGCGTCGGTGAATTATTGCGCACGGGGCAATTGCGCGACATTGTCGCGTTTGCGACCTCCAAAGCGACGGATGCCGAAGCGCGGCAGCTTGGGATTCCAATGCTGCCCGATGATTTGTCCGAAACATTGGACGTGACCATTGACGGCGCGGATGAAGTGGACCCGCAGTTGAATGTTATCAAG
>CAZXYP010000474.1:0-3242 GCA_964644955.1 uncultured Anaerolineales bacterium | reverse complement strand
AAAACAACTGATTCAAAAGTGGTGTTCCTGACCACGATTAGATGTGGTGCTACCCAAGTATATGGCTTTCAGAACAATAGGCAGAATGACGAAACGGGGAGAAAAGAACCGCTCTACTTGAAAAAAGTCAAAACATCGAGACCTGTGTCTCGTTATCGCTCTGGGTTGAGCAATCAGGTGCTGGAATCATAATAGGCAAATTGGATTGAATCAAGTGCCAGTTTTTGATAAAATGATAGTACCACTTTGATTCACGGGAGGACACAGTGCCAAGGGAAGCTCTCACAATCTTGACGACAATTCCGGTTGACCATCAGTCTGCCATTCCTCTGCATCGGCAGATTTATTCTGCCATTCGTCATGCCATTCTTTCGCGTCAACTGTTACCCGAAACCAAGCTGCCGTCCACCCGATTTCTCTCGACAAACCTTGGAATTTCCCGAAATACGGTTGTCAACGCGTTCGACCAACTGTTTGCGGAAGGATATTTGGCTACCAGGCAGGGGTCGGGAACCTATGTTGCTCAAGTCCTTCCAGAGGGATCGCTTGCGCCGTCACGCCCAACCCGTCCGGCAGCATCTCACCCACTGCTCGAACGCCGACCTTCACAGCGCGGCACCCGATTGTTGGAAATGGCGGGTCGCATGCCAATGCCTTTGACAAATGCGAGCCCGGGTACACCGCGCGCGTTCCGCGAAGGTGTGCCGGCAGGCGATTTGTTTCCGCATAAAGTGTGGGGACGTTTGCTTTCGAGGACGTGGAGATATTCTTCACAAGAGATACTCAGTTATGGCGGCTGGCAGCCACTGCGCGAGGCGACTGCGGCGTACTTGGGAACTTCACGCGGGGTTCGCTGCACCGAGCGCCAAATTATCATTGTCAGTGGTTCGCAGCAAGGAATCAATCTCGCGGGACAAGTTCTGCTCGACCCCGGCGCGCCCGTTTGGGTTGAAGACCCCGGCTACCCCGGCGCGTATGGTGGACTGCTTGCCGCCGGCGCTCAAGTGATACCGGTGCCGGTAGATAGGGAAGGGCTCGACGTGAATCGAGGGATTGCCGAGTTTCCCGCCGCGCGCCTCGCTTTTGTAACACCGTCCCACCAATTTCCTCTCGGTGTGACGATGAGTTTGAAACGGCGACTGGAGCTGCTGGAGTGGGCGAACCGAAACGATGCTTGGATTCTCGAAGACGACTATGACAGTGAATATCGCTACGCAGGGCATCCCCTTGCAACCTTGCAAGCGATTGACCGGGAGAACCGCGTCATTTACTTGGGCACCTTTAGCAAGGTAATGTTTCCTGCGCTGCGTCTCGGTTATATGGTTGTGCCAAACGACCTTGTGGAGGCATTTCAAGCGGCGCGCAAATTCGCAATTCAACACCCGCCCCTCTTGGAGCAGGCGGTGATGGCGGAATTCATTAGCAAAGGGCACTTTGTAAGGCACATCCGCCGAATGCGCGCGATTTATGGAAAGAGACAGGAATTGCTTGTCACAGCAGCCCGGTGCGAACTAGAAGGGCGAATTGAAATTGAACCGAGCGAGGGCGGAATGCATCTGTTGGGATGGCTGCCGGATGGAATGGATGATGTATTCATTTCGCGTAAAGCAGCCGCGCATGGAGTGGACGCATCGCCGTTATCAAATTACAGCTACGCGACAAGGGAACGCGGTGCACTCTTGCTCGGCTTTGCAGGTATCAACGAAAAAGAAATCCAAGATGGGGTACGGCGTCTTGCGAAAGCGTTAGGGTAAAAGATTTCAATCCTTCACCGCAAACCGTCGTTGCGTTCCCCGAACTGGGTCAAGCCCAGGTTGTGGTTGTGAATGTCTCACGCCGTACAGTCAGCCGTTGGTGTACGTAAAAACGCCCTGCACTCT
Organism: uncultured Anaerolineales bacterium; assembly: GCA_964644955.1. Lineage (GTDB taxonomy): Bacteria > Chloroflexota > Anaerolineae > UBA4142 > SHND01 > SHND01. The sequence continues at coordinate 1,362 of CAZXYP010000474.1, read as the reverse complement.
CGCAGGGCGTTTCGATTATTCCGTTTCAGCCAAATGCTTTACCGATACAAACGCGTTTCGCGAAAAACACACAGATTTTTTCGAAACAGTTTCGAATCTGTAAAGCGCGGTTGGTGAAATCGAACATGAAAAATCTCTAAATCACTTCCCCATTCACCACCGCTATCGGCTCACCCATCTGATACTGCGGCATGGTGTCCGTGCCGATGCCAAAGGGCTCCCACTTGTGCGCGTCTTGATTCAGACGATGCGCGCCGCCGCCGCGCCGATGCGTTTGGTCAAATCCTTCCGGGGAAATGCTGAGGCGTTCGCCGTCGAGCAAGCCAAACACGCCGCTCTGTCCGGGTTCGGGGCGTTTGTTTTGGCAATACGCGCAGGTCTTGGCATCATGCGGCACATAGTCAATCGGTTCTTCGTAGGTCGTAATGTATCCTTCAAAATTCCGCAGCACCACTTTATGGTCGCTCGAACTGATGTGATATTGCGGCATCACCGGAATTTTACCGCCGCCGCCGGGCGCGTCCACGACAAAAGTCGGAATGGAATACCCCGACGTATGTCCGCGCAGCGCCTCGATGATTTCAATGCCTTTGGCGACCGGTGTGCGGAAATGCCCCGCGCCATGCACCAAATCGCATTGATACAAATAATACGGGCGCACGCGCATTCGCACCAAATCGTGCACGAGCTGCCGCTGTACGTGCGGGCAATCATTCACGCCCGCGAGCAGCACCGATTGATTACCGAGCGGAATGCCCGCGCGCGTCAAGCGGTCGCACGCTTCCGCGAGTTCCTTTGTGACTTCGTTCGGATGATTGACGTGAATGTTGAGCCAGAGCGGATGATACTTTGCCAGCATGTCGCACAATTCCTGCGTGACGCGCTGCGGCATAAAGACAGGCACGCGCGAACCGATGCGCACAATTTCGATATGCGGAATCGCGCGCAAGCGTCCCAAAATTTCATCCAACAATTTCGGCGCAAGCACCAACGGGTCGCCGCCGGAAAGCAGGACATCGCGCACCTGCGGCGTTTTTTCCAGATACGCGATTTGCGCGTCAAAATCTTTGCGAGAAAAGGTCGCGGTCGGGTCGCCGACAATGCGCGAACGCGTGCAGTAGCGGCAATACGTCGCGCACTGCGTCGTAATCAGCATCAACACGCGGTCGGGATAGCGATGCACCAGACCGGGGACGGGCGAGTGCGCGTCTTCGGCGAGCGAATCTTCCATCATTGCCGTAAAGGGCGCGAGTTCGCGCGCCGTCGGTACGACCTGCGCCCGAATCGGGTCGTGCGGGTCGTTGGGGTCAATCAGTGAGGCAAAGTACGGTGTAATGTCAACGCGAAACAAATTTTTCGCGC
>CAZXYP010000473.1:0-3242 GCA_964644955.1 uncultured Anaerolineales bacterium | reverse complement strand
GACCTCCGCGCAGCGTTCCGAAACCCACCCGCGCGTGGACAGTTTGCGTTTGCGGTACACCAAAGCGGAATACGTCGTCCATCTGATGCAAAAACAATTTGGCGGTCCCGCGTTGACGTGGGACGATTGCGCGTGGCTCGGCATCGGGTTGGACGGGCAGGGCGTGTTTGTGGAATGGCACATTCCGGCGAGCGCGAAATTCGACGCGCAAAATTTTTGCAACAAGCTGCTGCGCGGCGCACCCGAAAAACGGACCCTGCGTCAAATCCTCGCCGAAGTGGGCGGCGAAGGCGTGTTGACCTTGCGCGAGCGCCAGCAAGAGATTTTGCGCGTACGCTGCGCGCGGCTCGTGGATTTGAATGTGTTGAATGACACACTGGAGAAATTCATGCCCGGACGACACGCGTGGAATATCGCCATGCGCCTGTCCGTGACGGACGCGCGTTTGAACGCGAATGCCGCGCCGGATGAATTGTTGTACCGCCTCGCGCAGTTGTACGCGCTGCATCAATTCGCCGTCTGGTCGCCGCGCAATAATTTTCTCGACCGCGCGCGCGACGATTCGAATTCCGGGACCGCCAAGTGAACGCGCGCGGTCACTGCGTTTTTTTTTCGTGACGCTCCGCCCTGTGCGCCCGGGCAGTCTGTGGATTGCTTGCGCGTATCCTGCGTCGAATGCTCTATCGAATAACTTTTGTTGTATTTGCGCTGCTCACGCTGCCTGCTTGCACATTACAAAACGACCCGCCGTCGACCGCAACCGCGCGACCCGTACGCGTTGTGGTGATTACGGCGACGCCTGAACCGGCAACGGAAATGCCGACGCCAACGGCAACTGCTACACGCACTGCAACCCATACGCTAACGCTGACGCACACGCCATCGCCGACCGATACGCCAACGCCGACCTTGACACCAACGCCGACGCTCACGCCCGATCCGTTGGCGCTGCGCGCGACGATGGGCAATGGGCGCAAGGTACCCCGCGCCGGCGCGCTCAACATTTCCGCGCCCGGACATTTGGAAATCAGTCCCTGGTTGTTTGGCACGAATTATTGGGCTGCGCCGTTCGGCAAGTACGCGCGGCAGGAATTGGCAGCGCTCAATCTGACGGTTCTCCGGTGGGGCGGCGAAGATTTTGAAATGCGAAAATTCGAGTGGAGCGACCTCGACCGTTTTATCCTGGACGCGCGTCTGATGAACATGGAGCCGTTGATTCAAGTGCCGTACACAAATCGCGATTCCAAATTTGCGGCGCGCATGGTGCGCTACGTGAACATTCAAAAAAAATATGACGTGCGCTTTTGGAGCATCGGCAACGAAGAAGATACCAATGTGCGCAAAGGCGCGCGCGACAAGTGGATTCAGTCGTGGCGCAGTTATCGCGATGCCATGAAAGCAGTGGACCCGCGCATTGTAATTTTCGGTCCCGAATACGCACACGCGTACAATTTTTCAAGACCCGAACAGGATTGGCTGACGCCGTTTTTGCAGGTGAACGGCGATGCGGTGGATGTGATTTCACTGCATCGCTATCCGTTCAATGGGAATCAGGACAATATCGGCGTGCTGCTGCGCGACGCGACCGGCACAACGTCACGCGTGCGCGCGCTGCGAACTCACATTCAAAACGTCACGGGGCGCGATATTCCATTGGCGTTTACGGAAATGAATTTGGCGCACGATTGGCGCGCGAACGGCGAGGGCAGCAGCGCGTCGTTTTCCGCCGGACTGTGGCTTGCTGAAACGCTGGGGCAGATGGCGGAAGCCGGTGTGGCGATGGTGAATGTGTGGAGCGCGACCGGCGACGGCACGCTGAGTCTGCTCGAAGCCAAGACGTTGACCAAGCGCCCAACCTTTTATGCGCTGCAGCTGTATTCCAATTACGGCGACCGCGTAGTGCCTGCTGCGTCGCATGTGCCGAATGTGACGGTGCACGCTGCGCGCGATTCGCGGACGGGCAATGTGACAATTGTGTTGGTCAATCGCGGCGCCGCCGACGCCGAGTTTCGTCTGATTTTGAATTCGGGCGAGGAACAAAAAGACGGCAATATCTATTTTGATTTGGGCGCGCGCAAACGATTTCCGTACACGCTGCCCGCGTACAGCATGATCGCATTTTCGCTGGATCAACAATTGAATCGCACGCGCACGTTCTTGTATTCGCGCGCCATGTATGATGCCAAACAAGAACCGCAGTACACAAACCCATAAATCGGATGGTTCAAGATGATTCGTCACACTCTGGCGGAATTACTCCATCGCGCCATCGTGTCCGCGCAAAACGCGGGCGATTTGCCTGCGTTTGAGATTCCGCTTATCGAAATCGCGCGTCCGCCCAAAGCCGAAATGGGCGATTATTCGTCACCGCAGCCGCTCAAGCTCGCGGCAGCGGCAAAACGCGCGCCGCTGCAAATTGCGCAAGCGATTGCAAAACATTTTCCGGCGCATGCGGCGATTGAAAAGGTCGAAACCGCCGCGCCGGGTTTTGTCAATCTTATGCTCGCGCCTGCATGGCTCGCCGCGCAGGTGCATGACATCAACGCGCGCGGCGCGCAATTTGGCAATGTCAATCTCGGCAGCGGGCAGCGCGCGCAAGTGGAATTTGTCAGCGCGAATCCGACGGGCCCCCTGCACATTGGCGGCGCGCGCAACGCGGCGATTGGCGACACGCTCGCGCGTGTGTTGGAAGCGGCAGGGTATCGCGTCGAACGCGAGTATTACATCAACGACGCGGGTTCGCAGATTCGTCATTTCGGCGCAAGCATTTACGCGCGCTACGCGCAGGCGCTGGGGCGCGACGAACCGTTTCCCGAAGACGGTTACAAGGGCGCGTATGTGACCGATTTGGCGCAAGAGATTTTGCAAACGCACGGCGCGCAATTTCTCGATTTGCCGCGCGAGGAAGCGCTGCGCGCGTTGGGGCGGCTCGGCACGGATATGGTTATCGCGCAGGTGCGCGGCACGCTGGAACGCATGAACATTCGCTTTGACAATTGGTTCTCGGAAAAAAGTCTGTACGACAGCGGCTTATTCGCGCAGATGATGCAAAAGTTGACGGACGCGGGATTGACGTACGAACAAGATGGCGCGACGTGGTTCGCCGCAACGAAATTGGGTTTGGACAAGGACGCGGTGTTGATTCGTTCCGCGCAAGTGATTCCGAATCCCGAAGAACGTCCGACCTATCTCGCGTCCGATGTCGCGTATGTGTGGAACAAACTCGCGGTGCGGAATTACGA
>CAZXYP010000472.1:0-3251 GCA_964644955.1 uncultured Anaerolineales bacterium | reverse complement strand
TTTCGCGCGCGCGGTATCCGTAATCCAATCACTCGACCACGGCGGCGTCAAAACGGTTTTCACTTCGACGCGCGCCGCGCCCAACGCGCGCATTTTTTCCGCAATCAACGCGCGCATCATGTCAAGCGCGGGACAGCCCGCGAACGTCGGCGTCAATGAAACGACCACCGCATCATCTTCGATTCGCACCTCGCGCACAATGCCCATCTCGACCAAGGACACGACCGGAATTTCGGGGTCGGTAATTTCGCCCAGCGCGCGCCACACATCATTGAACGCAAGCATTACCATTCGACTCCGTACGCTTCGCTCCGCGCAACCTCTTGCATTTCGTTCAATAATTTTCCCAGATACTCTGTGTGTTGGGCGCGCGAGGTTGCTCTCGGTTCGCGCGCGGGAGGCACGCGCAAGCCCGACGCGGTCAAATGCGCGACCACTTGAGTTTCCCATTCCGTTTGCGCCGCCTTCGGATCCGGGAAAATTCGCGCGTCAACCAATTCCTGCTCACCGGCTTGCAGCACAAACAATTGCAGCGCATACGTCCACATTTCATCCAGCGCGTTCTGCATGCGGCGTTGACTTGCCGCGGTGCCAAGTCCCAAGCGTTTTACCCAATTCAACGTGTGACGCAAATGATACATTTCTTCCGCGCGAATTTTCGCGGCAATTTCGGCAACGCGCGGGTTCGCACTGTTCACCAGCTGCGCCAACAATACATTTTCATACGCGTCAAACAAATACTGTCGCAGCATCGAAAACGCCCAATCGCCTTTGGGCAATTCCACAAACTGCGTATTGCGATAGTCGGACGCGTCGCGAAAAAAGACGACCGCATCCGGGTCCTTGCCCGTGAGTTCTTGATACAGCGCATACCACAACTGCGCGTGTCCCATCTCGTCGAGCGCGATATTGGCAAACGCGATATCTTGTTCCAAAATCGGCGCGTGCCCCGCCCATTCGGAATTGCGATGCCCCAAAATCAATTCGTCGTCCGCGAGCGCGAGGATTTTGTCTGCTACGACCGTTTCATTCATTGTCCAACATTCCTTGCGCGGATTTCAATTCGCGCATAATGGGTTCGACGGGATAGAACGTGTGCATCCGGTATTTTTTGTCGCGCGCGGGAGCGAACAGACTCCCGGCGTCTTCACTATTGCTTTTCAGAACAAGTCGTTCCGGCACAATCCACCATACGAAAACGTTTTGGGCGGGCAATGCGTCCAACGCGACGCGCAGCGCGTGCGCGGGCGAAACCGCGTTCACTTGTCCCACATGTTCGACGAATGTTTCGCGCGCGGGCTGCCCGCGTTTTTGAAACACCAAAAATGTTTCGCGCACCGCGTCGGCGGACGGTTCGACAAACCAGTCGTCGCGCGCCAGCTCTTGCGCGGTCTTGGCAAACACGGCGGTTTCCGGCACCACCCACAAGCTCAAACAATTCGGGCGCCGCACAAACACATCGCGCGCGTTTTCGAGCGCCATTTCCGCGTCGGGGGCATGCACAGAGCCCGTGTTCCGATGCGGCAGTTCGGCACGTTCTTGTTCAAACACTTCGTAGCGCTGCCATTGAGAATCCATAGAAAGGATGAAGGATGAAGGCGAAAGGATGAACTAGATCTTTCCGCGCTTACCTTTGATTTTGTTCACGATTGTCACAAGAATCGAAATCAACTCTTCGGTTTCGTCCATTAACGGTTTGCATTTTTCTATCGGAAGCATGTTGGCATCCACAATCAACTCAAGCCAATATGCGGTTTCATCCAGTTCTTGTAACGCGCCTTCCAATTTGTTGATGAGGTCTGCATCCGATTTGGCGCGCTGTCCTTCGCGATATTGAGCGCCAACTGATGTGCCCGAACGCAAGACTTGCTTTCCCAGAATTTGCGCTTCGGTTGTTTTGGGCAGCAAACGATACAATCGAATAATTTCAAGCGCAAATGATTTCGTGCGCGTCCGCAAATCGCGTTCCTTCATCCTTTATCCTTCACTCTTCCGCCTTCGCGGAGGCGTATGCCGTCAGCGCTTCTCTCACCCACGCGCCGTTTTCGTGCGCTTCACGCCGCGCGCGCATGCGTTCCGCATTGCACGGACCGTCGCCGCGAACGACGCGCCAAAATTCATCCCAATCAATTTTGCCGGAAATCCAATTCCCGCTCACGTTGTCAAAATGCATGTCCGGGTCGGGAATAGTCAAACCGAGCGCGTGAAAATCAGGCACCATCTTGTTGATGAACTCCTGACGCAGCTCGTCATTCGTTTTGGTTTTAATGCCCCAGCGAATCAATTGCGCGCTGTTGGGCGAGTCCGCGTCATGCGGACCAAACATCATCAACGAGGGCCACCACCAACGATTCAACGCGTCTTGCGCCATTTGTTTTTGACGCGGCGTGCCGCGCGCATAACGAATGATTTGCTCCATGCCCTGTTTTTTGTGAAACGTTTCTTCGGCGCAAATGCGAACCATCGCGCGCGAATACGGACCGTACGAACAATGCGCCAACATCGTTTGATTTTGAATCGCCGCGCCGTCCACGAGCCAGCCAATCATGCCGATATCCGCCCACGTCAGCGTCGGATAATTAAACACCGACGAGTATTTGGCTTTGCCCGTCAACAATGCCTCTATCATTTCCTCGCGCGTCGCGCCGAGCGTTTCCGCCGCGTGATACAAGTATTGCCCGTGTCCGCCTTCATCCTGTACTTTGGCAAGCAGCGTAATCTTGCGGCGCAGCGTCGGCGCGCGTGTAATCCATGCACCTTCCGGCAACATGCCGACGATTTCACTGTGCGCGTGCTGTGAAATCATGCGTATCAATTGTTTGCGATATTCATCGGGCATCCAATCGCCCGGTTCAATTTTTTCACCGCGCGCAATGCGCGCTTCAAATTCCTGCAATCGTTCTGCGGCGGTCATACGCACCTCCGTTACTGTGCGGTAAGAATACATCGAATCGTATGCGCGCGTCAATTGACGCTTATTTTGGGATGCGCGTCACGATACATGACCAAAGTGCCATTGTTTTCAGCGCACGCGCCTGTTACAATTTTCACGATGCGTCGGATGTGGCGCATGAAATACAATCTGAACTATCCGTCCCTTTTCCACGATAAAGGCAAATACAGCGAAAACTGTAGGCGCAAAGCTTCAGACCTATCTTTACCGCACTGCGGTACTCATGGTGGCTGAGCTGCCGAAGGAAAACCGCCGCTCCATGCGGTCGGGTCTAGTCGTGAAAAGAACGGCTGCGGGG
>CAZXYP010000471.1:0-3265 GCA_964644955.1 uncultured Anaerolineales bacterium | reverse complement strand
GTGAATTGTTTTACGCCGTCTTGTTCCGTTTGCAACCATTTGAGAGAACGCGCGGTCGCAATGCGGACCGCGAAATCTTCCCCTTGTATCGCGCTGTAGGTGCGTCCGACTTCGACGGGCGCTGTAAAACCGTGCGAGGCGGTCAAATGCAATTGCCCGTCGGTGAGCGGCAGCAGGACAAAGGTGTGCGCGGCGCGCGTCGCGCGCGCCAATTCAATGGCGTATTCATTGAGCAAGACATTGAGGTCGTGCTTTTGCGTCAAGATGTCGAGCAGGTTCGCGGGTTTCTCGATGGCGGCAGGCGCGCCGGGAACGATTGCCGATGCCGCTGTGATTTCACGGCGCGGCGCGGGAGACTGTGCCGCCGCGCGCTCAATCAAAATTGCCAATTGGCTCGTGTCGGCGATGGGTTTGACGAGGTAATCAAACGCGCCCGTGCGCACGCCGTTTGCGGCAGGCGCAATGTTGGCGGCATCGGTGAGCAAGATGACCGGCAGCGGGTGCGGTTTCTCGCGCGCCGCGCGCAAAATCTGAATGCCGTCATGTTTCGGCAGGTCAATTGCCGCCACAATCACATCGAGCGAATTGTTTTGCAGGCAGGTCAATGCTTCATTGCCGTCCGAAGCCGGTACAACAAAATAGCCCTGTCGGGTCAAGTCGCGCTGCACCAACATCCGCAGTTGGCTATCGGCGTCTGCAATTAGCACGCGTAGATTTCCCATGTCTTTTTTCCATTATACTCGCAAACGGCGTTGGGTAAATGCCAAGTTAATTACAGATTGAAACATGCCGACCGCATAGGCGCTTTCCATATTGCAATTCGTTGACAGTGTGTTTGTTTCACGTTATCATCCTGCCACGATGACAATTTTTGCGCGTTTGCCTGCAGCGGCATTGGTGGCGGCGCTGGGCGTATTTACGCTGTTCCTGGTGGTGCTGATTACAGCGGGCGCGGGCTTGGCGCAGTGGGTGAATCCGATGCTGCTGCTCGCGTTGGCGGTCGGGATTGTGTTTTTGTTTTTGGCGCAAAACCCCAACAATGAAAATGCCGCGCTGATGTTGTGGTACAACGCGGGCGCGTGGGGCGCGGCGGCCTATCTGAATTTTCAAATGCTCGGTCTGCTCGCGTTGGTCGTGGCGTTGTTGTGCGCTGCCGGCGCGTTTTGGGTCGAGCGCGAGAGCCGCGCCTTTTCGTTTGCCGGACCGGCATTGTTTATCGGCGTCGCCCTGTCGCTGGTCATTCTTGCCAACATGTTGGCGCGTTGATGTGATGATGGTGAAACCTCTGATTCTGTTGACGAATGATGATGGCGTGGAATCGCCCGGTTTGCTCGCGGCGGTGCGCGCGCTGCGCGGCTTGGGTGAATTGATGATTGTGGCGCCGCGCGAGCAGCAATCTTCCAAAGGGCGTTCGTTTTCGTGGAAGCCGCGCCCGGTCGTACGCACAACGCGACGGGTGTCGAATTCGCGCGTGCAAACGATTGCGGTGGACGCGTCGCCGGCGGTGTGTGTGCGATATGCGTTGATGCTGGAAGTGCCGCGCCGTCCCGCGTTGTTGGTGAGCGGCATCAACTATGGCGAAAACTTGGGCAGTGGTTTGACCATTAGCGGAACGGTGGGCGCCGCATTGGAAGCGGCGGCGGATGGCGTGCCGGCGCTTGCCGTGTCACTGGAAACGGACAAGGCGTATCATTTATCGCACAGTCCCGATATTGATTTTGCCGTCGCGGCGCAATGGACGCGGAAAATGGCAGAGCAAATTTTAACGCGAAAACTCGGGCAGCTGGCGCCGGTGGTGAATGTGAATGTGCCGAGCGATGCAACGGTCAAGACAAAAGGGCGCGTGACGCGCGCGTCGCATCAAGCATACTTTCGTTCAACGGTCGAGGGCGGACAGTTTGTCGGTTATGATGTGGTCGTGAATCGCGAAACTTTGGAACGCGATTCGGATATTTGCGCGGTGTTGATAGACCGCGTCGTTTCCGTGACGCCGTTGACGTATGATTTGACAGCGCACGCGGCACTGCGCGAATTCAAAAACAAATTAAAAGCGCTCGCCAATGGACATTGAACAAGAGATTGCCGAATTGGCGCGGCAGTACGGCGAACCGGGGCGCGCAACGTTTGAATTTACCGCGTTATCCAATGGCTTTGGCGAATGGGTTACAAATCTGACGCGGCGCCGCGGCGAAATTGTTTTGGTTGTGCCCCGCGCGCCGGGATATGTCCTACTGCACACCAAATCGCACTATCCCGAAAATGTGTATCGTCTGCCAACGGGCGGGATTCATCAAGGCGAAGCGGCGGACGACGCGGCGCGGCGCGAGAGTGATGAGGAAATTGGTTTTCATCCCGCGTCTCTGCGGCTGTGGGGCGTTTTGGAAAATGTGTTTTTTGTGCAGGGCAAAGAATTGGTCTATCCGTCTTTTGTGTTCGAGACCGAGCCATTTACGGCGGCGCCAAATCCAACCGACCCGGAGGAAGCGATTTCGGGATTTATGGACGCGGACGTCATGGAGCTGCAAGCGACCGCGCACTATCTTGCGAGTTTGCCTGGACAATGGCGCGAGTGGGGGCTGTTCCGCGCCGCCGCGCATCGCTGGCTTGCGGCACGTATGCAGGAGTGAGGAGACGAACTATGGATATCGGTCCCATCTTGGCGCGTTCGCTTGTGTGGACGGAAGCATATTTAAAAATGGAGCCAAAGAACTCTGAACGCGCGACGGGCTAAATGAAACGCGACACCTCCAGCGGTGTCGCGTTTTTCATTTTTTGTCTGTGATGCGCGCAAGCACAAGTTTTTCAATTCTTGGACCGTTGGTTTGCAAAACAGTGATTTTGACGCTGCCGATACGCGTGGTTTCCCCTTCGCGCGGCACCCGTCCGAGCCGTGTCATGAGCAAGCCCGCGAGCGTTTCGTAATCATCCGATTCGGGCAAATCCATTTTCAGCATTTCATTCACTTCGTCCACGCCAAGCATCGCATCGGCTTCGAATTGTCCGTCTTCCAAACGGCGCACGGAGGGCGCGTTGGTCGCCAATTCGTCGCTCACCGGTCCGACCACTTCTTCAATCAATTCTTCAATCGTCACCATCCCCGCCGTGCCGCCGTATTCGTCCAACACAATCGCAAGTTGGATTTTTTGTTTTTGCATTTCGCCAAAGAGCGCGCCGATTGCTTTAGTTTCCGGCACATACAGGGCGGGGCGCAGAATGCCGGTTAAGGGCTGATGCCGCGCGTCGGGGCCTTTTGCCATCGCGCGCA
>CAZXYP010000470.1:0-3283 GCA_964644955.1 uncultured Anaerolineales bacterium | reverse complement strand
GTACAACCGGGCGGCATTGTCAAATGTCAAAGCCGCCAAGCCCGAACCCGCATAGAGTCGCCCGATTTCTTTGCCATCCGGGGCATAGCCCAAAACGTACGCGCGCGAAGATTCGCCATCATACGCGCCGCTCCAAATCGAACCGTCTTGAGGATTCACGGCAAAACGCGCATACAGTCCCGGCACCTGCATCCGAAACAATTCTTGGAAATTTGCCAAATCCACTGCCACAATCTTTTCATAGATTCCGGCGTACAAACGATTACGCGCGGCGTCCACAACCAAACTGTTGACTGCGAACGCATCCGGCAAAAGCAATTCGTCTTTTTTGGTCAACGTATTGGCATCGTAACGTTCGATGATGGCGTCGTCATCGCGCGCGACGTACAATGTATCGCCGTTCACGGCTAACGCGTTCACCCGCGAATTCGCCGCCGTTTGTCTGACCACGCGTTCGTCCTCGAGCATCAGCAACGTCGGCGTGAGATAGGTTCCGACGTACACGCGATTGCGCGCCGCATCGGCTGCCAAGGTCCACGGGGATACGTCGAGCGCGAGATATTTTTCGACGCGGTTTTGTTTGACCAACGCGAGATTGTTGGTACCGCGATTTGCCACATACGTCACATCCTTCAACTGCGCCAGCGCTTCGGGTTCGCGCCCTTCGCCCGGCAAATCAAACAATTCGATTTGCCCTAGCACCGCCGGAGTCGTAAGCGTCGGCGATGGCAAAGCCGTGGCGGTTTGGAGAGGAAATTGCGGTGTCGGGGTTGGCGCAAGGGTCGGTGTGAGTGTATGTCGCGGATCCCTTGTGGGGGTCGGCGCGTTTGTCGTTTGCGCGAGCGCCACCGGAGAAAAAGATGGCAGGGTGGGCTTGGGAACTGCGGTAGGGATTGAGCAGGCGGTCAAGCCGAAAGAAAATATCAGGATGAGTACGAAACGATTCATGGAACCTCTCACAGTCTGGAACGATTCCATTCTACGCGCGTGTATGCACCTGTCAAGACGCGCGCCGGACGCGGGTGCAATTTACATTGGGGGCAAGTTTTCGGGCAAATCGAATTTGCAGCAACGAAAACGCAAAACGTCCCTGCGGACGTTACGGCAAGAGCGTCTGCGATAGCGAATCTATGCGCTTCGCCGCAGACCTCGGCGTTCTTATTGTTGCGATTCCGAATCGCTATCGGGCGAAGCGCAATTCGTTGCGAACATAGTTCACCGCAACGCATCGCAAATTCGACCCTTCGCGCGCTCTGGGCAGGCACTCCGTCGAATAGGAATCCAAAATCGTAACGCCCATCCCCTCGACGCGATACGCTTGGCATTTTTCCGTGCGCTATGCTAAAATGCGTCCCCTACAGGAGGAACGATGGAAATTTTACTGGTCAAGGATGTACCCGGCATTGGCAAAGCCGGGCAGACGAAAAATGTTGCCGATGGGTACGCCCGCAATTATCTCTTGCCGCGCCATCTTGCCGTGATTGCCTCGACCGCCGCCGTCAAACAAGCTGACGCGTTAAAACTCGCCTCGGCAAAACGCGAAGCGGAAACCTTGCAAGAAGCACAGCTCTTGGCAAATACCTTGAATGGGATTGTATTGACGTTTACGGTCAAAGCGGGCGCGAACGACCGCCTGTTTGGAGCCATCACCGCCGGCGATATTGCCGAACGCCTGGAAAAGGAACATCAAATTCATCTTGACAAACGCAAGATTGAACTGGAACATCCCATCAAAGATTTGGGAGAACGCCGCGTGCCGGTCAAATTGCACCCCGAGGTGCCGGCAGGCGTGCGCGTAATGGTCGAGCGTGAAAACGCTTGAACACCACTCACACGAGACTGGAGTTGACCCCTTTTGGATGAATCCGGAAAATTCCTCGACATTGCGGCGTTGATGACACGTCGTTTGCGCTGTGAAAGTTGCGCGCGTCGGTTTCGTCCACAGGATATTTCCCTGGTGGAATCCGCGCCGCAGTACAGCGTCTTTCGCCTGCGCTGCGCCATGTGCGACTCACAACGGCTTGTGATTGGCGTTCAACACCAAAACGCCATTCGCACCTACGCGACCGACCTCGACACAGCAGAATGGAATTATTATCGTCGTTTGCCGCGCCTGGACGCGGATGACGTGGTGCGCGTGGCGCGGATGCTGAAAACTTATGAAGGCGATTTCAGTGACGTCCTCGAAGACCCGATTTTGGACGAAGCAAAGAGTTGAATGCTTTACGGACGCGAAACAAAAACCGAATACGGGCGCCGCGCGGCGCCCGTATTTTTTCAACCGCGTCGGCGCAAAGTTCTGCCCGTAAGAATTGACGCGCCGACGAAACATAATACAATGAAAGCATACCCCACTGGGGTATATGAAATCATTTGATTGCGATTCCATCGCGCAGGAGGCGGTACATGGACAAAAGTCCGGTGCATGTGACAGATTCTGATTTTGAACAAACGGTTTTAAGGTCCGAAAAACCCGCAGTGGTTGATTTTTGGGCAGCATGGTGCGGTCCTTGCCGCATGATTGCGCCGCATGTCGAAGATTTGGCAAAAGAGTACGGCGACAAGGCGTTGGTTGCCAAAATGGATACCGATGCCAACCCGATGACGCCGACGCGCTATCAAATCATGGGCATCCCGACGTTGATTTTTTTCAAAGACGGGCGCGAAGTGGACCGCATGGTCGGCGTGCCGCGCCAACCGCGCGAGGCATTGCGCGCAAAACTGGACGCCCTCCTCGCGACGCCGCTCGCGAAATAGCATGGCACGCAAAACAGCGCACGCCACCGCGCGGCAGCTCTCGTCTGTCCGGGTTTCGCCAGAACGCGATGAAATTATGAAACGCTTGCGGCGCATCGAAGGTCAGGTGCGCGGCATTCAACGCATGATTGAACAGGAACGCGCGTGTCGCGAGGTATTGGACCAGCTTTCGGCAATTCAACAAGCCATACGCGGCGTAAGCGGACTCGTGGCGCAAAAATACGCGCTCGAGTGCATTGAAAAAGTTCACGGCGACGCGTCTGACGCAACAACGCACGAAACTGCCGCCGATTTGGTGGAAGCGCTGCTGCACGCGCCGCGTTAATCTAACCGATTCGTTACCGGAGGGACAAGGCGGAATATATCGCCTTGTCCATTTTTACGTACCGAAAGCGAATCGCACACGCGAAAAATCATTCATGGACCCACTCGAAAAAATTCTGCGCCAAGCCGAAACCATCGCCGTTGTCGGATTGTCAAACCATACCGAACGCCCGGCATATGAGGTCGCGCGCTATTTGCAAAG
>CAZXYP010000469.1:0-3297 GCA_964644955.1 uncultured Anaerolineales bacterium | reverse complement strand
ACCAGATTGACAATTTCATCGCGCACCGCGAGCGAGGTTTCGTTTTCCGAGCGCACAAAAATTTGAGTCGAATCCAGCGCATACGGCACTTCACTACCGCGCGGCACAATCATTTGCAGAATAATTTTGCCTGTGGTCTTGAGCGTGTCAATTTGCACGTCGAGCGGCGGGACGATGTGTTTGTTAATTTCGTTGCGAAGTTGATTGGCGGTTTCGACCGGTTTTGGAATGCCTTGAATCGGTTGGCGGATATTGGCGCTGGCGCCGACATAGATGGTGCCGCCGTTAGTGTTGGCGAGCGCGACGATATCCTGCAAAATGCGGCGGTCCACGCCGTGCTTGCCGACGCTTTCATGAAACGCTTGGACGAGCGAATCCCCTTCTTCACGCGCGGCATACAGCGGGTCAAATTCATTCAGCGCGGCGGGGACGTAGGGACGCGTCTTGGAAAAATCGCGTCCGAGCAAAACATCCATGATGGCGTCAAAGGAAAGTTCGGGCAATAAAATTTCGGTCGGGCGATCGCCGACGCCCAGCTCTTGATTGTTCCCGGGAATGCCGTTTAAACGATGCGCGTCACTGCCTTGAATGCAGTGCATCTTGCGCGGGTATTCCGGTTTGGTGCCGCTGAAAAACATTTGGGTGCGGCGGCGCGATTTGGAAGTGAGGTCGGTCACTTCGAGTGCGTGCAGATTTTCATCTTGCGTGTATGCGATGCGCGTCTGTCCGCCAAAATCAAAACCGGGCATTGCGACGCCGTGCGATGAATTCGCGTGGGCGGCGATTGCCAAACCGCCGGCTTCGTTAATGAGACGATAGGCGGTGAGGACATCACTCGTCGCACCGACTTCGCCGGAACCGACATCCAATTTTTCCGGCGGCACGTGTAGATTCAACAACAAGTGTTCGAGTTCGCGGACGGTGGTTTCGGGTGGAAAAATTCCGAGGACATGAAAACCGAGCGTGCAGGTGAGTTCAAAGCCGGGCAGCACCAGAATTTTTTCGCGCAGGCGGCGAAACTCTTGGAGTTGTAGTTTTTCTTCCTCCGTGAGCCGATTGCGGCGTTCGAGGAGTTCGAGGTCTTCGATTTCGTCAATGTATCGCCGATAGCCCGCCGCGGTATTGTGGTCGGTGATGGCAATAATGTCGAGTCCCTTTTGTTCCGCTTTTTTCAGGATATCGAGATACGTAACGCCGGACTCGCGATAATCCGCTGACGCGGGTGTATGCAAATGCAAATCCATGCGCTTCCATTGCGGCGGCGCATTTTTATTTGGTTGTTTTTTACGTGGTGGCACGAGAACCCTTCCTTGGGTCGGACAATGCCATGACCGGACGCCGTCTGCCTTTTGGGCGCAGCTGTGCGCGTGCAGCACGCGTCCTGTTTCGCGTGTCGTCAAGCGGTCATGGATTGTTCAAATGGACGAGGAAGGCGCAGGGTAATTTTGCGGCAGTCAATCGCAAAAACCTGATGGCGGAGTGTTCCTGTGGCTCGGTGCGAAATACAGATACCGCGCACATCAAAAGAAACCAAAATAGAAAAAATGCGTAAGCGTAAGCCGACACTTGTGCAACAGCCAACGTCAAACGCTGTAAGAATGGTTTCTCGCGTCAAACGCGACGCGCGTCCAAACGGACGCCATAATAGGGAAGCACTCGCGCGTGGTTTGCCAAAAACAATTTCTCGTGTCGCCGGAAGCATTGCCCGGTATCCACAACAAATAGCACGAAAAAAAACGCGCTGCCACCCGCCTCGTACAGATCATGGGCAAAACAAACAGCTTGCCCATCTTTTGTTAAATGATTTCGCAATATATTACGAAAGTGGGCGGGCGTTGCATGGCGACTCGCCTGCGCACGTCCCGCCCCACGAACCTATCATATACTATATCGTTTGCTTTGTCACATTCGATTTGCCAAAAAAATGGTGGCAGCATCTTGTGCTGCCACCATCAGGAGTTTCAATCGAGCTGCGGCTCCAGAACACCATAGTTCCCGTCATTGCGGCGATAGACGACATTGATCTCACCGGTATCTTGGTTGAGAAAGAGATAGAACGAGTGTCCCAACAACTCCATCTGATCTACGGCTTCCAGAGGACTCATGGGCAAGGTCTTGAATTTTTTTGTTCGCACAATCATCGGTTCCGGTTCCGGCGGTTCGGCGGTCTGTTCCGCAACGGCTTCGCCCAAGCCGACGGGTGCGCGGCGTTTACGTACTTGTTTGTCTTTGTACCGGCGAATCTGCTTGTCCAATTTGTCCACCACGGCATCTACCGCCACGCGCATTTCGGCGGAGCGTTCTTCGGCGCGAATGATGGTGCCGTTTTTGTCCAAGGTGACTTGAACAATTTGGCGCTGATTCACGTTCTTTGTGTTTTCGGTAGAGAGCTCCACGCGCGCTTCCACCGGTTCACTCAGATGCCGATCCAGCCGTCCGAGCTTTTGACGCACATACGCTTCGGTGCGTTCCGAGACGTTCATGTTCTTGCCCGTTATAAGCAGCTGCATCTTTGCCTCCTCGACCGGGCGTACTCTCCGTACAAGATTTGGCAGTGTGCCATGCACGCTCCGGTCCATCATCTAGATTTTGGTAAAGGACAACCCTATCCATGTGCGCGTGCTACAGTGACGCCATAGACTGCGGTTGCGCCGCGGGCGAATAATGCCGCGGCGCAGGCATCCAAGGTCGCGCCCGTAGTGCACACATCGTCAATCAATACAACGCGTTTGCCTGTCAAAGGATACGCTGGATTGGCGTGAAACGCGTCATGCACATTCCTGCGGCGGTCTTGCGCGTTCAAACCGATTTGGTCTGCGGTCGCGCGGGTGCGTTCCAAAAGCCGCGTGTAGGTAGAACGCACGAGGCGCGCGGTTTGTTCCGCGAGCAATTCGGCTTGATTGTATCCGCGTTCGCGTTGACGTTCGGGATGCAGAGGTACGCTTGTAACCAGATCCGGTGCGAATTCCGATTGTATGCACAAAGGCGCGAGCAGCTGCGCCAAGGGCGCGGCAACGTCACGCCGACGATTGTATTTCAATGCGTGAATGGCTTCGCGGATGGCGCCTTCATGCCACGCGGCGGCGCGAATGCGCGTAATGCGACGCGGGTGCGCGCGACATTCGGGGCAGGGCGCGTTCGCCGAAAGCAGTAGGTGCGAACAACGCATACAGAACGGAGGTTGAATGTGTTTGATGCTGTCGAAACATTGCGGGCAGAGTGCGGCGCTGTTTTTTTTGCAGTTGACACAGCGCGGCGGAAACAGGAGGTCCAACAATCTCCCACCCAGTCCCAGCA
>CAZXYP010000468.1:0-3325 GCA_964644955.1 uncultured Anaerolineales bacterium | reverse complement strand
GCTCAATACCGGAAATTCCACCCGCCTCCAATAATTGTCCCCAAACCGCCTGCAGCAATTTATCTTTAGGCATGGTCTCGAAAAAAGAGCCCTCAACGAGTGATACCCGCGCTTGTGATTGGGTTTTGGAGCGCGTACGCACCAGATAAAAACAAGAGCGCAAACGTTCCACGAAATCATCGTTCACAGATAGTGGAAAATCATAAAGCGCAGCCGCATTTGCCACCCTCGCGCTGCCGGTGATTTTTTTGATGTCAACCAAAGATTTATAGCGAGTAGGAATCGTCGAGTTAAAAGAGGCAATTGACGCTTCCTTTGAGTCTTTGAGTTCAAGCAACGCGCCATTGCCAAAAGTGTCGTTAGCATCACTGCCCAAAAGGAAATCAGGAAAAACACCCGAATCTTTTATCCAATCCCTTCCGAGCCAATTCTGAATGACCCCCGCAGCGTCATCCGCTGCGCGCACCATCTCAACAAGCGAAACAATATCTGGCGCGCGCGATCTGAAACGTTCGACGTTTCTCCCATTGATCGCGGACAACCGTTCTTTGAGTTGTATGCATTCCGTTCGTACCAATCTTTCCAATGACTTGCGATTGCCGATATATGCAAAATTCAAATATGCGGATGCCAAATCATCCAGCGAAGCGGCTGTCAGTTGTCGTGGGTCGCGAACCAAAGTCATTGCCAATGCCGTGTAAAATCTAAGCACGCCCATTTTTGTATTTGACCTTTTGTTCCAGAAATGCGAGCTGTCTGCCAGTCGTTTTGTTCTCCAATGGCACCTCATGCGTCGGCCAAATGCTCAAGAGATTTGGAGTGTAGCGATAATAATCACGCAGCGGTTCGATCGAGTCAGCAACCCGCTGTTCAGAAATGCGCGCTTGAATCAGTTTTACGTTTTTGGGATCAATCTCAATGCCGACGCCGGCGCGCGCTAATTGCTCGGCAACCACCAAGGTCGTTCCGGTTCCGGCAAAAGGGTCGAGTACAACATCGCCCACGTTCGTTGAGGAGAGAATGATACGCAGCAACAATGCGATGGGGGCTTGCTGTTTATGTGCGCGCTCGCCATTTTCAACCCGTAACGCTTCATCGCCCGCAAAATATCCCGAAGTCAATTCTCGAATATCATCCCAAACGTCTGTTACGAACACGCCATCTTGGCGCGGCATTTTGTGCTCCGGACGCAAGGGCAAATCAATCCGCAAACGATTAAAGACGCGCGGGCGCTTGCCTTTGGTTGCATACGCAATGATTTGATATTGTTTACCATATCGATTTAGTCCGGGCACGGCTGAAGTGCGTTTTGTCCACACAATCAAGTTTTGCAGCGTCCATCCTGTTTCTCTCAAACAGCCCAAAACAAACTCTGTATTTTTCTCGCGTTGCATAAAATAGATCGCGCCGCCGTCGTCCGTAAGATGATGAATTCGAGTACAAACCCTGCGCATCATTTCCCAGTACTCGCCTTCCGGCAAGGCGTCATCGAAAAAATCATAGTCTTTGCCCTGATTGAATGGTGGATCAAGAAAAGTGAGCGCAACCTGCTGCCTGTCCGGTGGGAATGCATCCGGATTCAATACGGCAAGACAATTGTCATTGATAATCTTCATCTTGGAATTTCTCCCATCCGAAATCCCCGCGACTATAATTGCATTGCATTACATTGTCAATGCGCCCAAAATGAACTTCTAAACAACATGGAGCGTCTTTCAGGCAGTAGATTTGACCCCCTCCCCCATCCCACTTAAGATACCGCCAATGCCGTACAAGATTTTTCTCGCGTTTTCGCTTTGCGCTTTTTTACTTTTCGCTTTTGCTCTCCCCCCCCCCCTCGCCGCGCAAACGCCCGCACCCAACATTCCCGTCACGCTCGCGCCGCTCGACCGCAAGACGGCAGTGGAGTTGTCCGCGCTGACGGTGGACGCCAATCTGAGCGAAAGCGATGGACACACGCTCGCAAGCGGAATTCTGACCTGGAAAGTTCACAACACCGATACATTGAACGATGTCACGGTCGTCGTCGGCTTTCCCGCGCAGGCGAGCGCAAGCGCAGTGTTTGACCCAACCCAATTTTCCGCGTTCCGCGCGCTCCTCGACAACAAGCCCGTCGTGCTTGCGCCTGGCACCGCCGATATTGTGTACGGCGACACGGCGCGCGATGTGAATTGGTACACGTTTGAATTGACGCTCAAACCCGACGAGAAAAAAGAAATCGTCGCAGAATTTACGCAGGACCTGGGCGCGGATTTGTTTCCGCGTTTCACGTACGGCATGTTGGTCGGCAATCGCTGGAAAAACGCGGTCGGTTCCGCGCGCATCACCGTGAATTTTCCAACCGAAACCACCGGCGAACAATTTATCGCGCTCGACCCGAGCGTGCCGCAATTCGACGGCAAAAAAATCACGTGGCTCTGGCAGAACCTCAATCCCGAAGCCGACCCCGGCGTGACATTCATTCGCCCGTCAGTGTGGCAAACGCTCACGGAAAAACGCGCGACCGCCGCGCAAAATCTCGACGACGCGAACGCGCAGCTCGAACTCGGACGCGTGTATCAATCGCTCGCGTCGGAACCTTCACCGCGCCGCGACAATTTTCTCGCGCAAGCCGTCGCCGCAATGGAAACCGCCGTGCGGCTCGCGCCCGACAATCCCGACGCCGTGAAAACACTCGCGCGGTTGTACGAACAACGCGCCGGCGCGCCGACCGGACCGCGCGACACCAATTACATTGCCCTCGCCATGACGCAGTGGCAAAAACTGCTTGGCACCGCCGCCGACGCCGACGCGCGCAAACAACTCGCCGAAGACACGTTTTACCTCGCGCTCGACGCGCACACGCGCGGCGAATATGTGCGCGAATTGAAACTGCTCGACGACGCGCGCAATGTTTCGCCCGACGGCGCGGGTCCGCTCTATACGCGCGAACGCCTGGACAATCAAATCAAACTCGCGCGCCTCGCCGCCGCGCGCGCCGACATTCACGCAGGCGCCATTTCCAACGCGCTCGCGCACGCGCGCGCGGTCTTGGGCGACAGTTTTCAAATCACAACCAACCTGCCCGCCGACGCGCTCGCGCTCAATCACGTACGCATCAAGACCATGCCGCAGCAGCGCGAAATCGTGTTGCAGCTCTTGCCTTACCCCGCGCCGTCCTCTGCGACACAGAGCGCGGCAGGACAAGTCGTCAGCGCGTTGAATCAAACGAACGCGGGACAGGCACGTCTCGACACCAACGCGAACGGCTATACGCTCACGCTCACGATTCCGTTTGCGAACGATAATGATTTGCGCAATCGGTTGGTGCAGCTCGCGTCCGCAT
>CAZXYP010000467.1:0-3348 GCA_964644955.1 uncultured Anaerolineales bacterium | reverse complement strand
GTTGTCCGCGTGCACGTTGGCGTTTTTGTGGAAAGCGGGACAGCCGATGGCGGTTTGCATTGGTGTGGCACTGCTGGTCGGTTTGCTCGGCGGCGCGTTCAATGGGTTTTGGGTCGCGTTCACCAATCTGCCTTCGCTCGCCGTCACGCTTTCGACGCTTATCATGTTTCGCGGTTTGGCGCGCGTGTTGTTGGAAGACCGCTCCATCGGTGATTTTCCGCAGTGGTTTGATGATTTGGGACAGCAGCCGTTGTTTGGACCCTTCACGCTTTCGATTTTGCTTTTTATCGTCGGCGCCATTATCGCCACGTTCGTGCTGCATTATTCCGGTTTCGGGCGGTATGTATTTGTGATTGGCAACAGCAAAGAGGTGGCGCGTTATTCCGGCGTGCGCGTGCCGCGTGTGAAATTTGCATTGTATGTGGTATCGGGACTGGTGGCAGCGCTCGCGGGAATTTTATATGCCGCGCGTTTGGGCGCGGTGCGCGGCAGCACGGCGGAAGGTTTTGAGCTCGACATTATTACGATTGTGCTGCTCGGCGGCGTCAGTATTTTCGGCGGCGTGGGCAGTATGTTTGGCGTGCTGCTTTCGATTTTGTTGGTGTTGAATTTACGCAATGGCATGGGCTTGCTCAATATCAGCGGCAACGCGCAAACCGGAGTTGTCGGCGCGTTGTTGATTTTATCGGTGCTTGTTCCGAACATTGTTTCGCGCCTGCAACAAGCCCGACAGCGCCAACGCGCGGCGAATGCGCCGCCAACCGTGTCGGGCAAAACAGTTTCGGCAGAATAAAATCGGTTTCCGCGACGATACACGAACGACCCAAAAAATTTGGTGTTGTTCGAACGCGTCAACGGAGGTGGTCGGACGAATATTCGTACACAAAGAATGAATCTGTAACCGAATTGTCAAACGGCGTTCCCCGCGCCGTTTTGAAGATGAAACCTCATGGAGGAGGAGATGATGTTGAAACGCTACATCCCGATTCTGGGATTGATTTTGATGACGGTTTTTGTACTGGTCGGCTGCGGCGCGCCCACGCCGACTGCCGCACCCGCGCCGACACAAGCGCCCGCGCAACCGACCGCCGCACCGGCGCAACCGACTGCCGCACCGGCGCAACCGACCGCTGCGCCTGCACAGCCGACCCAGGCGCCGGCAGCGGCAGGCGCTGTAACGGTCGAAAAGGGCAAAGCGGTCAAGATGGTGCTGCTGCCGAAATTCCTCGGCATCTTGCCGTTCGACCAGGCGCATGAAGGCGCCGAAGAAGCGGCTGCCGAACTGGGCAATCCCGAAAAATTGACCTATACCGGTCCCACGCCCGAAAACAGCGCGGCGGGACAAATCGAAATCGTGACGAATCAGACGACGCAAGGCGTCAACGCCATCATGTTGTCCAACAACGCGGGCGACCAAATCGCGCCCGCCGCCAAAGGCGCGATGGACAAGGGCGTCAAAGTCGTCACGTGGGATTCGCCGATTCCGTCCGCCGAAGGCGAAGCATTTTTTATTGCCCAGGTAGATTTTGCCGAGACAGGCAAAGTGATGGCGGACATGGCATTGTCCATCATGGGTGCGGACGGCGGCGAATTTGCCGTCTTGTCGGCGTCGCCGGATGCCGCGAATCAGAACGCGTGGATTGCGGCGATGAACGAAGCGCTCAAAGACCCGAAATACGCGAAACTGAAATTGGTTGACACTGTGTATGGTAACGACCAATCGGAAGAATCGTACAAGCAAGCGTTGGCGCTGGTGGACAAACATCCGAACTTGAAACTCATCATGGCGCCGACGACGGTGGGTATCGCTGCTGCCGCAAAAGCGATGCAAGACGAAAAATTGTGCGACAAGGTGAAGGTGTCGGGTCTCGGCTTGCCGAGCGAAATGGTGTCGTACACCAAGAATGGCTGCGCGCCGGAATTTGCGTTGTGGTCGTTCAAAGACCTCGGCTATCTCACGTATTACCTTTCGTACATGCTCTCGACGGGTCAACTTGAAGCAAAAGAGGGCGTCAAGTTTGAAGCCGGACGCATGGGCGAATACGAAATCACCAAAGACCCGACACGCGCGAATGGTTTGCGCGTCAAGATGGGCCCGTTCAGTGTTTACAACAAAGATAACATTGACAAAGAAGTGGGCGGCGGCGGTAACGTCGTCCAAGCCGAAAAAGGCAAAGCGTTGAAACTCACTTTGCTGCCCAAGTTCCTCGGCATTCTGGTCTTTGATCAGGCAAATGTCGGCGCGCAAGAAGCGGCAAAAGAATTGGGTAATCCTGAACCATTGACGTTCACGGGACCGACGCCGGAAAACAGCGCGGCGGGACAGATTGAAATCGTGACGAATCAGACGACGCAGGGCGTGAACGGCATTATGTTGTCCAACAACGCGGGCGACCAAATCGCTCCGGCTGCCAAAGCCGCGCGCGACAAAGGTATCACGATGGTGACGTGGGATTCACCGATTCCGTCCGCCGAGGGCGAACAGGTTTTTGTCGCGCAAGTAGATTTCAATGAAACCGGCAAGGTCATGGCAGACATGGCGCTCGACATCATCGGACCGGACGGCGGCGAATTTGCGGTCTTGTCCGCGTCGCCGGATGCCGCGAATCAGAACGCGTGGATCAAAGCAATGAACGAAGCTTTAAAAGATCCGAAATACGCGAAACTGAAATTGGTGGATACCGTGTACGGCAACGACCAATCGGAAGAATCGTACAAGCAAGCGTTGGCGCTCGTGGACAAGTACCCGAACTTGAAACTCATCATGGCGCCGACGACGGTGGGTATCGCTGCTGCCGCAAAAGCGATGCAAGACGAAAAATTGTGCGACAAGGTCAAGGTCAGCGGTTTGGGCTTGCCCGCCGAAATGGTTTCATACACGCTCAACGGCTGTGCGCCGAAATTCGCGCTCTGGTCGTTCGTGGACCTCGGCTACTTGACGTACTATCTCACGTATCTCCTCGCTAACGGACAGTTGAAAGGCGTGGAAGGCGAACAATTCAACGCGGGTCGCATGGGCAATTACACCATCACCAAAGACCCGACGCGCGCGAATGGTTTGCGCGTGTTGATGGGACCTTTCACCGTCTATGACAAGACCAACGTCGAAGCGGCATCGAAATAAAAATTCGTAGGGGCGTTCAATTGAACGCCCCTACAGTCGGACCTGATTGGTTTTGTCGCCGGAGATGTGGCAAAACCTTTCAGGTTTTTTTTGAAATGCCAGAATCCATCGTTGACATCTCGCGCGACTTTTTTTACGAAATCGTCCTGCCGATTTTCGAACGCGATTTTCCCGACGCTGCCGCGCAAACCGCGTTCGGCGTGTTCGGCTACGGTTCGGATGTG
>CAZXYP010000466.1:0-3385 GCA_964644955.1 uncultured Anaerolineales bacterium | reverse complement strand
TCCTTCCGGCACCGCCGCCACCGCCAGCGAGACCGCGAGCAGCAAAATGTCAATGAAATTGGTCAGCGAACGCGCATCGCGATTGGCAATCAACAGCGTCAGTCCCATCAGCACGGCAATGACAATGACAATTTTGCCGAGCAGACCACCGACGTAATCTAATTCCTTTTGCAGCGGCGTTGGCTCTTCTTTTTGTTCCTGCAGCGTCCCGGCAATTTTGCCGATTTCGGTTGACGCGCCCGTTGCCGTCACCACGGCGCGCCCGCGTCCCGAAGTCACTGCCGTGCTGCTAAACAACATGTTCGATTGGTCGCCAATGCCCGCTTCATCGGGAATCGGTTCGCTGTCCTTGGATACGGGGGAACTTTCGCCCGTGAGCGCGCTTTCGGCAACGCGCATTGCGATGGATTCCAGAACGCGCGCGTCGGCGGGCAACGTATCGCCTTCTTCAATCAATAAAATATCGCCCGGCACGACCTCATTCGCATGAATGGTTTGCATTGCGCCGTCGCGCAAGACCCGCGCGGTCGGCGCGGACATGGCTTGCAAAGCCGCGACCGCTTGTTCCGCGCGATTTTCTTGCACGTACCCCAGCACGGCATTCAAAATCACAATCGCCAAAATCGTGAGGGTTTCGTACGGCAGTCCGCCTTCGTGTTCAATCACCCACGCGACAAACGAAATTACGGTGGCGACGAGCAGCAATGTCGTGAGTGGATTCTGAAATTGCGCGAGAAATTTTTTCCACGCGGGGTCCGGCGGCACGTGCGGTAATTCGTTCTTGCCGAAACGCGTCAGGCGCGATTGCGCGTCCGTCGTTGTCAGTCCGCGCGCAGCGTCGGACTGCAATTGTTCCAATAGCGCCGTTGTTGTTTCGCGGTACGGTTGAGTTATCAAGTCCATGCGGCGTTAGGCATCCGTTCTTTGAAGAATAAATTGCATGCGCGGAGCATCCGCGTTTGGCAAAACGTTTTCGTCAAAATTCGCGCAGCGCAGCATTTCGTCCAAACCACAGCGCGCGGCGAGCGCGGCGATTTCGTCGGGCGTAAAAATCTGCCAATCAAAAATTTCGCGCGCGTCGCCAAAATCCAATTCCACGCGCAAACGATTCCCGCGCAATTCTTTGGTTTCCCAAAACGTGCGTCCGGCGCGTTCGACCAAGTGTCCGCCTTGCCGCGTTTTATAAAAATCGGAATTGTAGAGATCCAAAATCAAGCAGCCGCGCGGGTTCAAGCAGAGCGCAATTTGGCGCAAAAGGTTTTCGTTCGTCGCGTCGTCAAAATAACCGAAACTCTGCCACAAACTCAAAACGGCGTCGAACGATTTTTGCGGCGCATCGCGCAGCGCGGTTTCCAACTCGCGTATATCACCTTGCACATACGTTGTTTCGGGGTCCGTGCGCCGCGCAATGTCCAACGCGTACGCGCTCGCATCGAGTCCGGTCACGCGATAGCCGAGCGCGGACAATTCGCGCGTATGGCGTCCCGTGCCGCAGCACACATCCAACACAGTTTGATACGCGGGCTGCAACAAATTGCGCGCGAGAAAATCAATCTCGCGCGCGGTCTGTTCGGCGGGAACGGCGGATAGAAAGGTGTCGAACCAGAGGACGGAATAGTTGTTCATCGCACCCACAACGCGTGCGCGCCTTCGGTGACGTTCGGCAAAAAGAAAAACGCGATGGCGAGGATGAGATACACAATCAACAGCTGCGCGCCCTCCAGCCAATTCGACTCGCCGTCGAGCGCAATCAATGCCGTAATCAAGACCGCCGCAATCAACGCCGCGATTTCGAATTGATTAAAGACCAGCGTCAATTGCTGTCCGAACAACAGCGCAATGAAAACCAACACCGGCGCGACAAACAACGCGATTTGCAAACTCGAGCCGACCGCGATGCCGATGGACAATTCCATCCGATTCTTGATTGCCATTTCCACCGCGACGAGGTGTTCCGCCGCGTTGCCGATGATTGGGACAATGATGATGCCGACAAATAATTCCGAAAGTCCTTGCGCCTCGACCAGCGGTTCCACCGCGCCGACCAGAATCTCGGAAAGCACCGCAATCAACGCGACCGCCACTCCCAATACCACCAACGCAATCCGTATATCGCTCAGCGGACCGTGATGGTGCGGCGTCGGCGTTTCTTCGGCTTGCGCAATTTCGTCGCTCTTGGGGATCCCGCGCAGCGTAAAAAACAGACTCAGAATATAGCTCGCCATCAACGCCACTGCCACGCCAATCGAAAGATATTCCACCGCGTCATGATTCACCGTTTCAATCGCGGAGCTAAACATGGTCGGAATGACCAAACCGATAATGGCAATCGTCATGGTCGTCATCATGACCGACACACCGCGCTTGTCAAAAAACTGCGTGCCATTTTTCAATCCGCCTGCCAAGAGCGAAAGGCCCAACACCAACAGCAAGTTGCCGAGAATCGAACCCGTAATGGACGCCTTGACCACTTCGAGCAATCCGGCTTGCAGCGCCACAATCGTAATAATCAATTCCGCCGCGTTGCCCAGCGTCGCATTCAACAGCCCGCCGATTTTGTCGCCGGCTTTGACGGACAGCGCATCGGTCGCCTCGCCCAACAATCCCGCAAGCGGTACAATGCCCAATGCCGAAGTGATAAACAACACCGTCGGGGCGCCGTGGAAAACCTCGACCAAAATCGCAATCGGCACAAAAATCAACAACAGATTAATCCACGCCGACGGAGAACGAAATTCCGCGGCGAGCGTGCGGATAGAAAAAGGATTTTGCTTCATTGTACGGTTATCAACTCCTTGATGTCGTCGAACAATTTTTCGCCGATCCCTTTGACCGCTTTCAACTCTTCAACCGTTTTGAAACCACCCTTTTGCGCGCGATAGTCCAAAATCCTTTGCGCCAAGGCAGTCCCAATGCCCGGCAGCGCGTCCAATTCCGCAAGCGTTGCCGTATTGAGATTCAGTTTTGTATGAGGCGCAGCGGTCGCGGATGTCGTATTAACGGTGGAAACGCGCGCGGCGGTCGGCGGCGCGGCGGCGGTTTCGTTCGCGACGCGCGTTGCGCTTTTGGTAGGCACAATGATTTTATCGCCATCGCGCAGCGGACGCGTCAAATCGAGTTTGCTCAAGTCCGCATCCGCTTGCACACCAGCTTGCTGTAATGCTTCCGCCAGCAGCGCGCCGCTTGGCAATTCGACCGCGCCCGGATTCTTGACTGCGCCGCTGACCGTGACGACGATGCGTGCGCCGGAAGTTTCCACACGCGCGGCACGCGTCGGCGGCGCCGTCACCACGACCGGGCGGGCGGGCTCGCGGCGCAAGAGATAAATCACGCCCGCCACAATCGCGAGATTCAAAACAAACATCGCGAAATACACGCGATAGGA
>CAZXYP010000465.1:0-3395 GCA_964644955.1 uncultured Anaerolineales bacterium | reverse complement strand
TGGATGATGAATTGTGAGTGAAATGGAATCAAAGGACTTTACACAGCGCACAAAATTCCCCGGCAACACCGGCAACAATTTTGATTTCTTTTTAGGAATCGCCGATTTCCTCGACAGGTTTCCGGCGATTCTTTTTGCGCTGCTGCTCGGATTGGTCGCCGCACTCTTTACGCGCTTTGACCCGCTGCAAGCTGCCATTTTATTTTTGTTTTTTCTCGGCGATTGGGCGCTTTTGGCGTTACTGCCGCGCGCCGGAAAATCATTCGGACCGGCAAAACCGCCGACGTTTTTGTTAGCATTGTGTCGCGCGCCGTTTGCGCTGCTGCCGTTTCCGTGGTGGATTCTTGTTGAAGCGGTTGGTACCGCGCTGGTGCTTTACGGTTTTTGGTACGAGCCGCATCGGTTGGTTGTCACGCAACAAACGCTGCAATCGCCGAAACTTGGTTTCAAGCGTCCGCTGCGCGTTTTGCATCTTGGCGATATTCACGTCGAACGGTTGACCCAACGCGAACGCGATGTGTTACACCTGACGCGCCAACTCAAACCGGATGTGATTTTATTTTCCGGCGATTTTTTGAATTTGTCCTATACGCAAGATGCGTTGGCGCACGAGCACGCGCGTTCCGTGTTGGCGGAGTGGAATGCGCCAAAAGGCGTTTACATTGTGAGCGGCAGTCCCGCTGTGGATCCGCACGACGTGGTCGAGAAACTTGTTGGCGGTATGTACAATCTGACGTGGCTGCGCGATGAGTGTGTAATGCTCGAGCACGAAGGCAAAATGATTGAAATCGTCGGTCTGAATTGTTCGCATCGCCCCTTTATTGACGGACCGAATTTGACGCGCGTGTTGAATGGCGCGGGACGCGAACGATTTCGGATTTTGCTGTATCACTCCCCCGACCTCGCGCCGGAGGCATCACAAGCGGGAATTGATTTGCAATTGTCAGGGCATACGCATGGAGGTCAAGTGCGCATTCCGTTTTACGGCGCGCTGTACGCGTCGTCGCTGTACGGCAAACGTTTTGAAATGGGGCGCAAGCATGTCGGGGGCTTGACATTGTATGTCACGCGCGGGATTGGTTTGGAAGGCGGCGGCGCGCCGCGCGTGCGTTTTCATTGTCCGCCGGAAATTGTTTTGTGGGAGCTAACATGACGGGGGTGGTCCACCGATTCTTTGTTGTATTCACGCGACGCGCCTCTTGTCGTAATATAGAGAAATCGGTGGACACGGAATGGGTCTATTTCAGATACGATTCGGTTTCTGCCACTTTCAAGAACTTTTCAAAGTCGCCGTCGCACAATTCAAGAAATCGCCCGTAATTTGTCCGCTCATAGCCGCCCATATACCAACTCTCGATGACAAGGTCGTTATCCTTGTCCACATAATAGCGGGCGACACTCGCGCCGAGATTCAGTCCGTTCAGATATTCCAACAGTCCTTGCCGATTACGTTTCGCATAATCGTTTGTGCCCCAGTACGATGTGTGGAGGACACCGTCTGAAAAAACCCGCGCCGCCATGTTTGGCTTTTTGGGATGCTTGGCGCGAATAATTTTTTCTTCTTTGACCACATCATAACCAAGAAATTGGAGATGATTGGCAATTTGGTCTTTGGTTTGTTCTATGTCTCCCGTACCCATAACGTCCTCCTGCTTCAATTGAATTGCAAATGGTTGCCAATGCGGTTTTTTGAAGGTGAATCTTGATAGTAACCGGGGGGCGAGGCAGTGTTCCGCACATTGTGTACATTTGGATGGGCAACGCCTTATGCTTGCCCTCGCGCGAAATTCAAACACAATCTGTCATACTGCCGGGTGACCTCCTTTCTCCGGCTTGCATTCTGCGTTTCAAAATCTACGCGTCGAAATCATTATAACAAAAAAGACGCTCTCTGAAGCAGCGAGTTTTGCCAAAGCATGATATAATTCAAAACTGAACTTGGGGCTGCACGGCTTCGACGGGGAGGGCTGTTCACAAGTGGCAAGCCGCGGCGCCTGACCGCGATAAAACGGGCAAAAGTGTATGTGCGAACAACCGCACCAACTTGGCGGCATTGCCGCTCGCTGCCTAATCGGCAGTTAGCGTTTGCTAACCAAGTCCGCAGTTAATTCTGCGGCGTCCGCATACGGGTTCTCCCGAAACGCGTATGTTGGGCGTCACCAAGTCGGGATATCTTGCTCGCAACGCCGGTAGCGAGCGACGAAACACCACCGGCTCGGCGCAAGCAACTCTGCCGTTCGAGTCCGTTTGCGCAAGTGAATCGAACGGAACATGCAAATGTTCGGTTTGACCTAAAGACCGGCTACGCTTGTAGTCATTTGTGTTCGAACTTTTCGGACGCGGGTTTGTCCATAGACGACGAGCCCCCTGCGGTAGTGATATTGCAGGAAAAACCCGGCTTTATCAGGAAATGCTAACACCGAAAGTGAATAGGGTATGCAAATCCTGAGGGGTGATTTCGAAAGAATAAGCCCTGCATCGACTTATAGGTTCCTACACCTGGATTCGTCAAGGCATGGAACACTAGGGTAAGGAGGAAAACTAGATTACCCTCCTTACAATACGCCGGGGAACTTGCAGTTGAGGGGAAAGCATATTGCAAGTTCATGAGATAGTCAACGCCCTGATGAAAATCGGGGGGTCAGCGTGTCAATTCCCGCCAGCTCCACTAAGAGACCGTACCGTTGTTGGTGCGGTTTTTTTTGTTTCACACAACCTCTTGTGTAACTCAAATCGGTGCTTGCCGCAAAACTTCAATCTGTTATAATGCAGCGGAAACGCGGGACAAAACTCACAGGAGTAAATGGGATGACGGACGAAATTCGTTTTGGTGTGATTGGCGGCAGCGGTGTGTATCAAATTGAAGCATTGACCGGTGTGCAGGAAGTCCATTTGGACACGCCGTTTGGAAAACCGAGCGATGCGTACATCACCGGCACGTTGGATGGAATTCGCGTTGCGTTTCTCGCGCGGCACGGGCGCGGGCATCGCGTCACGCCGACAGAACTGCACGCACGCGCAAACATACACGGATTCAAACAGTTGGGCGTTAAATACCTGATTTCCATTACGGCGGTTGGTTCACTGCGTGAGGATTACGCCCCGCTCGACATTGTTATTCCCGACCAATTGTTTGATCGCACGCGGCACCGCGAACACGAATACACTTTTTTTGGCGGCGGCATTGTCGCGCACATCAGTTTGGCGGACCCGTTTTGTCTCGACCTCAACGCGATATTGTTTCAAGCCGCGAAAAGCGTCGGCGCGACGGTTCATAACGGCGGAACGCTCGTGGTGATTGAAGGTCCCGCGTTTTCGACCAAAGCCGAATCGCGTATCAATCGTCAATTGGGCTGCGACCTCGTCGGCATGACCGCCTTTCCTGAAGCGAAACT
>CAZXYP010000464.1:0-3427 GCA_964644955.1 uncultured Anaerolineales bacterium | reverse complement strand
ATCGAAATCCGTACCAATACCGCAGTGCCGTGTGCTGCCCGCGAGGTCGCAAATGT
The DNA here is from genome assembly GCA_964644955.1 of uncultured Anaerolineales bacterium. Taxonomy (GTDB): domain Bacteria; phylum Chloroflexota; class Anaerolineae; order UBA4142; family SHND01; genus SHND01. Next base: position 3,371 of record CAZXYP010000464.1, on the reverse strand, counting down.
ATTTCATGTGTTCGATAACGCGCGCGAACGTAACGGCATTTTTGTCCGCGCCGTTTTGACGCCATTGATATTGCAGGAATTGATTATAAAAAACCGCGCCAATCACGCCATCGCGTTTCACCAATGCCCGAATCATCGCGTCGCTCAATTGGCGGTCGGTCGGCACAAATTTCCGCACGTTGGAATGACTCGCCACGACCGTGCCTTGAAACAAATCGAGCGCCTGCATGAAACTTTCTTCCGCCATGTGCGACATATCCAAAATCATTTTCGCGCGCGACAGTTCGCGCATCAATTCTTTGCCCAACGGCGTCAAGGGTCCGGGTTTGCCGGTGCCGCCGCTGTAGCGCGTTTGGCTCCACGCCGGTCCGACGAGCCGCACCCCGCCCTCCTGCCATTTGGTCACATCTTGCGGTTTGACAATCGGGTCCGCACCTTCCATCAAAATCACAATGCCCAAACGCGGCTCCGGCGATTCCACCACGCGTTTCAAGTCCGCGCGATTCGTGATCAAAGATACGCGCGGGTCAGCCGCCAAAAGCGCGTAAAACGCCAATTGTTCTTGCGCCAATGCTTCCGCCTGTTCGGGCGTTTGATAGGTTTTGCCTGCCGGATTGGGATTGGTATGCGGCGAAACATACAGCGTGCCAAAGACGACACGCACATTCCCCGCCAAAAAATCAGGCAGTCCGACCGTCGCAATCCCGTCCGCGCCTTTGGGCGGTTCCTGCGCGCGCGTTTCCGCCGCCGAACGGCGCGGGTCGCGCCCCAAAACGATGGCGTTGAACGCGAGATCTTCGTGCGCATCCACAATCAAGTACGGTGCAGTCACATTGCTCCTTTGACGATGTTACTATAGCACGGCGCGTGCTATTTGTCAACATTTTTGTTTATAAAGTATATAAAATTTACATTTTCCGAATCTTGCGGTATAATGGGGCGCGTATGAAAGACCTCTCGACCCGCCGCCAAATTTTAACGCTCCTGCGCACGCACGGCGCGCAGACCGCGCAACAGCTCGCGGCGCACTTGCAAATCACCGCGATGGGTATCCGCCGACACCTGACCCTCTTGGAACGCGATGGGCTGGTCCACGCGCAAACCGAACGCCGCGCGGCGGGACGTCCGACCTTTTTGTTTGCGTTGACAGAACAAGGGCGCGAAATTTTTCCGAAAAGCTACGATTTGCTTGCCACGCAGTTGTTGGATGCGGTCCGCGTGCGTGAAGGAGAAGAACGCGTCTCGCAAATTTTTGCCGGACGGATGGATGAATTATACAGGCAATTCGCTCCGCGTATGAACGGCAAACCGCTGGCGGAACGCGTGCAAGAGCTTGCAAAAATTCAAGAAGAAGCCGGCTATCTGGCGCGTTGGGAAAAAGCGCCGGGCGGTTTTTGGCTCAAGGAACAAAACTGCGCCATTTATCGCGTCGCATGCCGTTTTCAAGCCGCGTGCCATTTTGAAATCGAACTCTTTCGCCGCTTGCTCGAGACGGACATTGAGCGGGTGGAACATCAAATCAACGGCGCATTGGCTTGCACCTATTTTATCCCTGACAAACAAAAGAGTCTGGCGCCGCCAGCCGCCAAGCAAACACACCGCCCGCGCGCCTTGAAACGTGCACGTTCAAAAAGACGTTAGCCCAAGACAGCAGTCGGCGCAATCGCGCGACTGCCGTTTCTTTTTACTTCCACGTGCCGTTCTGAAACAGCGTAATGACACCGCGCGGTGTATTCGCCCACATCATGCCGCGCTCGAAATCTTGCACGGTAAGCGTAATGCCGCCTTCATCCGCAACCGCGCCCGGCAGCTGTTTCTGAATTTCGGGATGCTCGCACCACACTTTGCCAAAACCGCGTTTGGGATGAATGCGACCTTCCGGAATCTGAATTTCATTGCACGGGCGTTCGGGGTCGCCTTCGCGCCAGGTGTCATCATAGACCAGGAACATTTGGTCGGGCAGCAAGACATAGATTTTTTGCGCGTTCGGGTTACGCAAATCGTCAAACATGTAGCCGCCTTTGAAGGTCTGCACCGCGAAATTTCCCTCCGCAGCCACATCCGTCGGACAACCCAACTCCGCGAGGTATTCGAGCCACAATTCCGCAAACGGTGGCGGCGGACCAAAACGGCAGGAAACGTTTGCGCGCGGCGCGGTCGTTGCCCTTGGCGCGACATTCGGCGCGGGCGTCCATGTAGGGAACGGCGTCGGTGTGAGCGTCGGCGTCGGCGCGGGGGGTCTGGGCGCGAATGCATCACCCAAAATCGTCAACACTCCATCGCGTTGTCCCGCGACATAGATTTTATCGCCCACACGCGCCATGCGCCACGGCGCGTTCGGCACTGCCACGGAACCCACGCGCCCCAAAGTACGCGTGTCCAGAATTTCCACGGTGTTGAATTCCGGTTTTGGTTCGCGCAGCACAGGGATATTTGTCGGCGGATGCGCGAGAAAGAGATGATGCGTTGCCGGGTTCACAACCATATCCGCCGTGTGCGAATTCAAACTCAGCGATTGCACAAGTTGGTCTTGCGCATCAAACACATCCAAGCCATAGTTGAACGCAAGCGGATGCGTATTGGTCGCAAACAAGTTGTTGGTCGTCGGGTCTATTGCCAGCGCAGTTGTGTTGCCGCCGTTCTTGCTGCCCAAAAGTTTCGGGTCATTCCACGCGTCATACAAAAAACGGTACAACGTCAAGCGCGCGTTCGAGCCCGGCACTCCGTTGCTCGCCAAGGCATAGAGTTTGGACAATGCGGGATTTGCGCGTTCAAACTGCGGGATCGTTTTCGAGTCCAGCGTCAAACCTCTCGCAAAAAATGTCGTTTGCGGTGCAAGATTCGCGAGATCGAGCAAATAGCTCCCGGCAAACAATTTTTGTTGGAGTGAGTCCACCGCTACCGTTGTCAATGTCGAGGTGATAAATTGGCGTTCGACGACTTGAAGGGTGTCCTCGTCAATGACAGTCAAGGTGCCGTCCGCGCTTGCCGCCACATAGAGTCGCTGCGCGGCAGAATCCACTGCGAGGTCAACCGGATTGTTTCCTGTTGGCACTTGCCCAATCACGCGGTCATCTTGAATGACCACAACGGAATTGGTCGCGCCGTCCGCCGCGTACACGCGATTGCGTTGTGGGTTCGCGGCGAGCGCGTTGAGATTGACCGCAAGGGGAATCGTGTTGCTCACCTTTGTGGCTGCCGCGTCCACGACCAAGAGATTGTCACTGTCCGCATTCGACACCACCACCACATTCCGTTGCGCGTCAAAGACCGCGTCGTTCGGCGCTTGATTCATCGCGAGCGTTGCCACCAATTGCGCGGCGGGCGTTTGCACGATAAACAATTGATTCCGATAGCGGTCCAGCGCGTAC
>CAZXYP010000463.1:2993-3449 GCA_964644955.1 uncultured Anaerolineales bacterium | reverse complement strand
AATCGAAAAAAAGATTGTGGTCGGTTTGGAATTGAACTGCAATCACGTACGTTCGGTGCGCGAGGGTTTTGTGTTCGGCACGGCGCGTCCGATTCATCTCGGCAATGCGACGCAGATTTGGGATATTCGCATCGTGGACGAACGCGAGCGTCTGGTGTGTGTGGCGCGTTTGACGCTGGCGGTGTTGGAGGCAACCGGCAGGTAGCAAGAGACAAGACACGGGATACAAGACGCAAGATGCCTGCAACCTGTATCCTGCAACCTGTATCCTACAAGCCATGAATTTTTGGAATTATCTCGCGCGCCGCTCGATTGGCATTGTCCTCGTCCTGCTCGGCGTGACCATCATTACGTTTACGATTTCACATATCGTTCCCGGCGACCCTGCCGCGGCGGCGCTGGGCGACCGCGCGCGCGACGAGCAAGTACGGGCGTTTCGCGAGAAACATGGTTTGG